>JBKBXP010000290.1:0-4045 GCA_046314035.1 Pseudorhizobium sp. | reverse complement strand
GCCATACGGATAGGCTTTTACAACATCTTGTGGCTCGACTTAAACGACGCACAAAACTCCGCTGTGGAAAACTGCGGCACTCTCAGAATGATGGACGTAGTATCGTTGACTTGCTGGCCCTCAAATTGCAGAAAGGGGTCACAGAAACTCGTGCGAGCGCCACAAGGTGCGACGTGATGGCGGAGGCGATGTCGAGATGATCTTGGTGGCATGTTCACGACGCAAACGCGCACCCGTCGATGCGACCCTTTGTGCCGCCGATCTTGTTGCAGACAGTCTTGAAGCTGTGGCGGCGGAATGGCGAGGCAGTGTTGATTTCCACCCAGAAGTGACCCGGGTGGGCGCATAATTTCCATTGAGAATTGACCCATGTGACCCTTCCCCCACGCAGCGAGCGACGGGGGGCAACGGAGTGATCCACATGGGACTATTGAACATTATCCGGAAGCTTCGGCTGCGGCACGGACTTCCGATCCGCGAGATTGCCAGAAGGACTGGCTTGTCTCGCAATACGGTCAAGAAGCATCTGAAGGCGGGAACGATCGAGCCTTCCTTCGCCACGCCGGAACGGCCGAGCAAGCTGGACCCCTTTGCCGACAAGCTGTCAGCCTGGCTGAAGACCGAGGCTGGAAAGTCACGCAAACAGCGGCAGACACTGAAGCAACTGCATGCTGATCTCGTGAAGCTCGGCTTCACCGGCTCCTATGGTCGGGTGGCAGCCTTTGCCCGTCATTGGCGGGCGGATCGGCAGCGCGAGCAGCAGACGACGGGCCGCGGCACCTTCGTTCCACTGTCTTTCCGCCCGGGTGAGGCATTCCAGTTCGACTGGAGCGAGGATTTTGCGGTTCTGGGTGGCGAGCGCGCCAAACTGCAGATGGCGCATATCAAGCTGTCACACAGTCGGGCTTTTCTGCTTCGGGCCTACCCATTGCAGACGCACGAGATGCTCTTCGATGCGCACTGGCACGGCTTCCGGGTCTTCGGCGGTGTCCCGGGGCGTGGCATCTACGACAACATGAAGACGGCGGTGGATCGTGTCGGCCGTGGCAAGGAGCGCCAGATCAACATGCGCTTTCTCGCCATGACGAACCATTATGTCTACGAGCCCGAGTTTTGCAATCCAGCGGCAGGCTGGGAGAAAGGGCAGGTCGAGAAGAACGTCCGGGATTCCCGCCACCAGATGTTGCAAGGGATGCCGGACTTTCCCGACCTTGCTGCGCTGAATGATTGGTTGGAACGGCGATGCATTGAGCTATGGCGCGAGACCGCCCACGGCAAACTTCTTGGCACAATCGCCGATGTCTGGGCCGAGGAACAAGCGGCCTTGATGCCGCTGCCGGTCGCCTTTGACGGCTTTGTGGAACTGAGCAAGCGCGTCTCCCCCACATGCCTGATCAGCTTCGAGCGCAATCGCTACAGCGTTCCGGCATCATTCGCGAACCGCCCTGTCAGCTTGCGGATCTATCCAGACCGGCTGGTCGTGGCAGCTGAGGGCAACATCCTGTGCGAACATACCCGCGTGATCCAGCGCAGCCATCATCTGCCGCCGAAGACGATCTACGACTGGCGGCACTATCTGGCGGTCGTTCAGCGTAAGCCTGGGGCTTTGCGGAATGGTGCACCGTTCCTGGAATTACCGCCTGCCTTCAGGCAGTTGCAGGATCATATGCTGCGCAAGCCCGGCGGTGATCGCGAGATGGTTGATATCCTCGCCCTCGTTCTGCACCACGACGAACAGGCCGTTCTCACGGCCGTAGAGCTGTCGCTGGTCGAGGGCGTGCCGACCAAGACCCATGTGCTGAATCTCCTGCACCGACTGATCGACGGTAAGGTGATAGATGGCCCGCCATTGGACACGCCACAGGCACTGGCCCTGCTCCGTGAGCCTAAGGCTAATGTCGAACGCTATGATGATCTGCGTGCCCAGATCGTAGGAGGCCGCCATGCGTCATGATCCAGCCGCCGGCGCCATCGTCATCATGCTGCGCAGCCTTAAAATGTATGGCATGGCAAATGCGGTCACCGACCTGATCGAGCAGGGGGCACCGGCATTTGAAGCCGTCATCCCGATGCTGTCGCAACTGCTGAAGGCCGAATTGGCCGAACGCGAAGTCCGCTCCATTGCCTATCACATGAAGTCCGCACGCTTCCCGGCCTACAAGGACCTCTCGGGCTTCGAGTTTGCTGCCAGCGAGATCAACGAGGCCACCGTCCGGACCCTGCACCGCTGCGAATTTATGGACGGTGCGCAGAATGTGGTCCTGATCGGTGGCCCGGGCACCGGCAAAACCCATGTCGCAACAGCCCTCGGCATCCAGGCCATCGAACATCACCGCCGGAAGGTCCGCTTCTTCTCTACCATCGAACTGGTCAATGCCCTCGAACAGGAAAAGGCCAGAGGCAAGGCCGGGCAGATCGCGGAAGGCTTGACCAAGCTGGACCTCGTGATCCTCGATGAGCTGGGATACTTGCCGTTCAGCGCATCGGGCGGGGCCCTGCTGTTCCATCTGCTGAGCAAGCTCTACGAGCGCACCAGCGTCGTCATCACCACCAACCTCAGCTTCAGCGAATGGGCCACGGTCTTCGGCGACGCCAAGATGACCACCGCCTTGCTCGACCGCCTCACCCATCGCTGCCACATCCTTGAGACCGGCAACGACAGCTTCCGCTTCAAGGCAAGCTCAGCTGCCGCCGCCAAGAAAAAGAAGGAGACCAACCATGACTTGACCCCAGCATGATCCAAAATCCATAATTAGAGGTGGGTCACTTCTCGATGGAAAACCCGGGTCACTTCTGGGTGGAAATCAACAGCCTATGCGATGAATGAGGCCTGTCTTGCGGCACAGAACGTCTTTTACGCAGACACCTACTGGCTTCTGGATCCGGATGGCGACCACGATGCCGCAACTCCTCGTAAATCCAGCAAGCGGAGGGCGTGAGGCGATGGCGCATCTATTTCCCCTATTGCCCTTCATCGCCGATGAAACGCCGATGTCTTGGGCTGCGCGTCAGGCGGCCTTCCATACGACCGGCCGTCTGCTCCCGTTCCTGAATGACCTGAAAATTCCAGTTGGGGATTTGGTGCGCGGGCAGGCGGAGGCCGTCATCCAGCTCTGTGACAAGGCTGGAGCAGACCCGGCACCTGTTCTGCACAACACGATCTCAGCCATCGGCGGGCGCCGCTACAGACTCCGCCATCTGGAGTTTGCGGCCGAATTCACCACAGGCCCGGACATGCGGTTTTGTCCCCTCTGCCTTCGCGAGGACAATGCCGAGGGTCGTCCCTTTGGCGTTATGATGCGTCACCGCCTGAGCTGGTGCCTGACGCCTGTGCGGACGTGTGGGGGCCATAACCTGGAGCTTCAAGCCCATCGCGAAGGCAAGTGGGATGACCATGTGCGTGATTTGCGTAGGCTTTCTGAAGCCGATCAAGGACACGTCCGCGACGGCGAAATGGCGCTGCAGCAACGCAACATCTCTCCGCTTCAGGCCTATCTCGAAGGCCGATTGGTCCAGCGTGGCGGTCCAGATTGGCTGGACTGCCAGGATATCGATCAAGCGATCCGGGCCGCGGAAATGCTGGGGGGGCTGGCGATGTTCGGAGTTGAGCAATCTGCATCGGCGATGACGCAGAATATGTGGGACGAGGCCGGTCGCGTGGCTTGGCCGATTGTGTCGGGCGGAGAGGCGGCCATTCGGGCATTCCTGATCGATCAGATCCGCTTAACTTCTGGGAAGAGAGGTCCGTTCAACCCCGCTGGAGCCTTTGGTATGCTTTATCGGTGGCTATCCGCCAGTCGTCTGACAAAGGATCCGGGCCCTATTCGGGCGATCTTGCGCGATGCCATTGTCGAGGCAACGCCGGTGAACATTGGTCAGAATATCCTGGGCGTGAATATCGCGGAGCCTCGATTGACGACCTTGGCATCGATTGCCAAAACATCCCGCATGCATAAAGTCACGTTGCTTAACGTCCTTCATGTGGCTGGCTTGGTCTCCGATGCCGAGAAAGGCAACCCTATCGTCAACTACGGAGAGGTGTGTC
>JBKBXP010000289.1:0-4068 GCA_046314035.1 Pseudorhizobium sp. | reverse complement strand
CAGATCTCCTTCGATCAATTTGACCCGAGGCTGCGACAATGGGCGCGGCCAGAGTTCAAACCCTCTTGATTTATATCAAGGAGAATTGCTGCGGCACATGGGAGAAGGCAGGCACAGAAGTGGATGTGCGCCCATGAATCTCTACACAGCCAGCGGCATGGAAGACGCGAACAGCGACGCCCGGAAGAAGGCACCGGCAAGCGAGCCGGAAACGCATCACGAGCCGCTCTACGAGTCGCGCAAGAAGATATTTCCCAAGCGGGCCGAAGGCCGTTTTCGCCGTTTCAAATGGATCGTGATGCTGATCACGCTCGGCATCTACTACATCACGCCCTGGATCCGCTGGGACCGCGGCCCCTATGCGCCGGATCAGGCGGTGCTGGTCGATCTCGCCAACCGTCGGTTCTACTTCTTCTTCATCGAGATCTGGCCTCAGGAGTTCTTCTACGTCGCCGGCCTCCTGGTGATGGCGGGCTTCGGTCTCTTCCTGGTGACGTCCGTCGTCGGGCGCGCCTGGTGCGGCTACACCTGTCCGCAGACCGTATGGGTCGATCTCTTTCTCGTCGTGGAACGCTGGGTCGAGGGAGACCGCAACGCCCGTATGAAACTCGATGCCGGCCGCTGGTCCCTGGAGAAGGTCAGGAAGCGCCTTGCCAAGCACGCCATCTGGCTGATGATCGCCGTAGGGACCGGGGGTGCCTGGATCTTCTATTTTGCCGATGCTCCGACGCTTGCCTATGACCTGGTGACAGGCGACGCCGCCTTCGTGGCCTATTCCACAGTCGCTGTGCTTACCGCCACGACCTACGTCTTCGGCGGGCTGATGCGCGAACAGGTCTGCATCTACATGTGTCCGTGGCCCCGCATTCAGGCGGCGATGCTCGACGAAAGCTCTCTGGTGGTTACCTACAACGACTGGCGCGGCGAGCCCCGATCCCGGCATGCCAAGAAGGCGGCCGCAGCAGGTCAGCCTGTGGGCGACTGCGTGGATTGCAATGCCTGTGTGGCGGTCTGCCCGATGGGGATCGACATCCGCGACGGGCAGCAGCTCGCCTGCATCACCTGCGCGCTCTGCATCGACGCCTGCGATGGGGTGATGGACAAGATCGGCAAGCCTCGCGGGCTGATCGCCTATGCAACGCTCGACGAATACGATGCCAATATGGCTCTGGCGACCGACAATGGATCCGTGCCGATCAACCCGGATCGCGTTCGCGATGCCGATGGTACCTTCACCGACAAGGTTCGCCATTTCGACTGGCACATCCTCCTGCGGCCGCGCACCCTGCTTTACGTCGCGGTGTGGAGCGCTGTCGGCATCGGCCTACTGGTCGCGCTGCTGAGCCGTGACCGGCTGGAGGTCAACGTGCTCCACGACCGCAATCCGCAATATGTGCTGGAGTCGGACGGGTCGATCCGAAACGGCTATACGATCCGGCTTCTGAACATGATCCCGGAGCCGCGCACGATCCTTCTTTCGCTGGACGGACTGCCGGAGGCTTCGATGAAGATCAACGGGCTCACCAGTGACGACGACCGGGTGTTTGCCGTGGCGGTGGACCCGGACAGGGCGACGGCTCTGAAGGTCTTCGTCACCCTGCCTGCCCACGTCATCGACCAGCCCCACCAGAGCTTCAGCTTCATTGCCGAAGACCGATCCAGTCACGAACGTGACCGCTACGACGCGACCTTCAATGCTCCGGAGACACGGAAATGAGATCGATGCGAACCAGGCCCTTCGTCTTCACCGGCTGGCACATGTTGGGCGCGATGATGCTGTTCTTCGGAACCATCATTTCGGTCAATTTCTACATGGCATGGCAGGCAACCCACACCTGGAGCGGTCTGGTTGTCCCCAACACCTACATCGCCAGCCAGCAGTTCAACGGCAAGGTCGCAGCGGCGAAGGCACTTGCCGCATCGGGCGTCACCGGCAAGATCGACATTTCGGGTGATGAGATCCGCTACCAGATCACCTATCCGGAAGGGGCGGTCGAGGCCGATGCGATGAACCTGAACTTCAAGCGACCGGTTGGTGAGCATCAGGATTTCCAGGTGGTGCTGGTGCCGGTGGGCAATGGACAGTTTGTGGCTCCGCCCCGCGATATCCTGCCGGGCACGTGGATCGTCGAAGCGGATGCGACCCATGCCGGCCAGCGGATACTGCATCACACCGAAAGACTCACCGTCGCCGGAGCGCCATGATGACCACCTGCTGTGCCCCCGGCACTGAAGGTGCCATGGAGCTTGAGCGGCTGAGCCATGCGCTGCCGTCCTCGGAGGAGTTGCTGCTCTCTAGCCGGACGATCGAGCCCGGGCTGCGCCAGACCGACCTCAGCGTGCCCGGCGTCCATTGCGGCCTCTGCATCTCGGCCATCGAGAAGGCGCTGACGGCATTGCCGGAGGTGGAACGGGCTCGGGTGAACCTCTCCACCAAGCGGGTCTCCATTGTCTGGAGGGAGGCCATCGACAACCGGGCAACCGACCCGGTTCGCCTTGTGCAGGCGATCGTTGACGCCACGGGCTATGATGCCCACCTTTTCACGAGTGCGGAGGAGGCGGGCGAAAAGCAGCAGCGTGACCTGATCCGCGCCGTCGCCGTTTCCGGCTTTGCCGCCGCCAACATCATGCTGCTTTCGGTTTCCGTCTGGTCGGGTGCCGAGGCCTCGACCCGCGATCTCTTCCACTGGGTCTCGGCCATGATCGCCGCGCCGGCCGTGGTCTATGCCGGGCGGTTCTTCTACCAGTCCGCCTGGATCGCCATCCGCCATGGCCGCACCAACATGGACGTACCGATCGCACTCGCCATCACACTCTCCTATGCCGTCTCGTTCTGGGAGACGATGCATCACGGCGAGCACGTCTGGTTCGATGCGACGGTCTCGCTGCTGTTTTTCCTGCTGATCGGTCGCACGCTCGACCACATCATGCGCGACCGGGCGAGGGCGGCCATTGGCGGTCTTGCCCGCCTGTCGCCACGCGGTGCCATGGTGATGACGGCGGAGGGTGGACGGGAATACCGACCGGTCGAGGAGATCCGGCCGGGCGACCGGCTGATGATCGCCGCCGGCGAACGCGTTCCCGTCGATGGTCTCGTCGAGAGTGGCAGAAGCGATCTCGACCTGTCGATCGTGACGGGAGAAAGTGCGCCTGCCAGCGTCAGCCCCGGCACTGTGGTGCAAGGGGGCACCATGAACCTTACCGGGCCGCTCGTCGTGACGGCGACGGCTGCGGCCAAGGACTCGTTCCTGGCGGAAGTCATCTCGCTGATGGAGGCTGCCGAAGGCGGGCGGGCCCGCTACCGGCGCATCGCCGACCGCGCCGCCCAGCTTTATTCACCGGTCGTCCATCTTCTGGCGCTTTTCGCCTTTCTCGGATGGGGCGTGTTCGGTGGCGACTGGAAACAGGCGATGCTGATCGCCATTGCCGTCCTGATCATCACCTGCCCCTGTGCGCTCGGTCTGGCGGTGCCGGTGGTGCAGGTCGTGGCGGCGGGCCGGCTGTTCAAGCATGGCATCATGGTGAAGGACGGTTCGGCCATGGAACGACTGGCCGAGATCGACACGGCGCTCTTCGACAAGACCGGGACGCTGACGCTCGGTCGCCCAAGGCTTCTGAACGGCCGGGACATCAAGGCAGAGCATATTTCGCTTGCCGGTGGGCTAGCCATGCATTCGCGCCATCCGCTGTCTCAGGCGCTCTACCGCAGCGCCGGATGTAACCTGTCGCGGTTCGACGACATCCAGGAACTTCCGGGGCAGGGGCTTCAGGCCGCCACAGACGAAGGCGTCTACCGCCTCGGCAACCGACGCTTTGCCTGCGGCGTCGCAATCGACGGGGGCGCGACCTCCGAAGTGGTGCTGTCACTGGACGGCACGGAACTGGCAAGCTTCCTCTTCGAGGATGTCTTGCGGCCGGATTCCGTGGAATCCATCAGGGCACTGGATCGTTACGGCGTCCGGACGGGCATCCTGTCGGGCGACAAGGCAACGGTCGTGGAAGCTCTTGCGGATCGCCTCGGCATCTCGTCCTGGAGGGCGGATCTTGCGCCGCGGGACAAGGTGGATG
>JBKBXP010000288.1:0-4078 GCA_046314035.1 Pseudorhizobium sp. | reverse complement strand
GGCTTCTGTCCCAAGCTCGGCATCCATTCGGCCTTTGCGCAGCCGGGGCAGGTGCTGGCGGAGGCGGTGGAAATGCTGGACGGCAGTGCCTTCCTGACGGTCTCCCGCACCATCGAGGGGCCGCAGGCCGCCTTCGGGGAGAGACTGAGGCGCACGGCGGTGCTGCTCGGCTGCGAACTCCCGCACGGCATCGAGACGGTCTACGCGTCGGCAGCCGGCGACCAGTTAACAAGGGTCTTGGGTGGGACGGCCTGTCGTCTCTGCGAACGGCGGGGTTGCCTTGCGCGCGCCGAGCCGCCGCTGACGCGTCCGCTGGGTCTGGACGAAATGGTGACGGGCCTGAGCGCCTTCGATTTTCAGTAGGCTCATGATGCGCTGCACATTTCCGCTTGTGGCAACCGACATTCCTTTTTAGTCTCCTTCCAAAGGGAACAGCGGTGGAGTATGCGCCGCCGACAAGAAGCTGGAACAGGAGAGATCATGAAAACCCGTTTGCTCCATCTCACTGCACTTGCCGCCGGCGTGGTGATTGCTGCGACCGCTGCCAGCGCGCAGGAGCGCGTCGTCCATGTCTACAACTGGTCCGACTACATCGACGAAGCCGTGCTGGAGGAATTCACCCAGGAAACCGGCATCAAGGTCGTCTACGACGTCTTCGATTCCAACGAGATCGTCGAGACCAAGTTGCTTGCCGGTGGTTCGGGCTACGACGTCGTCGTGCCGACCGGCCCCTTCCTGGCGCGCCAGATCCAGGCGGGCGTCTTCCAGAAGCTCGACAAGTCGAAGCTGCCGAACCTCTCCAACATGTGGCCGGAGATTACCGAACGGCTGGCGAAATACGATCCCGGCAACGAATATGCCGTCAACTACATGTGGGGTACGACCGGCATCGGCTATAATGTCGACAGGGTGAAGGCCGCGCTGGGGGACGTGCCGGTCGACAGCTTCGATATCCTGTTCAAGCCGGAAAACGCCGAAAAGCTCGCCTCCTGCGGCATCAATATTCTCGACGCCTCCGACGAAACATTCGCCATCTCCATGAACTACGCTGGCCTCAACCCCGACAGCAAGGAGACGGCTGACTTGGAGGCGGGCGGCGCGGTGTACATGAACATCCGGCCGCACGTGAAGACGTTCAACTCCTCGGCCTACATCGACGAGCTTGCCAACGGCGACACCTGCATCACCATGGGCTGGTCCGGCGACATCCTGCAGGCCAAGGCTCGTGCGGAAGAGGCCGGCAACGGGGTCAACGTCGAATACGTCATCCCCAAGGAAGGCACCTACATGTGGTTCGATAACCTGGCGATCCCGGCCGATGCCAGGAATGTCGAGGAAGCGCATGAATTCATCAACTTCCTGATGAAGCCCGACGTCATCGCCAAGGCCTCGAACTACGTCCAGTACGCCAATGGCAATCTGGCGTCCCAGGAACTGCTCGACGAGGAGGTCCTGGAAAACCCGGCCGTCTATCCGCCAGCCGAGACGGTTGCCAAGCTCTTCACCATCTCTCCCTACGGACCGCGCGAGCAGCGCGTTCTGAACCGGCTCTGGACCCAGATCAAGACCGGACGCTGAGCATACCAAAGGGGCAGGCATCGACCTGCCCCTTCTTTCTTGTCGCGGACGGAATACAGCTCATTTGGGGATCGGCATGGCGAAAACTCTCGGACCCGTTAAACGCAAATTCGCTCCCTGGACGGATCCGAACGCAGTTCCTTTCATCCGCTTTGAAAACATCACGAAGCGCTACGGCGATTTCACCGCTGTCAGCAACCTCAACCTGAATATCTACGAGCGCGAATTCTTCTCGCTGCTCGGCCCTTCCGGTTGCGGCAAGACGACCCTGATGCGCATGCTCGCCGGCTTCGAGGAGCCGACCGAAGGTCGCATTCTCCTGCAGGGGCACGACATTTCCGGCGTGCCGCCCCACCGGCGACCGACCAACATGATGTTCCAGAGCTACGCGCTCTTCCCGCACATGAGCGTGGAAAAGAACATCGCCTTCGGTCTGGAGCAGGACAATCTTTCCAAGGGCGAGATCCAGGCGCGTGTCCAGGATATGCTGAAGCTCGTCAAGCTGGAGGATTTCGCCAGGCGCAAGCCGGGGCAGCTCTCCGGCGGCCAGCGCCAGCGCGTCGCGCTCGCGCGTTCGCTGGCCAAGCGTCCGAAGGTGCTGCTGCTCGACGAGCCGCTGGGCGCCCTCGACCGCAAGCTGCGCGAAGAGACGCAGTTCGAGCTGATGGACATTCAGCACACGCTGGGCCTCACCTTCCTGATCGTCACCCACGACCAGGAGGAAGCCATGACCGTCTCGGACCGGATCGCAGTCATGGACAAGGGCGTCATCGTCCAGGTCGACACGCCGGCCGCAATCTACGAGGCGCCGAACAGCCGCTACGTCGCCGACTTCATCGGCGACATCAACATCATGGAAGGCGGCATACTCTCGAAATCGGCGGAGCCGGGGCAGGCTTCGCTCGTCACCCTCGACTGCGACGGTCTGCCGGTGACGGTGGAACAGGAGTGCCCCGCGCCGGTCGGTGACCGGGTGGCCTTCGCGATCCGGCCGGAAAAGGTGCGGATCACCCTCGACCAGCCGCAGGACACGGCCTCAAACGCCGCCTATGGCGAGGTCTGGGACATCGGCTATCTCGGCGACTTCTCCGTCTTCCTGGTCAGCCTCGCCGACGGCCGCATCATTCGTGCAGCCCAGGCCAATGTGTCGCGACTGGTCGACCGGCCGATCACCTTCGGCGATATGGTCTGGCTGACATGGCCGAAGGACGCGGGGCTGGTTCTGACCAGTTAGGGGGAGAGCAGAGATGGCAGAAATTTCCACCAGCCCCCACTCAGGTCCTGCCCGCTGGCTGGTCGTGGCCGTTCCCTACATCTGGCTGCTGCTCTTCTTCGTGGCGCCATTCCTGATCATCCTGAAGATATCGCTGTCCGACACGGCGATCGCCATGCCGCCCTACACGCCGCTCTTCGAAGGGTTCGGCGCGATCGGCGATTTTCTGTCGCAGCTGGATTTCGAGAATTATACCTTCCTCGTGGAGGATCCTCTCTACTTCCAGTCCTACCTGTCGTCGCTGCGGATGGCCTTCATCTCGACTGTGCTTCTGCTGCTGATCGGCTATCCCATGGCGCTCACCATGGCCCGGGCGCCGCAGAGATGGCGGCCGACGTTGCTGATGATGGTGATCCTGCCCTTCTGGACCTCCTTTCTCATCCGCGTCTACGCCTGGATTGGCATCCTCAAGCCGGAGGGACTGCTGACGGTGCTGCTGCAGACGCTCGGTCTAATGGGGGCCGACGAGCAGGTGCAGATCTACCGCACCGACACGGCCGTCTTCATCGGCATCGTCTATTCCTATCTGCCGTTCATGGTGCTGCCGCTTTACGCTGCGCTGGAGAAAATGGACGGCACGCTGCTCGAGGCCGCAAACGATCTGGGCTGCCCGCCGCTGAAGGCCTTCTGGCGCATCACCCTGCCGCTGTCGATGCCGGGCGTCATCGCCGGCGCGATGATCTGCTTCATCCCGATCACCGGCGAATTCGTCATTCCGGACCTGCTCGGCGGTGCCGAGACGCTGATGATCGGCAAGACGCTCTGGACCGAATTCTTCAGCAATCGCGACTGGCCGCTTGCATCCGCAGTGGCCGTGCTTCTCCTTCTGGTGCTCGTGGTACCGATCATGATCTTCCAGAACCAGCAGCAGAAGGTGGGCTAGCGCATGAAGTCGTCTCGCTTCGATCCGGTCGTTCTGACGCTGGGGTTCGCCTTCCTCTACATCCCGATCATCATCCTGGTGATCTATTCCTTCAATGCCTCCCGCCTGGTGACCGTCTGGGGCGGCTTCTCGCTGCAATGGTATCGGGAGATGTGGTCGAACCAGGGTCTGATGGATGCCGCCTGGGTGACGGCACGGGTTGCGGTCCTGAGCGCCAGCATCGGCACCGTCTTCGGCACCATGGCGGCACTGTCGCTCGTGCGCTATGCCCGCTTTCCCGGCAAGACGCTATTTTCGGGCATGATCTATGCGCCGCTCGTCATGCCCGAGGTCATCACCGGCCT
>JBKBXP010000287.1:0-4098 GCA_046314035.1 Pseudorhizobium sp. | reverse complement strand
CGGTCGGTCTCAACGAGGTCAACACCGCCGTCAACCAGATGGACCAGGTGACCCAGCAGAACGCCGCCATGGTGGAAGAAGCCAATGCCGCCGGTGCGACGCTTGCCAGCGAAGCCAGCCGTCTGCGCGAGCTGATCGGCCAGTTCGACCTCGGCCGCGGAAGCACGCCGGCTGCGGCGCACCGCTCCACCGGCTCCGTCATGGCCGCCCGGCCTAACACCGCTCCGGCCCATTCGCCGGCGCGCAGCATGGTCGGCAAGATCGCCAAGGCGTTCGGGGCGAAGGGATCAGCAGCTGCAGCTGTCAGCAATGAACGCTGGGAAGAGTTTTAAGCATTGGTTGAGGCGGGAGCAATGTGGCGTCCCGTCGATAACCCAATCAACCTTCCACGACGCGGTCCAACGCTTTTCTATCACTCAAGGATCGCCGCCTTGATCGAGGCTCCGAAGCACCCACGCGCCAGATGGCTCGGCAGAACTCCTCATCGGCTTTACCCAAGTCGTCTGCACGATCCACTGCACCGCGCTGCCGCTTGTGATATGTCTTGTCGATTGATCGAAGCTCAACACGCCGTCGGACAGTCAGAAGCCTACTTGCACCTCACGGTTCAACCGTTTTCAGCGACGGTTGCTGGAGCAGCAGCCTCACGCAAATTCCTCACGCCTCCCCTGTAATGAGGAATCCGTTGTTACGCTCTAAGTGAGTGGGGTGACTGCCGGCGGATAAACAGAGCCAGCTTCGAGGAGCCAATGTCACCATGGCGATTCGGGATTTTCAACAAAGACTGAGAGAAATTCTGCGCTCGGTCCCAACGCAGCGTGGCACAGGTCAACACAGCGAGTACGTTCCTGACGTATAGCTTCAGCAATCATTTTCGTGACGTCCGTCTGACCGGCAGTTAAATGGCTTGCAGCTATAACCCAGGCTGTGAGTTCAATGTCGTTCGGAGAATTTAAGCGGGCTATGAAAGTCTCTATCAAAGCACCTGTTTATGCTTCAGCTTGACATGCAGCAATTGCGTGAAGCTGGAGCGCTTGAAGTTTAGCTGATCCATTGAGGGCGCAGTAAAAAGCTGACGGTTTGCTGGGCCCAACATGGCAAAACACCTGTTAAAATGGTGGAGGCGGTAGATCCTGATGTTCGGGCATTGGCCTCGGCTTAACGCTGGCGCTGGTCATCTTTGTGTTGGCCAGACAGGCGGCACTGCAGGCTTTGCTGAAGCGCCAAACAAAAGATCAATCGAGTGCACCGCGGAGTTCACCCCTGATCCCAAGAACGATTGCCTTTGCTTTCACCAACAAGGTAGGCCGCGGCATCGCTGGCGGACATCGGCTTGCTGACAAAATATCCCTGCACCTGGTCGCAGCGCCTGGCCACCCAGTCGAACTGGGCTGGCGTCTCCACGCCCTCCGCAGTGACGGACATGCCGAGCGTCCGTGCGAGTTCCACGACTGCAGAAACGATGGCCTTGCTTTTCGCGTTCTCCGTCACATCCATGATGAAAGAGCGGTCTATCTTCAGCTTGTTGAACTGGAATCGCTGTAGATAGCTAAGGGATGAATAGCCGGTTCCGAAGTCGTCGAGAGAGAGGCTGATGCCCAAGTCTTGGATAGCCTTTAGAACGGGCAGGTTCGCTTCCTGAAGCAATGCGGATTCGGTCACCTCTAGCTCCAGACGCCGATGGTCGAGCCCTGTATCCATGAGTGCCGAAACAATCGTGTCTACCAGACCTTCATCGGCGAGCTGCCTCGTCGAAAGATTAACCGAGACAGAAATATCGGAGGGCCATTTGGTTGCTTCTCCACAGGCCGCGCGCAAGACCCATTCTCCAATCTGGTCAATCAGGCCGCTCTCTGTTGGTTTCCACGCAGAACTGAGCCGGTTAGACGCATAATTTCCATTGAGAATTGAGCCATGTGAACCTTCCCCCAACGCGGCAAGCGAGGGGGGCAACGGAGTGATCCACATGGGACTTTTAAACATCATTCGCCGAATGGCTCTGCGAGAGAAGCAGTCGATCCGCGAGATCAGCCGGCGCACAGGGCTGTCTCGCAATACAATCGCGAAGTACCTGAGTGCCGGCACCATTGAGCCGACGTTCACTGTTCCGGAACGACCGAGCAAGCTTGATCCTTTCGCTGACAAGCTGGCTGGCTGGCTGAAGACCGAGGCCGGAAGGTCGCGCAAGCAGCGACGAACGTTGAAGCAGCTTCACGGGGACCTAGTGTCTCTCGGCTTTACCGGCTCCTATGGCCGGGTCGCCGCCTTCGCCCGTGATTGGCGAGCTGATCGGCAACGAGAGCAGCAAACGACGGGTCGTGGTGTGTTCGTTCCGCTGTCTTTCCGCGCAGGTGAAGCATTCCAGTTCGATTGGAGTGAGGACTATGCTGTGATCGGCGGCGATCGCCTGAAGCTACAGGTCGCTCACATCAAGCTGTCGCACAGCCGGGCCTTTCTGGTCAGGGCCTACCTGTTGCAGACGCATGAGATGCTGTTCGATGCCCATTGGCACGGCTTCCGTGTGTTCGGCGGTGTGCCATCGCGGGGAATTTACGACAACATGAAGACGGCAGTCGATCGCGTAGGCCGGGGCAAGGAGCGACAGGTCAACATCCGTTTCCTCGCGATGACGAACCACTACGTCTTTGCGCCCGAGTTCTGTAATCCCGCCGCAGGCTGGGAGAAGGGACAGGTCGAGAAGAACGTCCAGGATGCCCGACCGCGGCTGTGGCAGCAGATGCCAGACTTCCCGGATTTGACGGCATTGAATGACTGGCTGGAGCAGCATTGCCAGGACCTGTGGCGGGACACGCCGCACGGTACCCTGCCTGGTTCGATCGCAGATGTTTGGACTGATGAGCGGGCAGCATTGATGGCGTTGCCCACTGCGTTTGACGGCTTCGTCGAGCAGAGCAAGCGCGTCTCGCCGACATGCCTGATCACCTTCGAGCGGAACCGCTACAGCGTGCCTGCGTCTTTTGCGAATAGGCCTGTCAGCCTGCGGATCTATCCCGACCGTCTGGTCGTTGCGGCTGAAGGCAATATCCTATGCGAGCATGTCCGGATCATTGAGCGGAGCCACAGCAAGCCACCGCGAACGATTTACGACTGGCGGCATTACCTTGCCGTCATCCAGCGCAAACCCGGTGCCCTGCGCAATGGCGCGCCCTTTCTGGAATTGCCGCTGGCCTTCAGACAGTTGCAAGATCAAATGCTTCGCCGCCCCGGCGGTGATCGTGAGATGGCAGACATCCTAGCTCTTGTCCTTCATCACGACGAACAGGTCGTGGTCAGAGCTGTGGAATTGGCACTGGATGCGGGCGTGGCGACCAAGACGCATGTGCTGAATCTTCTGCATCGACTGATCGACGGCAAGACGACCCACGGCCCAGATATCGATACGCCGCAGGCGCTGACCTTGCTGCACGAACCTCAGGCCGATGTAGAACGCTACGATGGCTTGCGTGTCCGCATCGCAGGAGGTCGTCATGCGTCATGATCCCGCAAGTGCTGCCGTCGTTATTATGCTCCGTAGCCTGAAGATGCATGGCATGGCCCAAGCCATCACAGACCTGATCGAGCAAGGTGCTCCAGCCTTTGATGCGGCTGTGCCCATCCTGTCCCAGTTGCTAAAAGCCGAAATGGCCGAGCGCGAGGTTCGCTCCATCGCCTATCACATGAAGGCCGCTCGCTTCCCGGCTTACAAGGATCTCTCCGGCTTCGACTTCGCTGCCAGCGAGATCAACGAAGCGACAGTGCGCCAGTTGCACCGATGCGAGTTCATGGAGGGAGCACAGAATATTGTGCTTGTCGGGGGGCCGGGCACAGGCAAAACGCATGTGGCGACCGCCCTCAGCATCCAGGCCATCGAGCATCACCGTCGAAAGGTCCGCTTCTTCTCGACCATCGAATTGGTCAACGCGCTCGAGCAGGAGAAGGCTAAAGGGAAGGCAGGCCAAATTGCAGAAACCCTGGTCCGCCTCGATCTGCTTATCCTAGACGAGTTGGGATACCTGCCGTTCAGCGCCTCAGGCGGAGCACTGCTCTTCCACCTGTTGAGCAAGCTCTACGAGCGGACCAGCGTCGTCATCACCACCA
>JBKBXP010000286.1:0-4111 GCA_046314035.1 Pseudorhizobium sp. | reverse complement strand
TTGACCCGCGCCGCCGTGTCGAGCGCGTTGGCGCCTGTCGCCAGGTTGACGGCAAAGCCGGTGGAGGGAAGGCCGTTCTCGCGGGAGCTCATGCCGTAGCTCTCCTGGCCGATCTCCACATCGCCGATGTCGCTGAGGCGCACGGTGGCGCCATCCGGCTCCACCTTCAGGATGATCGCCTCGAAATCATCGACCGTTGTCAACTGGCTCTGGGCGGTCATCGTCACGGTGAGCTGCTGACCGTCGAGCACCGGCTGGCCGCCCAGCGAGCCGACCGAAACCTGGGTGTTCTGGGTCTGGATCGCCGCCGTGATGTCGCTCGGCGTCAGCTGGTACTTCTGGAGCTTCAGGGGATCGAGCCAGATGCGCATGGCATAGCCCGTGCCGAAGATGTCGATGCTGCCGACGCCTTCCAGGCGCTTGATCTGGTCTTCGATGCTGGTTGTGAAGACGTCGCCGAGGTCGACGGAGGTGCGGGCACCGTCCGTCGACACCAAGGCGCCGACCATCAGAATGCTCGAGGTCGAGCGGGTTACGGAGATGCCGGCCTGCTGCACCACGTCGGGCAGTTGCGACTGCACCAGCTGCAGCTTGTTCTGGACCTGGACCTGAGCGATTTCCGGATCAACCGTATTGCCGAAGGTCAAGGAAACGCTGGCGCTGCCGGTGCTGGAATCTGAGGTCATGTAGGTGAGGTCATCAAGACCGGTCATGCCGTCCTCGATGATGCTCGTCACCGATTTTTCAACGGTATCGGCGCTTGCACCATTATAGACTGCGACGATGCGGACGGTGGTCGGCGCGATGTCCGGATACTGGGAAATCGACAAGGTCGAGATCGCCAGAGCGCCGCCCAGCATGATGACGATCGCGATGACCCAGGCAAATACCGGGCGCCGAATGAAGAACTTCGCCATTGCAAATTTCCTGCCGTAATTTCGTGTTGGCTTCTGACAGTAACGGGGGCCTACTGCTGGGGAGCCTGTTCGCCTGGTGCTTCAGGCTGCTGTGTCGGTACGACAAGTCCATTTTCATCGACGGTCGATTCCACCGGAGCAACGGTCGCGCCGTCGGCGATCCACTGGAAGCCGTCGACGATGAGGCGATCACCTTCCGCCACGCCCTCGGCCACGAGCCAGTTGTTGTCGGAGACCTGGCTGATGGGGAAGATGCGGGTCTCGACCACATTCTCGCTGGTGACGAATTTTGCGGAGAGTTCGCCACGGGCATTGCGGGTCGCGGCACGCTGCGGGATCAGGTAGCCGGTCTCCTCACCGAGGATGACGGTGGCCCGCACGTACATTCCCGGCAGGATCACGTTGTCGGTGTTGTCGAACAGGGCGCGGATCTGGTAGGTGCCGGTGCTCTCGCTGACCGACATTTCGGCCATGTCGAGCTTGCCGGTCTTGGGATATTCCGTGCCGTCCTCAAGGGTCAGCCGGATGTCGGCGTTGCGCGGGTCGCCGCTCAGGCGTCCCGATGCCATGGCCGAACGCAGCTCCAGCAGATTGGTGCTGGAGTCGGTCAGGTCGATGTACATGGGCTCCATCTGGCGAAGCGTGGTCAGTGCCTCCGCCTGGTTTGCCGTGACGATATTGCCGATGGCCACATTGGAGAGGCTGGTGACGCCATCGAAGGGCGCGCGGATCTTGGTGAGGTTGAGGTTGATTTCCGCGGTCTGCAGGGCAGCCTTTGCCTGTGCGACGTCGGCTTCGGCCTGCAGGAGCGTCACGCGGGCGTTCTCATACTCTATCTGTGTGGCGCCACTGTTGACGAGCCGCTCGTAGCGGGCAAGGTTTGCCTCTGCGCTCGGGACGCCCGCTTCGGCTCTCGACACATTGGCACGCGCTTCGGCAACCTGTGCCTCGTAGGTGTCGTCCTCGATCTGGAAGAGCAGGCTGCCCTCGGCGACCTCGCTGCCTTCCTTGAAGGCGATCTCGCGAATGGCGCCGGTAACGCGCGGCCGGATCTCTGCAGTCCGGAACGCGGTGGCACGGCCGGGGAGGATCCGGGTGATCGGATATTGCCCTTGGGTCATCAGCACGACGCTCACCGGGCTCGGCGGGCGCTCCTGGGCCTGGGCGACGGGAGCCGCTCCATCTCCGGAATCGCTGCAGGAGGCCAGCGCCAAGGTGATGAAGAGGGGCAGGCAAAACTTACGAGCGTTCATGACAATATCCAAAAGGCAGTCGAGAAGAGGACGGCAGTGCCGCAGCTGACGGCAATGGCGGGACCGCGGAGAGTAATCCCAGAGCGGCAAACAAGAAAGAAATTCCGGGCGCAGCGATTCAGGCTGCACGTTCAGTACGAAAGTGACGTAAGTTATAAATCGTCACTTTGCAAGTGGGTTTTGCAGTGCGGCATTGACGAGGTCGATCAAGCCTTCGCAGCGCTCCTTCAGTTCGGCCGGGCTGGTCTTGATCAGGAAGACCGGGTGCAGGATGCCGGAGAAGGCGGCGGCGACGGTGGACCGCAGATGCTCCGGGTCGCCGCAGGTATAGACGCCCGCCGCAACACCTTCCTTGAGGACCTCGCCGAACAGCGTGTCGATCAGATTTTTGTAGTGGCGCCCGCTGGGAAGATCGGCGTCGGACATCAGGAAGATCATCTCGAAGAGATAGGGGTTCTCCCGGATGTCGCTGAGATGGGCCTCCATGAGTTTCCTGACGACGATGCCGAGCTTTTCGGGCGCCGGCGCCGGATCGTTGAGAAGCGCGAAACGGTCGATCATCCGATTGATGTGGCGATCACAGATGGCGTCGGCGAGCTGCGTCTTCGAGCTGAAATGCTTGAAGACGTTCGCCGGCGACATTTGCAGCTCATTGGCGATGTCGGCGATCGAGCAGCGACCGATGCCTTTCTCGCGGAAGAGGTCCTCTGCCGTCGACAATATGTCCTGCCGGGTCTCTTCCGCTTTCCGTCTGGTTCTGCGCACGGTTTCCTCTTCCTTCGGGGGCTCGCTTCTGCGCCACCTTCTCAGCCTTGCGTGAAATAGGGCGCAAGATTGGCCCGCACACGGTCGAGAACCGTTTCCCCTGCCAGATCGGGCTCGAACGACGCGCCGGTGATCTTCTCATAGGCATCTCGGTAGACACCGGCTGTCGCTTCCACCAGCGACGCGGGGATGGCGGGGATTTCGTCCTTATAGGGATCGCAGCGCGCCGAAACCCAGGAGCGGACAAAGTCCTTGTCGAAGCTTGCCGGCCGTTCGCCGCGCTCGAAACTTTTCTGATAGCTGTCGGCCATCCAGTAGCGGCTGCTGTCTGGCGTATGGATCTCGTCGGCGAGGATGATCGTCCCGTCGCCATCGACGCCGAACTCATACTTGGTGTCGACCAGAATGAGGCCCTTCTCGGCGGCCATCTCCTGGCCGCGCCGGAAGAGCGACAGTGCGTAGTGCGAAACCTGGTCCCACTGCGCCTTGCTCAGCAGTTCGTGGTCCATGATGTCCTGCGGCGTCAGCGGCTCGTCGTGGCCGCCGTCGAAGGCCTTGCTGGTGGGGGTGATCACCGGCTCCGGCAGAACCTGGTTGTCGCGCAGTCCCTCGGGCAGGTGGAGACCGTACATGGATCGATGCCCCTTCTTATAGAGTGTCAGCAGCGATGTGCCCGTCGAACCGGCGAGATAGCCGCGCACGACAATCTCGACGGGAAGGATGTCGAGCCGCGTGCCGATCACCACATTCGGGTCGGGATAGGCGAGGACATGATTGGGGCAGATGTCCTTCGTCGCCTCGAACCAGTAGCGCGCGGTCTGCGTCAGGACGTGGCCCTTGTCGGGGATGCAGGTGAGAATGCGATCGAAGGCGCTGAGCCGGTCGGTGGCGATGATGATGCGCCGGCCGTCCGGCAGGTCATAGTTGTCCCGCACCTTGCCTTTGTAGTGATTGGGAAGTTCGGGGATATGGGCTTCAGACAGGATGCGCACGGGACACCTTTCACTGGTTCTATCCCTGCATCCTATGGCACGCAGGCCCGCGTGAAGACAAGCAAGGCGGAAGGGGAGGGGTTCGCGGGGCCATTGCCGGGCCTTCGACGGGAACGACGCTTGAGGCGACCGGCAAAGGAGCGTATCGACCCCGTTTTTCTGCACCGCTCCTGCGTTCCCGGAA
>JBKBXP010000285.1:0-4111 GCA_046314035.1 Pseudorhizobium sp. | reverse complement strand
CGAGATCATGGACGCCGGCGAAGACGCCGGAGGCGAGCATGGCCGGTGCGAAGCGGGCGCCTTCCTCGTTGGTCCAGTTGACGACGGTGATCGGGTGCTTGGTCTGGATGCCGAGGTCGTTCATCGTGCGCACGACCTCGAGGCCTGCAAGAACGCCGAGCACGCCATCGTATTTGCCGCCGGTCGGCTGGGTGTCGAGATGCGAGCCGATGAAGACCGGCAGTGCCTCGGGATAGGTGCCGGGGCGGGTCGCAAACATCGTGCCCATCTTGTCGACGCCCATCGTCAGGCCGGCCTCGTCGCACCAGGCCTTGAAGAGATCGCGGCCTTGCGCATCCGCATCCGTCAGGGTCTGGCGATTGTTGCCGCCGGCGACGCCGGGGCCGATCTTGGCCATTTCCATCAGCATGTCCCACAGCCTGTCGCCGTTGATGCGCAGGTTCTCTCCGGGTGCTGCCACCATGAGTTCAGTCCTCACCTGTTCCAGGACCGCATTGTCGCGGCCGTGCTGTTCCCGTCGGTCCGTTCCCGCCGTTGGTCGGCAGTGAAACTCAGCATTGCCTTTGTTGGACTTGTCGCTGATAATTTGACCGGTTGGTAAAAACATTACAATTTCCGCGCCGCCACTCAAGACGAAAATCATGAAAAGTCACCGGCAAATGTCGAAGCCGGTCGCATCACGAAAATCTGGTGATGGCCGGGTGCAGGACGGGAAAGGGCAGGCGAGGGGATGGCAGTACCACGGGCGGCGAAGACGCAGCGGCGGACGCGGATCCAGGAGGAGAAGGAGGAGCTCATCCTAAATGCGGCCCTCAATGTGTTTTCATCCAGCGGGTTTCGCGGCGCCACCATCGATCAGATCGCCGAGGCGGCCGGCATGTCGAAGCCCAATCTGCTCTATTACTTCCGCACCAAGGAGGCGATCCACCGGACGCTCCTGGAGCGGATGCTGTTCACCTGGCTCGAGCCGCTCAAGGCCTTCGATGCCGACGGCGATCCGGAATCGGAGATCCGCTCCTACATCCGCCGCAAGCTCGAGATGTCGCGCGATTTTCCGCGCGAGAGCCGGCTCTTTGCCAATGAGATCCTGCAGGGCGCACCGCATATCGAGGACGAGCTGAAGGGGCCGCTGAAGGAACTGGTCGACGAGAAGGCGGAGGTGATCCGCATCTGGATCAAGGCTGGCAAGCTTGCCCGCTGCGATCCCCACCACCTGATCTTCTCGATCTGGGCGACGACGCAGCATTACGCCGATTTCGACGTGCAGGTGCGCACCGTTCTCGGCGATGGGCGCGCGGGTGAGGGACGTTTCGAGGACGCGGCACGCTTCCTCGAGCAGCTGTTCATGCGCGGGCTCGGGATCAGTGCGGCCTGAACGACCTCAGAAGCCGGTGAGCTTCACCATCAGCAGCCCGAAGATGGAGATGAATAGCCAGCCGAAGGCGCCCAGCACCAGCGGGCGCGCGCCCTGCACCTTCAGCCGTCCGAGCGTGGTATGCAGGCCCATGGCGGCCAGGCCCATCGACAGCAGGAAGCTCGACAGCAGGACACTCGCTTCATGCGCGACAGCCGGAATGTCGATGCTGCTGTTGATCAGCACCATGGCGAGGAAGCCGAGCACGAACCAGGGCATGGGGCTGGAGGCCGCCGAACCGCCGCCCTGGTTGCGGCGGGCCGCATAGGCCATGGCCATCACGAGGGGCGCGAGCAACACCACGCGCGCCAGCTTGGCGATCGTGCCCGACTGCCCTGCCACGTCCCCGCCTTGGAAGGCGGCAGCAACGACCTGTCCCACTTCGTGGATGGTCGATCCGGTCCAGACGCCGTAGGCCTGCGGGTCGAGCGAGAGAGGGCCGGCGAGCAGCGGAAACAGCAGCATGGAAATCGAGCCAAAGATCGTGACGCAGGCAACGGCATAGGCAACCTGTTCGTCGCGGCCGCCGGCGACGGTGTTGGCCGCAATCACGGCCGAGGCACCGCAGACGGAGGTCCCAGCGGCGATGAGGTCCGTCAGTGCCGGATCGACGCCGATGGCGCGGCCGACGAAGCGGATCGCCAGGAAGGTGGCGACAAGGGTGACGGTCACGGCCGCCAGGCCGCCGGCACCGAGCGAGAGGATCTGGCCGAGCGTCACCTGCAGTCCGAGCAGGATGATGCCGAGGCGCAGCAGGCGCCGCATGGCAAACGCGATGCCGGGCGCGGCGGCAGCCGGAAGTTTCACCGCATTGCCGATCACCATGCCGATCACGATCGAGAGGATCAGCGGGCTCAGCCACACCCATTCGGTCACCGTCCGGAAGGCGAGCGCCGCGACGGCTATGCCGCCGGTGAGGAGGAGCCCGATTGTTAGTGGGATGAAACGAGGTTCGGGGTGGATTTGCTCGGATGTCAATGTGGATTGGGTCATCGTTCTAATTCTGCTCTGCAATGCGCAAAACCATCCTCAAGCACTTCCCAACACAAATCCAACGCGTAATATCGCTTGATCCGATCGAAAAATACGAACGATAGCCATGACCCTTGATCAGTTGCGCGTGTTTCTCGAGGTGGCGGAGCGGCAGCATGTGACGCGCGCTGCCGCCGCACTCCACATGACGCAGTCGGCGGCCAGCGCCGCCATCTCGGCGCTTGAGCGGCGCCACGACGTGGTTCTCTTCGACCGCATCGGACGCCGGATCGAGCTGACGGAGGCGGGCCGGCTGTTTCTGCCGGAGGCGAGGGCGCTGCTGGAGCGAGCGGCCCTGGCCGAGCACATGCTGGCAGACCTCGGTGGAACGGCATCGGGCACCCTGCGGGTGCATGCCAGCCAGACGGTTGCCAGCTACTGGCTGCCGTCACGGCTGGTCGCCTATCACGAGCGCTTTCCGCGCGTCGACCTGGAGCTCACCGTCGGCAACACCCGAAGCGCGGCGGAGGCGGTGCTCGCGGGTCGGGCGGAGCTCAGCGTCGTCGAGGGCGAGGTGGAGTTCCCGGATCTTGTGAGGACGCAGGTTGCCGCCGACCGTCTGCTGCTCGTGGTCGGCAACCGCCATCCCTGGCTGGAACAGCGCCGCATCGAGGCTGCGGATCTGACCGACACAACCTGGGTGATGCGCGAGGAAGGCTCCGGCACGCGCTCAGCTTTCGAACGCGAGCTGCGGGGGCTCGACATCGACCCGGCGGATCTCTCGGTCATCCTCGAACTTCCCTCCAACGAAGCGGTGCTCGCCGCCGTCGAGGCGGGTCTCAGCGCTACCGTCATCTCAAGCCGGGCAGTCGACTGGCACCATGCCTCCGGCCGGGTGCGGGTGGTGGATTTCCCGATGCCGCTGCGGGCCTTTTCGGTCCTGCATCACAGGGAGCGGCATGTAACGCGGGCGATGCAGGCCATGCGGGATGTCCTTCAGGAGCCCGACAAACCGGCCTCCTGACGGCCTCTAGATCTCGTCGCGCCGGAGCAGGTAATCGAGCCCGCCGACTCGGAACCAGCGATAGGCATGCGCGTCGAGCAGCAGCCGGTGGCGACCTTTGTCATCCGCTTCGCTGCTCTGGCTGTCGATGATGTCGATCAGCAGATTGCTGTGCTTTCCACTGTCGGGGTCGATGAAGATCTCGACGGGCTCTGGGTAGAGGTTGTGGACGATCAGCACGGAGTTGTTGCGCCAGTCGTAGCGGATGGCCAGAACGCCGGGCTTGCCCGTGTCGATGATCCGGTAGTCGCCCCAGCCAATCTCCGGAACTTCCTTGCGCATGCGGATCAGCCGCTCCATCCAGTTGAGGAGCGAGTTGGGCTGACGCCGCTGCTCGGCGACATTGATATGGTCGTAGGAAAACGGACCCTTGGAAATCATCGGTACGACCGGATTGTCGCTCTTGGTGAAGCCGCCCTGCGGCTCGTCGGACCACTGCATCGGCGTGCGGCAGCTGTTGCGCTCGGGCAGGTCCAGATCGTCGCCCATGCCGATCTCGTCGCCATAGCGGATGACCGGCGTGCCGGGCATGGAGAACATCAGGCTGTAGGCCAGTTCCAGCCAACGCTGATCGCCGCCCAGCATCGGCGCGAGACGCCGCCGGATGCCGCGGTTGTAGAGCTGCATGGTCTCGTCCGGTGCGAAGGCCTCGAACACGGTCT
>JBKBXP010000284.1:0-4196 GCA_046314035.1 Pseudorhizobium sp. | reverse complement strand
GGTCGTGATGTACGGTCTGATGTATCTCAACACCTACGCGCTCGAGCACGTCTTCTGGAGCGAGACGCGGGCCTGGATGGCGCTGGTGATGGGATCCACCATGGCGGTGATCATGCTCGGCTTCATGCTGGGCATGTACAAGAACCGAATGCTGAACATGGCAATCGTGGGCGGCGCGGTGGTGGTCTTCGCGCTGTCCCTCTGGTTGGTCCGGGGGCAGGCGACGGTCGATGACACCGATTACATGAGCGCCATGATCCCCCACCATTCGATTGCCATCATGACCAGCGAGCGGGCCCGGATCACCGATCCCCGCGTGCGCCAGCTCGCCGACGAGATCATCGAGGCGCAGAAGCGGGAGATTGCCGAGATGAAGTCGCTGCTTTCCGACCTGGAAGCGCAAGACCGATAGCTGCTCTGCCGTCACGCGGTCGTCGATTGCTCGGCCCGCATCATCCGCTGGAGGGTAGGGGGCGGCGGGAGGAAGCTAGTCTCCCGCCGGCTGGCCTCTCACCTCAGAACGCGCACCGGAACCGCCTTTGAGGCGGGCGTCTTTGACAGCTTCTCATGGTGGGAAAGCGGGATCAGCGGGTTGAGCTCCGGATAATAGCCCGCCACGCATCCGTCTGGGAGGTTGAAGGGGAGCACCTTGAGACCGCCGACCTTGCGTTCCCGTCCATCGTCCACGTCGGTCTGGAGGCCGACGATCTGCCCCTCCTGGAGGCCGAGCTTCTTCATCTCCTTGGGATTGATCAGCAGCACGTCGCGGGTGCCCTCGATGCCGCGGAGGCGGTCGCTGTAGCCGTAGATGGTGGTGTTGAACTGGTCGTTGCTGCGCAGCGTCATCAGCCGGTAGCGACCCTCCTGGTCCTCGAAGCCCGCCGCCGACATGGCCTCCGGGACGGTGAATTGCGCCTTGCCGCTTTCCGTCTTCCAGATCCGCTCGCGGGCGCTGTTGCCGCGGTAGAAGCCGCCAGCGGTAAACATGCGCTTGTTGAAGTCGTGGAATTCCTTCGGATAGGTTTCTTCGATGAGGTCGCGGACGATGGCGTAGTTGCCCTGCCACTCATCCCAGCGGACCTTGGGGTTGGGGGCAAGCGTTGCCTTGGCAATGCCGGCGACGATGGCGATCTCGGAGAGAAGATGCTCGCTTGCCGGCTTGTGCTTGCCGACCGATCCGTGGATGCAGCTCAGGCTGTCTTCCATCGTCACCGTCTGCGGGCCGCTTGCCTGCATGTCCTCCTCGCTGCGGCCGAGACAGGGGAGAAGGTAGGCCACCTCGCCGTTGATGAGGTGGCTGCGGTTGAGCTTGGTGGCGATCTGCACCGTCAGCCGCATCTTCGTCCAGGCCTCCTCCATGGCGCCGTGTTCGGGAATGGCGCGCACGAAATTGCCGCCGAGGCCGATGAAGGCCTTGACGCTGCCGGCGAGCATGCCCTCGCAGGCGTCCACGGTGTTCATGCCCTGGTCGCGGGGCGGCTCGAAGGCAAAGAGCGAGGCGAGCTTGTCGAGCGGCACGAGCTCCGGCTTTTCGGAGATGCCGACGGTGCGCTGTCCCTGGACGTTGGAGTGGCCTCTGACCGGCGAGATGCCGGTGCCGTCACGACCGATGTTGCCCTTCAGGAGCAGCATGTTGACGACCATGGCGATGCTCTCGAAGCCGCCGACCTGCTGGGTGAGGCCCATGCCGTAGATGCCGATGACCCGTTCCGCATCGACATAGACCTGGCCGGCAGCCTCCAGATCGGCGCGGGTGAGGCCGGATTCCCGCTCGATCTCGTCCCAGCCGGTGGTCCGGACCTTCTGCTCGAAGGCCTCCAGGCCATCGGTGTGCTGGGCGACGAAGTCTCGGTCAATGACGGAGCGGCCCTGGAGCTTGGCCTCGTCGTCCTTGGCGAACACATGCTTGCACATGCCCATCACGGCGGCGATGTCGCCGCCGGCCTTGACCTGGTGGTACTGGCTGGAGATCGCCGTCTCCTTGCCCGTCAGCATTTCCGTCGGGCTCTGAGGATTGATCATCGACTCCAGCCCCTTCTCCCGGACGGGGTTGAAGGTAACGATCTTGCAGCCGCGCCTGACAGCCTGCTGCAGCGGGTGGAGGAAGCGGGGGCTGTTGGAGCCGGTGTTCTGGCCGAAGAAGAACATCGCGTCGCAGGTCGAGAAGTCCTGGAAGACCGAGGTGCCGACGGGTGAGCCGATCACCTTGTTCAGTCCGACCGAGGTCGTCTCGTGGCACATGTTGGAGCTGTCTGGGAGATTGTTGTTGCCGTAGAGCCGGGCGAGCAAAGCGTAGAGGTACGACGTTTCGAGGCTGGCGCGGCCGGAGGCGTAGAAGATCACCGACTTGGGGTCGAGCGCCTTCAGCTCGGCACCGATGCCGGTGAAGGCCTCCTGCCAGGAACAGGGGACGTAGCGGTCGATGGCCCGGTCATAGCGCATCGGGTGCGTCAGCCGGCCTTCATGCTCAAGGTCGTGGTCCTTCCAGCTGCGCAGCTCCGTCACCGTGTGCCTGGCGAAGAACTCGGGCGTCGTCCGGCGTGGCGTCAGCTCCCAGAGCGTCGCCTTGGCGCCGTTCTCGCAGAATTCCAGAGGGTTGTGATCGGCAGGCTTGGTCCAGGCACAGGAGACGCACATGAAGCCACCCGGCTTGTTCTGGCGGCGCAGCGTGTCCAGCACCGCCGGCGAATTGCGTTCCTTGGCAAAGATCCGCGCAATCCCCTTGGCCGATCCCCAGCCGCCTGCCGGGCCATCGTAATGTACCGTCTCATCCTTGGCCATGAAGCCCCCAATCATCCAGATGCGCTTCGCCACGGAGGTCCTACCGTGACGTTTCCTGCTGCCGGCGAGGGAGCAAGATGATCAAGCAACTCATCAAGGCGGGCAATGTTCCCAGACTTGCACAGGCGTAAGCTTCATAGAACGCAAGAAGCCCCGCGTCTTTCAGCGGGGCTTCCATTTGTGCGGTGTTCAGTCTCAGATTTCGGGGCAACCGCGGACGTTGGCGAAGACCATCCGGGTCGGGCCACGACGGGTCATGCCCTCTACGGTCAGGCTGCGACGGGTGACGCGGGTAACCTCGGCGCGGCGCAGACCTTCGTCGCGGGCAATCGAAAGGGCTTCACGCGGGCTGCATTCGTCGCGGCGGCTATCGCGGCGATCGCGTCGGTCGTCATCGCGGCCGGGAACGACCGGGCGGATGCCGTCCGGGCCGATGCGCAGCTGCAGATCCTGGGCGGACGCGACAGTCGCGGTGGTCCCGACAGCAGTCAGCGCAAGAGTAAGGGTGAGACCAGCCTGGGCCAGAAATTTCAGCATGCTATCCTCCGTCGGGCGACCGCCACGGCCGCGCTAGATTGTGATGCCCCTAAACGCACAGTTGAAGAAGAGGTTCCTCATGGAGCCCATGTCGCTGACGATTTAACGGCGACATTTCAAGGGGGAGGGGCTGGCTTGTGACGGACAACAAAAAGGCCGCCGGGATACGGCGGCCTGCGAGGTTCTGAATCAAATACAGAAGGTTAGCGGAAACGTGGGGCGCGCGATGCGTTCATCAGAAGTTCCTGCTCGGTGGCAAACGAGCCGAGCAGCTTCAGGAGCCGCTGCTCCTCTTCGCTCTGCAGGCGGTAACGCTTGGAGAACTCGCTGACGCTCCAGACCTTGCGAAGGCCGGTGTCCTCAAATCGTTCGAAGTCTATGCGCTCGCTCATCCTGCACCCCCACACATGCGATAATTTTCGACAACGACGGATGCAGGAAGAAGTTCCAGGAAGGATGAGAATTTTTTGCAGTTGAGAACGCGAGCTCGTTCAGCCGTCGTTTGCGGAGCTCAGGTTCTGCGGACGGATACCGTCGTCGGTACCGCGCGACCTTAGCCGCACCCCGGGGCCTGCGCCGGGGTTGTCCTCTCCAGCCGAGAGGAAGACCACGCCTTTCGGCTCCAGCGCCAGGCGCAGACGTTCCGCGATCAGCGGATCGACCGACGCGCTCTTTTCCGCCTCATGGATGTCGTCGATGGAGATACCGGTCATGTCGGCAAGGTCCTCCACCGACAGTCCGATCATGGCGCGTCCGGCGCGCAATTGTGTGTTGGTCAGCATCCGCTCAATCTGGCGCAGCCGGAGCCGAAGTCAACCGGTGCCGGTAAGGCTCAGGCGGTTCTGCCGCTGGAAGCGGTGTTCAAGGGCAAAACACCC
>JBKBXP010000283.1:0-4227 GCA_046314035.1 Pseudorhizobium sp. | reverse complement strand
AAAGACAGGCCAGGCCGCCACTTCGGATTTGGCGATGAATGTCACCTCGGCAATGGCACCGAGCACCAGGATGTCCTTCCACGAGGCATGGTTTGCCGCCAGCATGACCGGGCGTCGCGTATCCAGCTGTCCGTGGACGTGGATCCGGATTCCCAGAAGCCGGCAGACAAAGCGGTGCCAGACCCGCGGTATTTGGCGCCTGACCTTCAGGTCGAGGGCGAGCGCAGCAAGCTGAAACGGCAATAGCACCAGCGTGACCAGGGCCAGCGCGACGACGACAAACCCGATCCGCAGCCAAGTGATCAAGCGTCGTCCTTGTCCAGCGGGATCCCGTAGAGTTCGAGACGATGACCGACGAGGCGAAAGCCGTGCTCGCGCGCGATACGCTCCTGCAGCGCCTCGATCTCGGGAGAGCGGAACTCGATGACGGTGCCGGACTTCACGTCGATCATGTGGTCATGATGTTCTTCGGGGACGGTCTCATAGCGCGAGCGGCCATCGCGAAAATCATGACGTTCGATAATCCCCTCGTCCTCGAACAGTTTGACAGTGCGGTAGACGGTGGAAATGGAAATGCGGGGATCGACCTTCGACGAGCGCCGGTACAGTTCCTCGACATCCGGATGATCATCGGAATCCTGCAGGATCCGGGCAATGACGCGACGCTGATCCGTCATGCGCATGCCCTTCACGGCGCACAGTTCCTCCAGCGTCTGGGAAAGATCTGTCATGACGTTGCCGCCTTCATTCAGTTCACGGTGCGTTGGACCTAGCGAAGATCGCGCTTCATGACAAGCGCGGTGGACTTGGTCCCGTCGGCGTTGGAATAATAGGCGGGACGTTCCGCGACCGTCTGGAAATTCAGCTTGCGGTACAATTTGACCGCCGCTTCATTGGCTGCCTCGACCTCGAGGAAGACCACCTCGCCTCCCCGGTGGCTTGCCTCGCGCAGCGCCGCCTGCATCAGGCGCCAGCCCAGCCCGGATCTGCCGACTTTTGTCGAGACGGCGATGGAGAGGATTTCGGCCTCACCCGCCGTCTCGCGGGCGAGAACGAAGCCACCGATCGGCCTTGAGAAGAAGGCGTTCGTCTGGCGTGCCACGAAGCCGAAGACATTCGGCTGCAGCAGGAGGCTCATGAATTCGCCGTCGTTCCACTGCCGCGGAAAGCGCTGCCCGTGGAGAAGCGAGACCTCCAGGCAGTCTTCACCCACCCAGGGCACGATCTCGAAAAAAGGCTTCCATTGCAGGTAAGGGTCTATCATCGGCTCAGGCCCGGGCGAGTGCATAACCGGTTTGCGGCTTGGCATCCGGCCCCCGCAGATAAAGCGGCTTCGGCTTCGACGCACCCACTGCTTTCGTCGCACCCAACCGTGCCACCGTCGCGATATCGAAACGGTCGACGCCGGCGGCGCCGTTCGGCGGGTCGGGCAGATATGCCTGTCCAGATCCGGTTGCATCGGCCTTGAGCGCATGAACGAGAGCAGCTGCGTCCTGCGCAGACATCGCCGCCGGCTCGCCCAGCGCACTGCCATCGCCCGCAAACGCCTGAACGTAGAGTTCTCCACGCTTGGCATCCATCGCGACGACCACAGGCCGGCCGGGGCTTGTCTCGAGATAGGCATTTGCGAGTGTTTCGAGGGTCGTGACACCGACGCATTCGGCGCCGAGTGCCAGGGCAAGTCCCCTCGCCGTCGCGACACCGACACGGATGCCGGTGAATGAACCGGGACCGATCACCACGGCAATCCGGCCGACATCGCCCAATTCCTGTCCGGCCTGCGCCAATGCTTCGTCGATCAGAGCCATCAGCCGCTCCGCGTGACCCTTGCCGATCATGTCGGTGACGGCCGCGAGCACCTGGCCGGTGTCGCTGTCAAAGAGCGAGGCGGAGCAATCCACCCCGGCCGTATCGATTGCCAAGATCATCATGCTTGGAGGGCAGCCTTACAGCGCTTCAACCGCCTGCACTTCGGGAACGAAGTGGCGAAGCAGGTTCTGAACCCCGTGCTTCAGCGTCGCGGTCGAGGACGGGCAGCCGGCACATGCGCCCTTCATGTTGAGGTAGACAGTGCCATCCTTGAAGCCCTTGAAGGTGATGTCGCCGCCGTCCTGGGCAACCGCCGGACGAACCCGCGTTTCCAGGAGTTCCTTGATGGTGGCAACCAGCGTCTCGTCGCCTTCGTCGTAGAACTCGCCCTCTTCGTCGGAAATCTCGGCCGTGCTGGTGCCGCCACCCATGACCGGCTGCCCGGACATGAAGTGTTCCATGATCGAGCCGAGGATGGCGGGCTTCATGTGCTGCCACTCGCCGACGTCCTTGGTGACGGTGATGAAGTCGTAGCCCATGTAGACACCGGTCACACCGGGGACGGCGAACAGGCGGGATGCCAGCGGCGATGCATCGGCTTCGCCTGCGCTACGGAAATCGGCCGTGCCTTTTTCCATCACGACCTTGCCGGGCAGGAACTTCAGGGTCGCCGGGTTCGGCGTTGCCTCGGTCTGGATGAACATCTCAAATCTCCTGAGGGCCGGGTGGCGCCTTCACTTTAGAATTCTTCCAAAGAAGATAATCCCGATCAGCTTTGCGTTCAAGTGCGCCTTCCGAAAACCTCCGTCAAGGCTGGTCAGCACAGTGCATCGATTTCCTCATCGGTGAGGCTGTCGGGAAGAACGGTGACCGGAATGGGGAAGATCGCGCCTCGTCCGGCGATTGCCGACACCAGCGGACCGGGTCCTTCCTTTGCGGAGGCTGCCGCAAGAACGAGGATGGCAATGTCCCGGTCCTCCTCCACCAAGGCGTTGATTTCCTCGGTGGCATTGCCTTCGCGAATGACGATCTCCGGGTCGGTGCCGATGCTCTCGCGCACCTTCTGGGCCGCCTTGGCCATGATCGCCTCTGCTTCTTCGCGGGCTTCCGCGCGCATGATCGCCTCAACGCCCAGCCACTGCTGGAAATCCCCCTCCGGAATGACGAAGAGAAGGACGAGCCCGCCGTTGGAATTTTTGGCGCGCCGTCCGGCATAATGCACGGCGCGCTCGCATTCGGGCGTGCCGTCGATGATCGCCATGAATTTGCGGCGGTGCCCCTCAAGGCGCGAAAGTCGTGTCGATACCATGGTGGTTCTCTTCCTCCCCGATCCCGACCCGACGGGTCGAGCAGCGGAATCTATACCAAAGCCGGAAAATGAAAACCTGGGCGGCTGCGGCCAACAGACACAATCAGCGCAGGAAGCCGATGATGTCGGAGACCTCCCCCATTACCTTCTCGGCCCGTGCCCGCGCTCTTTCCCCGCCATCACGCAGAATGGCATCGATGTGGGTGGTATCGCCCATCAGGCGACGCATCTCGTCCGTGATCGGCGAAAGGACATGAACGGCAAGATCGGCAAGCGCCGGTTTGAAGGCTGAAAACTGCTGGCCGCCGAACTCCTGGAGGACGTCGCCCTTCGTGCGATCCGCGAGCGCTGCATAGATGCCGACGAGATTTTCGGCTTCAGGGCGCCCTTTCAGGCCATCGACCTCGCTCGGCAGCGAGTCCGGATCGGTCTTGGCCTTGCGGATCTTCTTCAGGATGGTGTCGGCGTCGTCCATCAGGTTGATGCGCGACAGGTCCGACGGGTCGGACTTCGACATCTTCTTCGTGCCGTCCTTCAACGACATGACGCGCGGCGCCGGCCCCTCGATCAGCGGTTCGACCAAGGGGAAATAGCCATGGATCGGCTCCTCGCCGACAACCATGTCCACACCGGTGCCGGTTTCCCGGATCTTATGCTGGAAGTCGATGTTGAACTTCTGGGCAATGTCGCGGGCCAGCTCCAGATGCTGCTTCTGGTCGTCGCCGACCGGCACGTGAGTGGCGCGGTACACGAGAATGTCGGCTGCCATCAGGCTCGGATAGGCCAGCAGGCCCAGCGAGGCGTTCTCGCGGTCCTTGCCCGCCTTGTCCTTGAACTGCGTCATGCGGTTCATCCAGCCGATGCGCGCCACACAGTTGAAGATCCAGGCCAGTTCCGCGTGCTGCGGAACGGCGGACTGGTTGAAGACGATGTGCTTGACCGGGTCGATGCCCGACGCGATGAACGCGGCTGCGATAGAGCGGATCTGGTTGCGCAGGTCATCGTGCACGAGTTGCGCGGTGATCGCATGCAGATCAACGACGCAGTAGATGCAGTCGTTGTTCTCCTGAAGTGCCACGAACTTGCGGATGGCGCCCAGGTAGTTGCCG
>JBKBXP010000282.1:0-4246 GCA_046314035.1 Pseudorhizobium sp. | reverse complement strand
TGCTTCGCCGATACGTGCTCGCCGATCCGTCGCAGATAGGTGAGACCGTGGCGTTCAATCTCCTGGCGGGCGGCCGGATCGACGGCTACTACAAGGGCCGGGTGACCATGGCCAGCGCCGAGCTGGACCGCAACGTGTCGCCGGAGCAACTCATCCTTGCCGACCAGCTCAAGGAAGCGGGCATCCTGACGACCCGTTTCAACTGGGACTTCTTCACCAATCCGGATGCATCCGACACGCGTCCCGAGGCCGCGGGCCTGGGCGTCGCCATTCTCGGCTCGCTCTACATGATGCTGATCGTGCTGGTGCTCGCCCTGCCGATCGGTGTGGCTGCATCTATCTACCTTGAAGAGTTCGCACCCAAGAACCGGTTGACCGACCTCATCGAGGTCAACATCGCCAACCTGGCGGCGGTGCCCTCGATCGTCTTCGGTATCCTTGGCCTCGCCGTGTTCATCAATTTCGTCGGCCTGCCGCAGTCTGCGCCGATCGTTGGCGGCCTCGTTCTGACCTTGATGACGCTTCCCACGATCATCATTGCCACTCGCGCTGCCCTGAAGGCCGTGCCGCCGTCTATCCGCGACGCCGCTCTCGGTGTCGGGGCATCGAAGATGCAGGCGATCTTCCACCACGTGGTGCCGCTGGCCATGCCCGGTATCCTGACCGGAACCATCATCGGCCTGGCACAGGCGCTCGGCGAGACCGCGCCACTGCTCCTGATCGGCATGGTGGCCTTCGTGCGGGAATATCCCGCAGGACCGCCCGAAGGCTTCTTCGATCCGGCATCGGCCTTGCCGGTCCAGGTCTATAACTGGACGCAGCGTGGTGATCCGGCGTTCTTCGAGCGGGCCTCCGGTGCCATCATCGTGCTATTGGTATTCCTGCTGTTCATGAATTTGATCGCGATAATTCTTCGCCGCCGCTTCGAGCGCCGGTGGTAAAGGAGAGCACGATATGAATATGTTGTCCGACACTGCTGTTGAGAAGGCATTGGTCCAAAAGATGAATGAAATCAATTACAAGATGGTCGGCAAGGATGTGTCGGTGTACTATGGCGAGAAGCGTGCGCTTTTCGACGTGAACCTCGGCGTCCGCAACAATACGGTGACCGCGCTGATCGGTCCCTCCGGTTGCGGAAAGTCCACCTTTCTGCGCTGCCTGAACCGTATGAACGACACGATCCAGGGTGCCAAGGTCACCGGCCTCATCACCCTCGACAGTAAGGATATCCACGATCCGGATATCGACGTGGTGGAGCTGCGCGCGCGCGTCGGCATGGTGTTCCAGAAGCCGAACCCGTTCCCGAAGTCCATCTACGAGAATGTCGCCTATGGCCCGCGCATCCACGGACTGGCGCGCACCAAAGCCGATCTGGACCAGATCGTCGAGGCCAGCCTGGTGAAGGCGGGCCTTTGGAATGAGGCTAAGGACCGCCTTCAGGAAAGCGGTACCGGTCTTTCCGGTGGCCAGCAGCAGCGTCTCTGCATCGCCCGCGCCGTTGCCGTCTCGCCGGAAGTCATCCTGATGGATGAGCCCTGTTCGGCGCTCGATCCGATCGCCACGGCGCGCGTCGAGGAACTGATCCACGAACTGCGGGCGAACTATTCGATCGTCATCGTCACCCACTCCATGCAGCAGGCGGCGCGCGTGTCGCAACGCACGGCGATGTTCCACCTCGGAAATCTTGTCGAGGAAGACGATACGGACAAGATGTTCACCAACCCGAACGACCAGCGCACGCAGGACTACATCATGGGTCGCTTCGGTTGATCCGCCATCGGCAGCCCGACGCGAAGCTAGCGAGGAAAAGATAATGCCATCGATCCATATTACGTCGGCTTATGATGAGGAGCTGAAGTTTCTGACGCGCCGCATTTCCGAAATGGGTGGTCTTGCGGAGCAGATGTGTGCCGACGCCGTTCGGGCGCTGGTCAACTCGGATGCGGCTCTCGCGCAGAAGGTCATTTCTGACGACGTCATTCTCGACAATGCCGAGCGCGAGATCGGCGAGAAGGCGATCATCACGATCGCCAAGCGCCAGCCAATGGCCTCCGATCTGCGAGAGGTCATCGGGTCGCTGCGCATCGCCGCCGATCTCGAGCGGGTGGGCGATCTCGGCAAGAACACCGCCAAGCGCGTCATCGCCGTGCAGGAAAGCGGCATTCCCCGCAACCTGGCGCGTGGTCTGGAGCATCTCTCGGAACTGGCGCTGATCCAGCTGAAGGACGTGCTTGACGTCTATGTCACCCGTTCGGTGGAAAAGGCAGAGGCCATTCGCCAGCGCGATGAGGAGATCGACGCGATCTACACCTCGCTGTTCCGCGAACTCCTCACCTACATGATGGAAGATCCACGCAATATCACGAGCTGCACCCATCTGCTGTTCTGCGCCAAGAACATCGAGCGGATCGGCGACCATGCCACGAATATAGCCGAGACCATCTACTATATGGCAACCGGCGAGCAGCCGGAGGGCGAACGCCCCAAGGACGACCGGTCCAACACGCTCAGCACTATTCTGAGCGACGATTAGGACGGACGGAGAGCCGCATGCAGCCGAGAATTACCGTTGTGGAAGATGAGGAAGCGCTGAGCGTGCTTCTTCGCTACAACCTTGAGGCCGAGGGTTACGAGGTCGAGACCATCATCAAGGGCGACGAGGCCGAGGTGCGGCTTCAGGAGCGGGTCCCGGATCTGCTGATCCTGGACTGGATGCTTCCGGGCGTTTCCGGCATCGAGCTCTGCCGGCGGTTGCGCATGCGTCGCGAAACCGAGCGCCTGCCGATCCTGATGCTGACGGCGCGGGGCGAAGAGAGCGAGCGCATCCGCGGCCTTGCCACGGGTGCCGACGACTACGTCGTCAAGCCGTTTTCGACGCCGGAGCTGATGGCGCGGGTCAAGGCGATGCTGCGGCGCTCCAAGCCGGAAGTGCTGTCGGCGGTGCTGCGCTGCGGCGATATCGAGCTCGACCGGGAAACCCATCGCGTCCACCGCAAGAGCCGGGAAGTGCGCCTCGGGCCGACGGAATTTCGCCTGCTCGAATTCCTGATGACGTCCCCGGGCCGCGTCTATTCCCGCGCGCAGCTGCTCGACGGCGTCTGGGGCCACGACATCTACGTCGACGAACGCACCGTGGACGTCCATGTCGGCCGGCTCCGCAAGGCGCTGAACTTCTCCAACATGCAGGATGTCATCCGCACCGTTCGCGGCGCCGGATATTCCATGGAAGGCCCCTGATCAGGCGGCCGCGCCTCGATTGTGCGGCCGTTTGGATCGTCGTCCGAGATTCTGAAGGAACTCGGGGATAGCCTCAGTGCACCGATTGCGCGTCTTCGCCGAGGAATGACGCGATCCCGTCGCGCTCTGCCGTGGCGAGGAATTCTTCCCATGCTTCCTTGTCGGTGGCGAATGGCTCCTCCCAGGTGGTCACATCCTCATCCTGGGATATGACCTCCAGCTGCCAGTCGCCCTGCGTGCCGGCCGGTCGGAAGATGTCGACGAGCACGGTGATGCCCTCGTCTTCGAATTCGCCGGAAAACTCGGAATGTTCGAGTTTTGGCTCCTCAGCCATCGGATGCTCCTTGATGTCACGCAGCCCTTGCAGGCGGCTTGAAAGGCGCCGTCAAGAAACGGCGCCTCATTGATTTTCTTCGGGCACTATTAGCCCGGTATCTCGTCGGTTGTCACCTCAAAGCCTCTCAGAAGCGCCGGGCCGAAGGCCGTCGAGAGCGCGACATCGGTGGCGTCGCGTCCCGTGGCCATCAAGATGCGACCGATGCGGGGCTTGTTGTGACGGGCATCCACCGTGTGCCACTCGCCGCCCAAGTAGACCTGGAACCAGGCGCTGAAGTCCATCGGGTTTGTGTCTTTCGGCACGCCGATGTCACCGAGGTAGCCGGTGCAGTAACGGGCCGGGATGTTCATGCAGCGGCAGAGGGTGATCGCCAGGTGGGCATAATCACGGCAGACGCCGGTGCGGTCGTTGTATCCGCCGAACGCAGTGCGTGTCGCATCCGCCTTCATGTAGTCGAACGTAATGTGATTGTGGGCGAAGTTCAGGATTGCTTTTACGCGGGGCCATCCGAGGGGCGTGCCGGAAAAGGTCTGCCAGGCGAAATCGGCGAGACGGTCGGTGTCGCAGTAGCGGCTGCCCAGCAGATAGACCAGCACTTCGTCCGGCAGGTCGTTGACCTCGTGCTGGATGGCGTCGGCCGGGATCGGATCCGGCACGCCATCGTCCTCGATC
>JBKBXP010000281.1:0-4264 GCA_046314035.1 Pseudorhizobium sp. | reverse complement strand
AGATCCTTAAAACTTGAGCGATTGACAGTCCGTCCCAAGGCACCTTAACGTTTTGTTAAGACTTGAAGGGACGGGTCCATGCAAAAAACCTGGAAGGCTCGGCACTTAGCCGTGATCCTGATCGCTATACTTGCGCCTACTACCGCAGCCGTTCCGGCACCTCGTGCTCTGGCCAGCATGGTCACGGGAGCGGTGACTTCCCAGCCGATCGGGCATTACGAATTCTGCCGTGCCAACCCCGGCGAATGCAGCCAGCGCTTTGCCTCAACGGCCGCGCCCAAGCTGACGCCGCATGGTTGGGACCTGCTGGAGCGCGTCAATGCTTCCGTGAACGACCGCATCCAGGCCATGACCGACAAGGACATCTATGGTCGCGAAGAGGTCTGGGCCTACCCCAAGGATGTCGGCGACTGCGAAGACTATGCGCTTCTGAAGCGCCGGGAGCTTGCCGACAAGGGTTTTGCGCTCTCCGACCTCCTGATCACCGTCGTCCGCAAGCCCGACGGCGAGGGTCACGCGGTTCTGACGGTGCGCACGGCGCAGGGGGATTTCGTCCTCGACAACCTCAACAATGAGGTGATGCCCTGGTACGAGACCTCCTACACCTTCCTGAAGCGCCAGGCCTCGTTCAATACCGGGCGCTGGGTCAGCATCGAGAACGGCCGCGACGTGGTGGTCGGCGCCCTGCGCTAGGGCCGGGATCAAGCCTTAGGATTACCAAGGCGGGCTTCGGCCCGCCTTTTCTCATTTACGACTTCCCGCCATCAGGCGTGGCCGATGATGATGCCAGCCGCCAGCACAAGCGAACCGCCGAGCACCACCTGCATCACCGCGCGCAGGAAGGGCGTCTCCATGTAGCGGTTCTGGATGAAGGCGATCGCCCAGAGCTCGACGAAGACGACCAGGCCGGCGAGAAGCGTTGCCGTCCAGAAATGCGGAATGAGGTAGGGCAGCGCGTGGCCCAGGCCGCCGACCGTCGTCATGATGCCGGACGCCAGTCCGCGCTTCAGCGGCGAGCCGCGACCGGAAAGCTTGCCGTCGTCGTGGGCCGCTTCCGTGAAGCCCATGGAAATGCCGGCACCGACGGAGGCCGACAGGCCGATCAGGAAGGTCGACCAGGTGTCCTGCGTCGCGAAGGCCGCGGCAAAGATCGGGGCAAGCGTCGATACCGAGCCGTCCATCAGCCCAGCCAGTCCCGGCTGCACATAGGTCAGCACGAACTGGCGATGTGCCGTCACATCCTCTTCCTTGCGGCCCTCCTCGCCGACGTGCGTCTCGCCCAGCGTGCGGGCGATCTCTTCGTGGCCCTGTTCGGCCAGCGCCAGGTCACCGAGCAGCCGACGCGTTGAGGCGTCACCGACGCGGCTGGCGGCAAGCGCATAGAAACGATAGGCCTGATCCTCCATCGCCTCGGCCTGCGCGCGGATCTTGTCGAGCGGCAGGTTCTTTACCAGCCAGTCGGGGCGCCGGACGTAGAACCCGTCCACATGCTCGCGCCGGATCAGCGGGATACGCTCGCCGAAACGGCTGCGAAACATCTCGATCAGCATGTTCTTGTGGGTCTGCTCAACCTGCGCCATGTCCTCGAAGACCTTCGCCGACCCCGGGTACTGTTCGCGGAGATTGTCGGCATAGGCCTGATAGATGCGGGCGTCCTCCTCCTCGGCACCGATGGCGAGCGCGAGGATCTCTTCTTCGCTGAGGGTATCGAATTTGCGGCGGCGGCGGGAGGGAAGAAGGGCGGCGATCATGGAGGGCTCCACAGATTAGAATAATTCTAATCTATTCGCTTCCGGCGGAACTTCAAGCCCTCTCGTCGGGCCGAGATCACCCGCGTTCGGCAGCGCGAAGAATTTGAAACAAAGCGAATGCGGAGGCCACCATCCGCGCAATCAATGTCATTTTTCCCTTGCTGTTCCCGAAATGATCGAATTAGAAGGCCCCAGAGACGGTGAAAGCCGTACATCCACCAGAAAGGCATGCCTTCCATGAACCGCAGAAACTTTATCCGTCAGGCCGGCACTGCCGGCGTCGGCGTCGCGGCCGCGGCGACCCTTGCAGCACCGGCGATTGCGCAGGAAAACCCGAAGATCACCTGGCGCATGACGTCCTCCTTCACCAAGGGTCTCGACATCCTGTTCGGCGCCGGCCAGATCGTAGCCGACCATGTACGGGAAGCCTCCGGCGGAAACTTCACCATCCAGCATTTTGCCGGCGGCGAGATCGTTCCGCCGCTGCAGGCGGCGGATGCCGTCTCCTCCGGCACGGTCGAGATGGCGCATACCTGCGCCTACTACTACGTCGGCAAGGACCCGACCTTCGCGCTCGGCACCGCCGTGCCCTTCGGCCTCAATGCGCGCCAGACGAATGCCTGGTTCAACCAGGCCGGCGGCAACGAGCTCCTCAACGAGTTCCTCGCCGGCTACAATATCCACTCCATCCTGCTCGGCAACACGGGCGCCCAGATGGGCGGCTGGTTCCGCAAGGAAATCAACACGATCGAGGACCTGAAGGGTCTGAAGATGCGCATCGCCGGCCTCACCGGCCAGGTGATGAGCAAGGTCGGCGTGACGCCGCAGCAGATCGCCGGCGGCGACGTCTACGCGGCCCTCGAAAAGGGCACCATCGACGCCACCGAATTCGTCGGTCCGTATGACGACCAGAAGCTCGGCTTCCACAAGGTCGCCAAGTACTACTATTACCCGGCTTGGTGGGAAGGCGGTCCGGCAGTTCATGCCTTCGTCAACCTCGAGAAGTTCAACGGTCTGCCGGAGAACTACAAGCGCATGCTGCAGGACGCCTGCGCTGCCGGAAGCGCCAGCATGCTGGAGCGCTACGACGCCCAGAACCCGCTGGCGCTGCGCGAGCTCGTGGCCGAAGGCGCCATCCTGCGCCCCTTCAGCCAGGAGATCCTCGACATCTGCTACAAGGCAGCACTCGAGACCTACGCGGAAATCTCGGCGACCAACCCGGCCTTCAAGAAGATCTACGACAGCCAGCAGGCCTTCAAGAAGGACGCCTATCTCTGGTCGCAGATTGCCGAGTACAGCTACGACACCTTCATGATGATCCAGCAGCGCAACGGCAACCTGTAAGTCATCTCTGGAAGGAGCCGGCGGTCTTCGGCTCCTTCTCTCCTTTTCGCCTCCCTTGGTCGAAGGCGCGGCAGATGATTCCGCTTGCCGCATCATGTGCCAAGTCCGTAATACCGTCAGCGAGATCCGCACAACGCATCCGAGGAGGAATACATGAACCGTCGCAACTTCCTACGGCAGGCCGCAACGGCCGGCGCCGGAGCCGCTGCCGTGCTGCCGCTCGCAGCCCCTGCGCTGGCGCAGGATCGCCCGTCGATCGCCTGGCGTCTCACCTCCTCGTTTCCCAAGAACCTCGACATCATCTTCGGTGCCGCCAACGAGATCGCCGAGAGCGTCAAGAACGCGACCGACGGTCAGTTCACCATCCAGATCTTTGCCGCCGGCGAGATCGTGCCCGGCCTGCAGGCGGCCGATGCCGTCGCCAACGGCACCGTCGAGATGGCGCATACCTGTTCCTATTACTACATCGGCCAGGATCCGGCCTTTGCGCTCGGCACCGCCATTCCCTTCGGCCTGAACGCCCGCATGACCAATGCGTGGTTCACGGCCGGCGGTGGCAACGACCTGATCAACGAATTCCTGGCGCCGCGCGGCCTCTACGCGCTGCCCGCTGGCAACAGCGGCACCCAGATGGGCGGCTGGTTCCGCAAGGAAATCAACACGCTGGAAGACCTCAAGGGTCTGAAGATGCGGATCGCCGGTCTTGCGGGCCAGATCCTGACCAAGGTCGGCGTGACGCCGCAGCAGATCGCCGCCGGCGACGTCTATCCGGCGCTGGAAAAGGGCACGATCGACGCCACCGAATTCGTCGGCCCCTATGACGACCAGAAGCTCGGCTTCCAGAAGGTCGCCAAATACTACTACTACCCCGCCTGGTGGGAAGGCGGCCCGGCCATGCACGCCTTCTTCAACCTGGAAAAATTCAACGAACTGCCGAGGAGCTATCAGCAGATCCTCGCCAATGCCTGCGCGTCGGCCAACAACAACATGCTGGCCAACTACGACGCCCGCAACGCGGTGGCGCTGAAGCAACTGGTGGCCGATGGCGCAATCCTGAAGCCGTTCAGCCAGGAGATCATGGAGGCCTGCTACAAGGCCGCCATGGAAACCTATGCCGAACTGTCGGAACAAAGCCCGTCCTTCAAGACGCTCTACGACAGCCAGCTGGC
>JBKBXP010000280.1:0-4275 GCA_046314035.1 Pseudorhizobium sp. | reverse complement strand
ATCCCCTCCGAACCGAAACTCGTCTTCGACAGAGAGCTTGGCCGCCGTCGCCCCTTCGTGGAAGGCGCTGACCGATGGCAGCATGCCACCCGGAAAGATGTAGGTCTGGATGAAGTCGGCATTGCGCCGATAGCTCGCAAATCGATCTTCGGCGATCGTGATCGTCTGGACGAGCGCCTCGCCGCCCGCAGCCAGCAGCGCACGCACCCGCTCGAAATAGGTCGGCCAGTTATCTTCGCCGACAGCCTCGAACATTTCGATCGAGACGATCTTGTCGAAAGAACCATCGCAGTCACGGTAGTCCTGCAGGCGGATATCGGCCCGGTCGGCAAGCCCCTTCTGCTGCAGCCGCTCCCGTGCGAACGTCGCCTGCTCGCGCGACAGCGTAAGGCCGGTGACCCGGCAGCCGGTTTCCTGAATGGCAATCTCGGCAAATCCGCCCCAGCCGCAGCCGATCTCCAGGACATGATCCTCAGGCCCGACATTGAGGGCCCTCAGGATCCGCCGGTATTTTTCCCGCTGCGCATCTGCAAGCGTCATGTCGGGCTGGGTATAGATCGCAGAGGAATAGGTCATGGTCTCGTCCAGCCACGACCGGTAGAATTCGTTGCCGAGGTCATAGTGGAAGGCGATGTTGCGCCGGCTGCCCGCACGCGAGTTGCGGCGCAATCGGTGCTGCAGGAAGGCGACCGCAGCCCTGAAAGGACCCGCCAGCGTGACCGGGCGCCAGACCTTGTCATTGGCAACAACAAGCTCGAGAACGGCACCGAGGTCGGGCGTCTCCCAGTCGCCGTCCAAGTAGGCCCGTGAAAAGCCCAGCGCTCCGCCGCTGAGGAGCCGCCGCACCGGCTGCGCATTGTTGAACCGGATCGTTGCATTCGGGCCCCGCTCGGCACCTGTGAAGTGACGCCCTTGCCCGCCTGGAAAATAGACGGTCAGACGCCCGGCGGCGATCCGGTCTGCCCAACGGCACAAAGACTTCTGCCACATGGGCATGGACGTCGGAGCGAGGGAAACGCGGCTTTCGGGGATGTGACTCATCTGATTACTCATTGACCAAAACAAGTGAACTGGCCCTGCGCTGCAGGCTTGGCTTGTGCCTGTGGATCGGCACGCCCTTGAGCCAGAGCTTCAGGGCCTCCCAGTGGATGCCGGCCATGATCTTGAGCGTCATCAGCGGCAGTGCGACCAGCGCCTTCAGCAGCGTCGCGTCGGTCAGGGGACGGCGTACCCCGACGAAGCTGGCGTAGAGGAGCGGGCCTGCCTCGTCGCTCTCGTTGATCGCGATCATCACGGCCTCTGCCGGGCGGCCGATGCGAAAGTGATAGGTGCAATTCATCGGAACGAAGGGGGAGACATACATCTCCTTTTTGCAGACATGCCTCACCGTGCGCTGCGCACCATCGCGAACCGGGATGACATAGGTATGGCGCTCGTGGAAGGTATTGCAGACCTCGTAGAGGATCGCCAGAAGCCGGCCGTCCCGTGTTTCGCAGAAGTAGACGGTGATCGGATTGAAGACATAGCCGAAGATACGCGGGTAGCAGAGAACGCGGACCCGCATGTCGTCGCATCCGACCCCGGCACTCTCCAGATGATCTTCCACCCATTTGCGGAGCGTTCCCGTCTCTCCGGTTCCGTGGTCGGCATCCCGGAAGCTGACGGGCGCGGCGCGGTTGTGGCCAAACAGCCGAAGTCGGCGGTCCAGTCCTTCGAGCTCATCGAGATCCAGCAACATTGAAAACACCCGGTACCGCATCTTGTGCGACGCCGGCCGGAGCCGCCGATGCACGACATCCCCCCGGTAGAGCGCCGAAGCTTCCGTCATTCGGCGGCCTCGAGCATGGTCGGGGCGAAGATGCGGCCCGATGGATTGGCGACCTGCCACGGGCGGCGTGTCCCGGTCAGCGCTTCCGCCACGGCAAGGCCCGCCTGCAACCCGTCTTCGTGGAAGCCGCTTCCGAAATGGGCGCCGCAGAACCAGATATTCCGCCGGCCCTGAAGATCCCAGATCTGCTTCTGGGCCTGCAGCGCAGCCTCGTCGAAAAGTGGATGAGAATAGTCGAACGTCCCGAGAATGGCATCCGGATGGATCTGACGGCAGGGGTTGAGCGTCACGAACAGCGGATACTGCGGATCGATATTCTGGAGCCGGTTCATCCAGTAGGTCACGCAGAGAAGGCTGTCGGACCCCTTTCTGTCGCTGATGTAGTTCCAGCTCGACCAGACAGCCCGACGCTTCGGCATCAGGCGCGGGTCACTGTGCAGGACAGCCGTATTGGACGTATAGCGGAATGCCCCCAGGGTCTGCCGCTCGAGATCGTCTGCATCGACCAGCATGGCAAGAGCGTCATCCGCATGGGTTGCAACGACCACATCGTCGAACCGGTCGATGCCGCCGCCGGCATCGATGACGACCACCTTTCCAGCCTCGCGCTTCAGTTCCACGACAACGCTGTTCAACCGGATGGTGCCTGCATAGTCCTCTTCGAGGCGTTTCACGTATTCGCGGCTCCCACCCTCCACCGTCCGCCACTTCGGTCTTCCGGAGACCGAGGTCAGTCCATGGTTGAGGAAAAATCGCAAAAAGGCCTTGAGCGGATAGGATCGCATCTCTCCGGAAGAGGTCGACCAGATTGCGGCTCCCATCGGGAGCAGATGATCGTTGATAAAGGCCGGGGAGTAGCCGCCGCGATCGAGAAAGTCTCCGAGGGAGATGCCGTCAAGAGCGGGATCGGCGAGGAGCTCCGGCGACCTTTTGTAGAACCCCAGAATATCCGACATCATGCGCCAGAAACGCGGTCGGGCCAGATTGCTGCGCTGCCCGAGAAGGCCGCCGATGCCGGTCCCCGAATATTCGAAGGCGCCGCCGTCGAGCGAAGCGGCAAACGACATGTCCGAGGCCGCTGTCGGCACGTTCAGGTGCTGGAAGAGCGCGACGAGATTGGGATAGTTGAGCTCGTTGTAGACGATGAAACCCGTGTCGACGCTGATCTCCGCTCCTCCGGCGGGAACAGTCACCGTATGGGCGTGTCCCCCCAGTCGCCCAGCCGATTCATAGAGAGTGACATCCTGAGTCTTCGCCATCAGCCAGGCAGACGACAATCCGCTGATCCCCGATCCGATGACCGCAATGCGCCTTCTTGTCGTCTCAGTCACCCCGTTCGTCCCCATCCGATGCAAGCCCCCGCTATTTGCCTTGATCTACGGCTATAGCGACCGCCCGGATTGGTGAGAGCATTTTTTTGTGCGGACGGCGTTTTCCAATGATCCGGGGCGGAAAGCCTGCCGTAAAGGCGACCATGAGCTTGAGCATTCACATATGGCCGGAGACATGCCAAAACGGGACGCTTGCCATCGTTCGGCGGCGATCCTTAAGGCGTAACATCGGCATGACGCAATCCAAAACTCCGAAGCTCAGGAGCGGTGACCTTGAACCCGCGGAATTGGCGCGCCTGCTGGTGACGGTGGGGCAAAGCCGAAATGTCGCGGCCTTCGAGGCGCTGTTCCGATACTACGCTCCGAAGGTTCGCGCCTTCATGGCGATGAAGACAAAGGACAGGCAGGCCGCGGAAGAACTAATGCAGGAAACCATGAGCTCGGTATGGACCAAGGCAGTCCAGTTCGATCCGGATCGCGGCAATGCGTCGGCATGGATCTTCACGATCGCCCGAAACATCAGGATCGACGCCTACCGGCGCAAGCGTCCGGCCTTAGACATCGATGATCAGGCTCTGGTGCCCGAAGAAGCACCGCGGGCCGACCGCGAGCTGGAGAAGTCCCAGGAAGCCAAACTGCTGCGCAATGCGCTCTCCGCCTTGCCGCCGGAGCAACAGGACGTCCTGAAAATGGCCTTCTTTGAAGACAAGCCGCACTCCGCCATTGCTGAACAGATGGGTCTGCCGCTTGGAACCGTCAAATCCCGGATACGGCTTGCCTTCTCCAAGCTACGCGACGCGCTGGAGGACCGGCTATGAGCGTTCGCCATCACATCAGCGACGAATTGCTGCTCGATTATGCTGCCGGTAATCTTTCCGAAGGTTGGAGCTTAGCAGTCGCTACGCATTTGGCATTGTGCCCGACATGCCGGCGCCAGCTCGAGGCCATGGAGGGCGCAGCCGGTGCGCTTCTCGACAAGATCTCCATCGAGCCGGCGGCCGCCGACGACGACTCCTGGCAACGCATGCGCGCTCGTCTTACTACGGAGAGTCTGTCTCAGCCTCAGAGCAAACCTCAGGTCCGGAAAACCGATCGGCCGGCGGCTGTCATTCCAGA
>JBKBXP010000279.1:0-4300 GCA_046314035.1 Pseudorhizobium sp. | reverse complement strand
ATAGGCAAGCGCCGCCGCGGTCGGCTCGTTGATGATGCGCAGCACTTCGAGACCGGCGATGCGGCCGGCATCCTTGGTCGCCTGGCGCTGGGCATCGTTGAAGTAGGCAGGAACCGTGATGACGGCCTTCTGCACCTTCTCGCCGAGGTAGGATTCAGCGGTTTCCTTCATCTTCTGAAGGATCATCGCGGAGATCTCGGCCGGGGAATAGGACTTGCCCTGTGCCTGAACCCAGGCATCGCCGTTGTCGCCCTTGACGATCTCGAACGGAACAAGGCCCTTGTCCTTCTCGACGGTCGGATCTTCGTAGCGGCGCCCGATCAGGCGCTTGACGGCAAACAGGGTGTTGGTGGGGTTGGTTACGGCCTGGCGCTTTGCCGGCTGACCGACAAGACGCTCACCGTCTTCCGTGAAGGCGACCATGGAAGGGGTAGTGCGAGCGCCTTCGGCGTTCTCGATCACCTTGGAGTCCTTGCCGTCCATGATGGCAACGCAGGAGTTCGTCGTACCAAGGTCGATGCCAATTACTTTAGCCATGTTTTCTCTCTCCTTTAAGCGAACCGTCGGAACCCCGCTCAGGCATTCCGCTGACAGTTCCTCGACTGGGATGGTCTATTGTATTCCGTGCAGCATGCGCTGCGTCATGCGGCGTATATAAGGACGGGTTTTTTGGACTGCAAGGCAGGACAACGCTCTGATGTCAGCAAAAAGACACGGGAATGTGAACGTTAGCCCGGACGGCTCACTGGCCCATGATCAGGTCGTAGAGCGTGGTCTGGCGCGGCGGACGTGCGGAGGCGGCTGTACCGACATCTGCTGGCGGCATCGGCCTGCCGCCAACCTCCGCTGGTGGGATCGGGCCACCCTCGAAATCGTCGTAGGGCCCCCGATACTCCCGGTAGTCCCGCACCGGCATCTGGTCGGGCATCCGGTCTTCCACGTAGACGTCATTGGCCGGTGGAGCGGGATAGTCGCTTTGCCGTCCGACCCCGGGCAGCACCCCCGATATGATGTCGCCGATGCTGGTCGGCTCGCGCTCCGGCTCGACTGCGGCAGGGGGCAGATCGAAGCCGCCATGGCTTCCAAACAGGGGCGTTGGCGAATAGCCGGCAAGCGCAGCCGTCATGTAGTCTTTCCACGCCTTGGCGGGGAGGCCGCCGCCTGTGACCTTCTTCATCGATGTGCCGTCGTCGTTGCCGAACCAGATGCCGGTGGTCATGACGCTGGTGTAGCCCACGAAGAGCGCGTCGCGGAAGGATTGGGTGGTGCCGGTCTTGCCCGCCGCCTGCCAGTCGGCAAGCTTGGCCGCCTTGCCCGTTCCCTCGGTGATCACCCGCGTCATCATGCTGTTCATGGTGGCGACCACCGTTTCGCTCAGCACCCGCGGCGGGCTGTCGTAGCTCGTCTCGTAAATCGTGTTGCCCTCCGCATCGAGGATGCGGCGGACGATATGTGGCGTCGCCTTGTAGCCACCGTTCATGAAAGGCGCATAGGCCGCGGTCAGCTCGACCAGCGGCACCTCGGAGGTCCCGAGCGCAATCGAGGCATTCGGTTGCAGTTCCTGTTCGATGCCCATCCGGTGCGCAAGGCTGACGACCTCCGGAGGGCCGACTTCCATGACGAGCTGTGCCGCGATCGTGTTGAGTGACTGGCTGAGGGCGGAGGAGACCGTCACCGCGCCCCGGTACTTCTGGTCGTAGTTTTCCGGTGTCCATTTGCCGATCCTGACCGGCGCATCGTTGCGGATCGAATCGGGACGGATACCGGCCTCCAGGGCAGCGGCATAGACGAAGGGCTTGAAGGCGGAGCCCGGCTGGCGCTTGGCTGTCACCGCTCTGTTGAACTGGCTCTGCGCGTAGTCCCTGCCGCCCACAAGGGCCCGGATCGCACCCGTCGCATCCATGGACACGAGCGCCGCCTGCGAAGCATTGAGCGCATCGCCCTCATCGTCGAGGATGTCGGTCAACGCCTCCTCGGCCTTCTGCTCGAGCGACAGGTCGATCGTCGTCTCGACGACGAGATCCTGCGTCACCTCGCCGACGAGCTTCTTCACCTCGTCCAGCACCATGTCGGCCGCATAGTGCTCGGCCCCGGACCAGTAGCTGCGCGCCTTCGTCGGCGGCTGCGACATCGCCGACTTGATCTCGTCCTCGGTGACATACCCTTCTTCCTGCATCGCGCCGAGAACCACCTGCGCGCGCGCTTCGGCAGCCTCGGGGTCACGTGCCGGCGAAAGCCTCGAGGGGGCTTTCAGAAGACCGGCCAGAAGCGCTGCCTGGCCTAGATTTACCTCACGCGCCGACGTGTTGAAGTAGCGCCGGGAGGCGGCCTCGACGCCATAGGCATTCGACCCGAAGAAGACCCGGTTCAGGTACATCGCCAGGATCTGATCCTTGTTGAACTTGTGTTCCAGCCAGAAGGCGAGGAGGACCTCCTGGATCTTGCGTTCGAAGGTGCGCTCCGGTGACAGGAACAAGTTCTTTGCCAGCTGCTGGGTGATCGTCGAGCCGCCCTGAATGGGCTGTCCGGTCAGGTTGTTGATCAGGGCCCGCGCCAGGCCGAAGGGGTCCACCCCGAAATGCGAGTAGAAGCGCCGGTCCTCGATCGCCATCACGGCCTGCGGGATATAGGGAGACATTTCTTCCAGCGCCAAGGCCTCGCCGCCGGTGGCGCCGCGGTTGGCGATCACCGAGCCGTTGGTGGAGACGATCTTGATGTTGGGCGGGCGGTCAGGGATCGACCAGGCACTGGCGGCCGGCATCTGCGCGCCGTAATAGAGGACAAGCCCGCCGACGGCGATGCCGGCCCAGATGCCAAGCACCACGCACCAGTAGAGAAGCGAGCGCAGCGGCGCAAAGATCCCGCGGGGAGCGCGGCTCGCTTTGCCTTTTTTTCGGCGGGAGCTGGAAGTCGTGGGGCTTGTCTTTGCGGCACCGGATTTCCGCTTCGGGCGACCGCCGGCAATCCGGTCGTCGGACCCCAGCCGCAGATCGTCCTCGAAGTGGTCGTCATCGTCTTCGAAAGACGGCTCGACCCTGTGTCGCGATTTCCCCTTGGCTGCCATGCCGCGTCGGTAGCCCCAATGTCTCAAAGCCGGCCGAGGCCGGTGGTCAGATATTCGCCCAAGCTCTGGCTGGACTCTAAATGCGGCGATTTAACGGGGTGTTAAGCAGAATTGGCCGGGCCGACCAACCGGCCGGCCCGTGCGGTGGGGCTATCGGCGGCACTCATCCACATAGCGGTTGCCGTTGCGGTCGCGGTAGTAGCAACGCCCCGGCTGGTCCTGGACGCTGCCGATCAGCGCGCCGCCGGCACCGCCCACCGCCGCGCCAACCGCGGCTCCTCGAACGTCGCCGGTTGCGACGCCGCCGACCACCGCTCCCGTCGCGGCACCAACGCCGGCGCCGCGTTCGGTTGCCGTGCAGGCGGCGAGCGTCAGGGTCATAAAGCTGACTGCGATAACTTTCTTCATCGGTCTTCTCCCTTGGTTGACGATCGAGTCAACCGCTCTGGGCCGCCGTTGTTTCATCTTCGGCCTGGAAAAACGTCCCAATGGCTTTGCCGCGTCCGGTCTTTTGCGGGGTTCAAGGCGACCAGGGGGCGCATTTCGGAACAATGCCTTGCGGTTTCCGTTCCGCTTTATAACCAACGAAGGAGATTGATATGCCGAACAGAGATCCTATTCAGAATCCGGCGCCGGACACTCCTCGCGGGCCGACATCTTCGCCAGGCATTCCGGACCGGACGCAGGGCAAGCCACCTCTGACCCCGGTCCAGGATCCGGGCGATACCAAAAATCCGCAGGATCCGAACCTGAAGCCGGCTCTGATGCCAATCGGTGACCCGGCTGGCGCAGCCTGAGCGAAGTCCCAAGCAGCAGCGGGCGGATTTGTTGCCGCCTGCACCGCGGGCAGTGCTCTCAAAGCCCTTACTGCTGGGTCTGGCTTCTGATGCGTGATTGTCTTGGTCCAAACCAGGAAACGCAAGTTCCGGGCAAGACGGCCATTATAATGCCAAGTTTTGCGCGATCATTTCGATCTCGGGACTGGGATCAAAGTGACAATCGGGCTGCAACAGCATGGGGAGGTTGATGTGCCAACACAACTGGTTCGCAATCCGGTCAATCCGGATCAACTGAACATGCTGCAGAAGGTGTTCGACCAAGCCTGCGTCGAACACAACATCAGCAAATCAAGTCCTGACGGCGAAGCCTTGGCGCTTATCCTCGTGCATTCGATGCAGAAGGGTTTGAGCGAGAAGGAGAAGCTGGAATCGCTTGCTCATATTCTCGCCGAGAGCC
>JBKBXP010000278.1:0-4343 GCA_046314035.1 Pseudorhizobium sp. | reverse complement strand
CGCCCACGGGCTGCGCGACATGGGCAAGTGCATGAATGCGCTGAAGGAGAAGTATCCGGGCAAGATGGACTTCGCCAAGGCGTCCGGCATGGTCAAGGATCTGCTGAAGTAATCAGATTGCAATTCATGACGAGAAGGCGGGGCCGGTCTTGGCCTCGCCTTTTTGTTTTTAAGAGAGCGGCGCTGTGGATAGCGGGTATGGTGCGCTTTAGCATTGGCGCACGGTGGCTGCAGGTTCTATAGTTGCCGGATCCCGAGGTGAACATGCGCTTCTCCAACAGCTTTCTCGACGAAATCCGCGACCGCGTCCCGATCTCGGATGTGGTGGGACGCCGTGTGACCTGGGACAGGAAGAAGACCAATGTCGCCCGTGGCGACTACTGGGCCTGCTGCCCGTTCCACGGCGAGAAGAGCCCGAGCTTCCATTGCGAGGACCGCAAGGGCCGCTATCACTGTTTCGGGTGCGGGGTATCCGGCGACCATTTCCGCTTTCTGACCGATCGCGAGGGGCTGAATTTCCCCGAAGCCGTGCAGCAGATCGCCGACATGGCCGGGATCGCACTGCCGCAGCCCGATCCTCAGGCGGAGCGGCGCGAGAAGGAGCGCACCACGCTTCTCGACGTGATGGAACTGGCGACGCAGTTCTTCCAGGATCAGCTGCAGAGCGCAGCCGGTGCGCGCGCACGCGCCTATCTGCGCGACCGTGGCCTGACGGGGCGGACGATCGAGACCTTCCGCCTGGGATTTGCGCCGGAGAGCCGCAATGCGCTGAAGGAGTTTCTGTCGGGCAAGGGCGTGCCGAAGGAGCAGATCGAGGCCTGCGGGCTGGTGGTGCACGGGGAGGGGATTGCCGTGTCCTATGACCGGTTCCGCGATCGCGTGATGTTCCCGATCCTGTCGTCTCGCGAGAAGGTGATCGCCTTCGGCGGCCGGGCGATGTCTCCCGATGCGCCAGCGAAATACCTGAACTCGAACGAGACGGAGCTCTTCCACAAGGGGCAGGTGCTCTACAATTTCGCGCGCGCAAGGCGAGCCTCGCAGGGCGCCCCCGGCACGCGCGACGTCGGCACGATCATTGCCGTGGAAGGCTATATGGACGTCATCGCCCTGCACCAGGTTGGCGTCGAGAATGCGGTTGCGCCGCTCGGTACGGCGCTGACGGAGAACCAGCTCGACCTCCTGTGGAAGATGTCGCCGGAGCCGGTGCTCTGCTTTGACGGCGACGGCGCCGGCGTGCGGGCGGCCAATCGGGCCGCCGATCTGGCGCTGCCGTTCCTGAAGCCCGGACGCTCTGTGCGCTTTGCGCTGCTGCCGGAAGGCAAGGATCCGGACGATATCGTGCGTCAGGACGGACGCGGCCCCTTCGACAAGGTGCTGGCCGAGGCCCGGCCGCTGGCCGAGACGATCTGGATGCGCGAGACCTCCGGCGGCAACTTCGAGACGCCGGAAAAGCGGGCGGAGCTTGAGGCGCGCCTGAAGCAGGTGGTCTCGGTCATCGCCGACGAGAACGTCCGTCGCTATTACCAGCAGGAGATGCGCGACCGGCTGCACGGCCTGTTCCAGGGCAACAACCGGGGTGGCGACCGGCGCTCGAATTACCAACCGCGCGGCGGCAACAACACGAGGCCGGGCCAGGGGCCGACGCAAGGGCCGCGGGCCGCGGGCCGCGGTCTGGCGGTGTCGGAACGCCTGGCGCGGTCGGGACTGGTGCGAGGCCACCGCGACCTGCCGGCTTTGCGCGAAAGCGTCCTGGCGCTGACGGTTGCCAACCATCCGCAGCTTCTGCTCGACGACCACGACGAGATTGCCGGCGTCGAGTTCGAGAACCGCGACCTGCAGCGCTTCTGGTCCTGCCTGCTGACCGCTGCCGCCAAGCTCGGGGCTCGCCTCAGTCGGACGAACCTGCGCGAGGAGCTCGAGGAAAACGGCTTCGAGGCGCTGATTGCCCTGATGAACCAGCAGATCCGCAATGCCCGGCTCTGGACGGCGACGGAAGAGGCGGACCTGCAGGATGTCGTGCAGGCCTACCGGCAGGCCTATGCACTGCACTCGCGCAACAAGGAGCTCCGCTGGCAGAAGATCGAGCTGGAGCGCGAAATTGCCGAGACCGCATCCGACGAGGAGGAGCGGGCGACGGCGCTGATGCGCGCCTTGTCGGAAGTTCAGCTCGAGATCGGGCGGCTGGAAAACCAGGAAGCCATCATCGACGGCTTCGGCGTGATGTCCGGACGGGTCAAGGGTGCCGCCGTCAGTCATGGCTAGCGCGGGGCGAATCAGTCTATTGTTTGGAGAGTACAGCAGCCGCTTGTGCCGGTTCTGTCTTTAGAAGGGCCTCGGCTCTTGTCATGGACGAGCGGTTTCCTACATATCCGGCAAACGTGTGCATGTTGCCCCGAAGCCCTGTAGAACGGCTTTTTCCACTTTTCAAAGGCTCCAAGCCCTAGAAAAGCTTGACGGAGCGTTAAATTGTGGGAATCACCACATCAGGCAGAAATGGTGAAGTGGGTCAAGCACAGCGGACCACGATCGGTGATCTGCGATACGAAGGTCTCGGCAGTCGGCTGCTTCCATCGTGGTAATCCGGAATTAAGCAACATTCCGTACGTGTTGAACAGTGATTCGCGGCTGGGGCTCTAAGCTTCAGCCGACGGCCATCGCCGCGAGATGGCGTTCAGGGAAAGCGAAAATATATGGCAACGAAAGTCAAAGAAAACGAAGAAGCCGAGACCGAGCGCGAAGGCACTCCGGATGGTCCGCTTCTCGACCTTTCCGATGACGCGGTCAAGAAGATGATCAAGGCCGCCAAGAAGCGCGGCTATGTCACCATGGACGAATTGAACTCGGTCCTGCCGTCGGAGGAAGTCACCTCCGAGCAGATCGAGGATACGATGTCGATGCTCTCCGACATGGGCATCAACGTCGTTGAGGACGACGAGGCAGACGAAGCCGCAACCGAAGACGACAGTTCCGACGACAGCGACGGCGAGAGCGAGGGCAGCGAAGTCGCGCCGAGCGCCGGTACGGCGCTGGCTGCTGCCAAGAAGAAAGAGCCGACGGACCGGACCGACGACCCGGTGCGGATGTATCTGCGCGAGATGGGCTCGGTCGAACTTCTGTCGCGCGAAGGCGAAATCGCCATCGCCAAGCGCATCGAGGCTGGCCGCGAGACGATGATCGCCGGGCTTTGCGAAAGCCCGCTGACCTTCCAGGCGCTGATCATCTGGCGCGACGAGTTGAACGAAGGCACGACGCTGCTGCGCGAGATCATCGATCTCGAAACCACCTATTCCGGTCCCGAGGCAAAGGCTGCACCGCAGTTCCAGAGCCCGGAAAAGATCGAGGCCGACCGCAAGGCCGCCGAAGAGAAGGAAAGGGTTCGCAAGACCCGCACGGCCGCCAACGACGACGATGTGACGGCCGTCGGCGGCGAAGGTCTGCCGGGTGAAGAGGAAGAGGAGGACGACGACGAGTCGAGCCTGTCTCTTGCGGCCATGGAAGCGGAACTGCGCCCGCAGGTCATGGAAACGCTCGACACGATCGCCGAGACCTACAAGAAGCTGCGCAAGCTGCAGGACCAGCAGGTCGAGGCGCGCCTGTCGTGCACCGGCACACTGTCGTCGGGCCAGGAGCGCCGCTACAAGGAGCTCAAGGATCAGCTGATCACGGCGGTCAAATCGCTGTCGCTCAACCAGAATCGCGTCGATTCGCTCGTCGAGCAGCTCTACGACATCTCCAAGCGGCTGATGCAGAATGAAGGTCGTCTGCTGCGGCTGGCCGAATCCTACGGCGTCAAGCGCGACTCGTTCCTGGAGCAGTACCAGGGCGCCGAGCTCGATCCGAACTGGATGAAGTCGATCGCCAACCTCTCGGCCCGCGGCTGGAAGGATTTCGCCCGCGAAGAGAATGCGACGATCCGCGATATCCGCCAGGAGATCCAGAATCTCGCCACGGAAACCGGCATCTCGATCGCCGAATTCCGCCGCATCGTCTCGATGGTGCAGAAGGGCGAGCGCGAGGCGCGTATCGCCAAGAAGGAAATGGTCGAGGCAAACCTGCGTCTCGTCATCTCCATCGCCAAGAAGTACACCAACCGTGGCCTGCAGTTCCTCGATCTGATCCAGGAAGGCAACATCGGCCTGATGAAGGCGGTGGACAAGTTCGAATACCGTCGCGGCTACAAGTTCTCGACCTATGCGACCTGGTGGATCCGGCAGGCGATCACCCGTTCGATCGCCGACCAGGCCCGCACGATCCGCATTCCGGTGCACATGATCGAGACGATCAACAAGATCGTCCGGACATCGCGCCAGATGCTGCACGAGATCGGTCGCGAGCCGACGCCG
>JBKBXP010000277.1:0-4362 GCA_046314035.1 Pseudorhizobium sp. | reverse complement strand
TCTGCCACTCCCTCGAACACAAGCTCGGTATCCACGGCTCGCCGACCTGCACGATGATCTATGGCGACGGCAAGTTCGGTGATGAGAAGGGGGCGATCGGCTGGCTGATCGGCGAGGAGAACAAGGGCCTCGCCTGCATGTTCACGATGATGAACAATGCCCGCCTCGCGGTCGGCATGCAGGGCGTCGCGATCGCCGAAGCCGCCACGCAGAAGGCCGTCGCATTCGCCCGCGAACGCACCCAGGGCAAGGCCCCCGGCTGGACGGGCACGGGCATGAGCCCGATCATCGAACATCCCGACGTCGCCCGCATGCTGCTGACCATGACGGCGCTGACGCAAGGCTCGCGCGCCATCTGCTACGCCTGCGCCCATGCCATCGACATGGCCCATCGGACAGAGGGCGAAGAGGCACGGACGTGGACAGAGCGGGCCGCCCTGCTGACGCCCATTGCCAAGTCGTTCGCCACCGATGCCGGCGTCGACGTGGCCTCGCTCGGCATTCAGGTCCACGGCGGCATGGGCTTCATTGAGGAAACCGGGGCAGCCCGTTATCTTCGCGACGCCCGCATTGCGCCCATCTACGAAGGCACCAACGGCATCCAGGCGATCGATCTCGTCGCTCGCAAGCTGCCGCTGTCGGGCGGTGCACAGGTCGCCGGCTTCCTCGGCGAGTTGCGGACGATTGCCGACCGCGTCGCCGGAGCCGGCGACACCGGCTTCGGTGAAACCTCGGAGCGGCTGAAGGCCTCGATCGACGAACTGGAGGCCGCGACGCAGTGGCTGCTGAAGGCGCAGGCCGAAGGTCAGGTGGCCGAGGCACTGGCCGGCGCCACGCCCTATCAGCGCCTCTTCGGTCTGGTTCTGACCGGCGCCTATCTCGCCAAGGGCGCTTTGGCCAAGGTGGAAGACGGCAAGACCGGTCGGCGCGTGGCGCTCTGCCGCTTTGCCGCGGATAATCTGCTGCCGGAAACGGCGGCCCTGAAGCGGCAGGTCGTCGAAGGCGCCGAAAGCCTCGCCGCTGCCCGCATCGTTCTGGCCTGAGGAGACAAGCAATGACCGAGACCCATGTCCTCGTCGAGCATCCGCAAGCGCAACCGGGCGTGATGGTGATCCGCCTCAACCGGCCGGACAAGAAGAACGCCATCACCACCGCCATGTACGACCGCATGACGGCGGCACTGCACGAGGCCGACAACAACACTGCCGTCCGCGCCGTGGCCTTCCTCGGCACCGACGGCTGCTTTTCGGCCGGCAATGACATGAAGGACTTCCTCGCCTATGCCATGGGCGGCGGCGGGCGTCCGGCGGCTGCCGAATTCCTGACGGCTTTGGCCACCTGCGACAAGCCGATGGTGTCCGGCGTTGATGGCCTGGCGATCGGCATCGGCACGACGCTGAACCTTCACTGCGACATGACCATCGCATCCGACCGCAGCCTGTTCCGCACCCCCTTCGTGGATCTGGCGCTCGTTCCGGAGGCAGCATCCAGCCTGCTGGCGCCACGCATCATGGGCCACCAGCGCGCCTTTGCCATGCTCGTGGCAGGCGAAGCGTTTTCTGCCGAGCAGGCCCGCGAGGCCGGCATCGTCTGGAAGGTCGTGGCACCCGAGGAGGTGGAAGCGCAGACGCTGGCACTGGCGGCAAGCCTTGCCGCCAAGCCGCCGCATGCGCTGAATATCGCCCGCACCCTCATCCGCGGCAATGGCGACGACGTGCTTGCCCGTATGGACGAAGAGCTCGTCCACTTCACGGCGCAGCTGCGAAGCGCCGAGGCCCGCGCCGCCTTCGAGGCCTTCATGACCCGCAAGGGCTAGGCGAGTTCCGGGAGAGCGGCTGCTTCGATCCTTGCGGCTCCAATAGGATTGACGTCACCGACGAAGCGGATCAGATCCGCCATGGTGAAATGTCCCTCGGTTGCACAGGGTAGTTCCGGCTTCCAGTTGGAGCGCTTCCAGAGGAAGGACTCCTGGTCGCCATGGACCACGCCGAGAAAGGTCTCCGCCACGATCGTGGAGGCCATCGGGCCGAGGCGTGTGCCCTCGTAATAATGCTCCGCTTCCTTCAGCACGTAGTACCAGAGCGGCGTCGCTTCATGCAGCCCGTGCTTCCTGGCGACCGCACCGTCTGGTCCCGTAGCGACGTCCTCCGGGGCCATCGGCTCGATGCCCATGGCCCGACAGATCGCCTGGCCTGACGGAAGCCCGATCTGCACGCCGCGCCGCAGGTTGCGGAATGCAAGATTGGCATCCCGCCGTTCCTGCTCCGTCGGGTCGTCCCGGAGCCCCGGCAGTGTGTGCAGCGAGGGAGCGATGAACGGGTCGAGCCGGCGCGAGAAGTTGAAGGTGAAGTCGGGACCGCCCTCGCCATCCACATCGAAGAAGCGGCGCCAGTCGATGACCCAGTTGGAGGGGAGCTGCGCCTGAGGTGAGGGCGGACGTTCGGGTGGCCGCGGTGCCAGTTCGCCGACGATCTTGCCGGACTTTCCCGTAAAGAAGAAGAGGAGGCCCAAGGTTCCGTCCGCAATCGTTCCGTCTTCCGGCCCGAAAACCCGGTTGTGGCTGTAGGTTTCTCGGACCATCGAATGACCAAGCCTGTAGCAGGCGGCGGCAAATTCCGAGGGCATGTAGGGCCGCAGCTTGAACCGGTAGAACTTGCGGCCATGCATCTTGATCTTGTTGATCAGCCCGGGCTCCGTCAGCCGCTCCACGAAGTCGAACAGCACGATCCACTGGTAGTGCCAGGTGACGATGCGACGAGCCTCGTTGAAGAGCGCCATCCCTTTCAGCGTCGGATCCTTGTGCTGGAGCCAATAGACTACGGCATTGTGGAACTTCAGCATCAGCAGATGCGTCTGCGCCACCAGCAGGTTCTCGTCGTTGCGCTCGTCGAAGATCAGCGCATGGCCGACCTGGTTGCGCGGCAGATCGTTCGGCAGGGAAGCAATGGCGTCTCCCTTCTGGTCCGTCGACTCCGCCGTGTGACCGATCAGCATGCTCTGGGCTATGGCGAAGGTCGTCTCGTGGCGCTGGTAGAGATAGGGATGGATGCCCGGTCCGTCGCCATAAAGGGAATCGAGATCCAGCGCCGGTGTGCGAAAATTGTCCGTCGCCTTGGGATCCGCCTTCTGCTGGTCGAGCGGCGTGGTATCCAGCGTGATGTCGTGGTCGATGAACTGGCCGAGATAGGTATATCCCGCCGGGATGTGCCGGTTGTCGCCCTCGGGATCCGGATCATCTCCCGGCGCGCCGCCGTCCCGCATCGCTTCTGCCAGTTCGAACAGGGCGTCGTCGTCGGCATGCAGCGGCACGAGGCCGGGAAACAGGATCCCGAATTTGCCGGGATCGCCGATCCCGTTGAAAGAATGCAGCGTTCCGCGCTTCATGCCGCGGACGCCATGGCCATGCATGGCAATGTCAGTCATGACAGTCCCCCACTTTGCTGATGCAGCCTCTGATTATTCCCTGTTGGGAATAATCTCTATGATTGCATTAGGGGTGTGGGCTTGCAACCAACCGGCGATTCAACCCAGGATGATCGCGCGGTTGTTCTCTCCGGAGCGAGGTCGATCTTCAGCGCTCGAGCAGCGCGACCGCCTCGACATGGCTCGCCCAGAGGAACTGGTCGACGGGGGTCACCGAGCGGATGCTGTAGCCGGCCTCCACCAGGATGCTGAGATCCCGAGCGAGCGTCAGCGGATTGCAGCTGACGGCTGCAATCTTCTTGACGTTGGACCGCGCCAGTTCCCGGACCTGCACTTCCGCACCGGCACGCGGCGGGTCGAAGATCACCGCGTCGAAGGGCTTGATTTCCTGCGGCGTCAGCGGGCGTCGATAGAGGTCGCGCCGTTCGATGCTGATCGGCTTCAGCCCTTGAGTGTTGCGCGCCGCATGGTCCAGCGCCTTCAGCGGCTTTTCTTCGCTTTCCACGGCATGCACCCGGGCAACCCGGGCGAGGCGCAGCGAAAATGTCCCGGAACCCGCAAACAGATCGAGCACCCGCTTTGTCTTGCCGAAATGCGCCAGAACGAGCGCCGCCATGGCATCCTCGGCCTCACGGGTCGCCTGCAGGAAGGTGCCCGGCGGCGGCGAGACCAGCACGCCGCCGAAATCCACCAGCGGCTTCTGCGGCTCAACCAGGATTTCGCCGTTGACGGTGACCCGGGCGACACCCTGGGCAAGCAGCACCGTCTCGACGATGCGCCGGCGCTGCTTGTCACCGAGCGGCTTGACGCCCTCGGCGGCCAGATCAAGCCCCGAAATCGTCTCCGTCACGGAAAGCCTGAAGGTTTCGGCACCACTGGCAATGGAACTGGCTACCGAACGAATCGCGCCGAGCTTGCCGACGATCCCCGGCGAGGAGA
>JBKBXP010000276.1:0-4376 GCA_046314035.1 Pseudorhizobium sp. | reverse complement strand
GGCAGCCGCAAGTCCGGCATGGATACCGCCTGCAGCCGCGGCCGTCATGGCGGTGCCGAGCAGCACGGCGTCCTGCGTCTCGGGGACGAGGACGCGGCAGCCGGTGACATCGGCATAGAGCTCCAGGAGCAGCGGGTTGTGGACGTGCCCGCCGGTCACATGCAGCGTCTCGAACCGGTAGCCGTAGCCGTCCATGGTCTCCAGTATGTGCCGGATGCCAAGCGCGATGGCGACGCAGCTTCTCCAGTAGAGCCGGCAGAGGCCGTCGAAGGAGATATCGAGGGTGAGCCCGCTGACCACCCCCGTCGCATGCGGATCGGCGAGCGGCGAACGGTTGCCGTGGAAGTCCGGCAGCACATGCAGGCCGGCGGCAAGCTCCGCCCCCTGCTCCGCCCGCAGTTGCTGCACCCGCGCGATGATCCGGCCGTGAAGCTCCGGGGTCGGCTCGCCACCGGCGGCATGCATGCGCACGATATGGTCGAGCAGCGCGCCGGTCGCCGACTGGCCACCCTCCACCAGCCAGTGCCCGGGCAGCACCGCCTCGAAGTATGGCCCCCAGAGGCTGCGGCCGGGTTTGGGATCGGCGGAGAAGGAGACGATGCAGCTCGACGTACCGCCGATCAGGGCGACGCTCTTCTCCAGCGCCTTACTGTCAGCCACGCCGCCCAGCACGCCGAAGGCGCCGGCATAGGCATCGATCAGCCCGGCCGCCACCTGGCAGCCGGTATCGAGCCCGAGATCTGACGCGGCCTGAGCACTGAGGCAGCCGATACTCTCTCCGGCGGCGACCGTTTCATGCGGGAGCCCACCCCGCTCCAGAAGATCCTCGAGGCCCGCCTGCGCCAGGAAATCCTGCTGCCATCCGGGCGTCTCGTGCGAAAGATAGTTCCACTTGGCCGTCAGCGTGCAGCGCGAGCGCGCCGGCGATCCCGTCGCCTTCCAGGTCATGAAGTCGGCAAGATCGAAGAAAAAGCCGGCCCGCCGCCAGGTCTCCGGCAGATGCCGCTTCAGCCACATCAGCTTCGGCATCTCCATCTCGGGAGAGAGCGATCCGCCGGAAAAGAGAAGTGCGGGATGGCCGGTGGCGGAGATCTCTTCCGCCTCGGCGATGGCGCGATGGTCGAGCCAGACGATCGTGTCGAAGCGGTCGTCTCCCCCCGTCGAGACGGTGAGCTGGCGACCATCCACATCACGCGCCACCAGCGAGCAGGTGGCGTCGAAACCGATCGCCGCGACGCGCGCGGCGGCGATGCCGGATTGCGCCAAGGCTTCGCGCACGGCTTTGCAGGCGGCCCGCCAGATGTCGTCGGAATCATGCTCCGCGTGGTTTTCACGCAGCCTCTGCATGGCGATCGGGTGCCTGACCTTTGCCAGCAGCCGGCCTTCGCGATCGAAGACGCCGGCGCGGGCGCTGGCCGTGCCGATATCGACCGCAACGACGTGATCTCGCATCAGGATATGTTCCCCGCCCGCAGGGGCGCCCTCAAGGTGTGCATCCCGCGCGCTAGACCGCGCGCTGCGGGAGACGTCCTTCGGACCCCTCAATGTGTTTGCGGACAAGGTGTATCAAATCCGGCATGGCGTCAAACACGGCGTCTGGCGCCAGTTCGGCGACCCGATCTCGGTAGCCGGGGGCATCGGCATGGGAGCCGCCGACGAAGGCGAACACGGCCATGCCCGCCCGCTGCGCGGCCTCGATGCCGGCCGGGCTGTCCTCGATGACGATGCAGGTGGACGGCTCCGCACCCATGGCATTGGCCGCATGCAGGAAGAGATCCGGCGCCGGCTTGCCGCGCGAGACCATCGAGGCGCTGAAGATATGCGGTTCGAAGCGCTCCAGCAGGCCGGTCAGCGAGAGGGAAAGGCGGATGCGCTCCGGCTGGCTGGAGGAGGCCACGCAACGCCGCCATTCGAGCGCGTCGAGCGCCTGCGCAACCCCCGGCACCGGCTGAAGTTCGTGCCGGAAGCGTGCGTAGAGGTGATGGCGCAGGTCATCGAGAAACGCATCATCGATGCTGTGGTCGAAATCGTCGTGGAGGATTTGCGACACGGTCGACAGGCTGCGGCCGAGAAAGCGCGCATAGGCTTCGTCCTCGCCGATATCGACGCCCTTGCGGTTGAGGGCTTCGACCAGGACGCTGACCGACAAGGGCTCGCTGTCCACGAGCACGCCGTCGCAATCGAAGATCACCAATGGCCGTGCCGTCTCGCCCACGCCCTTTACCTCGCTACTTGACCAGAGAATTCTGGAGATAGAGCTCCAGTGTCCGCGCCGTTCCCTCGCTCCAGAGCGTCTTCAAGGCATGCGCGAAACGCTGGCGGAAGAGTTCGGACTTGCCAACCTCTCCGAAGATCTCGTCGAACACAAGGAAGGCTTCCGGGTTATCCCGCGCCAGTTTGGCGGCCTTCTGAAGTTTGTCCGCACTGGTATCGTTGAAGACGATCACCTTGCCGCTGTCGGTGGTGCCTTCGAAGTAGCGGCACCAGAGGGCGGAGACCAACGACAGCCCGACGATGTCCTTGCCCGCGGCGAGACGGTCGGCGGTCGACGGCAGGATGAACTTCGGCTGCCGGTTGGAGCCGTCCTGCGCCAGGCGCGGAATGGTATCGCCGATCTTCGGGTTGGCAAACCGCCGCTCGATGAGGTCGTAGTATTCGTTGAGATCGGTCTCCGGCACCGGCGGCACGATCGGGATGATCTCTTCCTTCTCGAGCTTTTCGAGGAAAGCGCGGATCAGCGGGTGCTCCATCGCCTCGTGCACGAAATGGATGTCGAGGAGCGCCGCCGGATAGGCGATCGCCGCATGGCCGCCGTTGAGGATGCGGATCTTCATGTGCTCATAGGGTGCGACGTCGGGAACGAACTGTACCCCGACCTCTTCCAGCGCCGGACGCCCGGAGGGGAAGTTGTCTTCCATCACCCACTGCTTGAACTCTTCGCAGAAGACCGGCCAGCTGTCCTCGATGCCGAAGGTGTCGAGCAGGAAGTCGATCTCGCGGGGACCGGTGGCCGGTGTGATGCGATCGACCATCGAATTCGGAAACGCCACGTTGTCGGCGATCCATTCGGCAAACGCTGGATCCGACAGGGCAGCGACGCCGACGACGGCATTCTCCGTCACCTCGCCGTTGCCGGGAATGTTGTCGCAGGACATGATCGTAAAGGGCGCGATGCCCTTTGCCTTGCGGCGCTTCAGACCGGCGACGATGAGGCCGAACACGGTCTTCGGGCGCTCCGGGTTCTGGCCATCGTCGAAGATCGCCGGGTGGCCGGGATTGAAGGCACCGGCGGCATCGACGAAATAGCCGCCCTCGGTAATCGTCATCGAGACGATGCGGATGCGCGGGTCGGCGAGCGCCGCGATGACGGTTTCCGTCTCGCCCGGCGCGATCATGTCGATCATCGGCGCCGTGACGCGGGCGGCGGTGCGATTGTTGTCCTGCTCGACGACCGTCGTCAGGAAATCCTGGGCGGCGAGCTTTTCGCGCATTGCCGCATCCGACGGCATGACTCCGGCCCCGACGATGGCCCAATCGAGGCCATGGCCCTTGTTGAAGAGGTCGTCGAGATAAACCGCCTGGTGGGCGCGATGGAAATTGCCGACGCCGAAATGCAGGATGCCGGGCGAGAGCATGATCGGATCATAGGCGGGCACGGCGGCGGTGTGGGAAATCTCACCCAGCGCGGCGGACGATAGTTTGATGGTCATTGCTGGCTCCACTCCGACGTTAAATCGCCAGGCCCTGTTCATCGAAGCGGTGAAGCTTCGTCTCGTTCGGCGTCAGGAAGATCCGGTCGCCATGGCGGGCCCCGAATTCGCCATCGGCGCGCGCATTGATGTGGCCGATGCCCTCCACGTCGACGTGCAGGAAGGTGTCGGAGCCGAGATGCTCTGCGACCGTGACCGTGCCGGTCCACAGCCCGCTCTCATGCGACAGCACGAGATGCTCTGGCCGGATGCCGACCGTCTTGGCATTCTTCGAACGGGCGTACTCACCCTCCATCAGGTTCATCTTCGGCGAGCCGATGAAGCCGGCGACGAAGAGATTGCGCGGCGACGAATAGAGATCGAGCGGCGAACCGACCTGCTCGATATTGCCCTTGTTCAGGACGACGATCTTGTCGGCCATGGTCATGGCCTCGGTCTGGTCGTGGGTGACGTAGATGACGGTCGCGGCCATGCCGTCGGCCTTCAGCTGCTTGTGCAGATCGGTGATGCGCACGCGCATCGAGGCGCGCAGCTTGGCGTCGAGGTTCGACAGCGGCTCGTCGAAGAGGAAGACTTGCGGCTTTTTGATCAGCGCACGGCCGACAGCGACACGCTGGGCCTGGCCGCCGGAGAGCTGCTTCGGCAGTCGGTCGAGCAGGGCGCCGA
>JBKBXP010000275.1:0-4406 GCA_046314035.1 Pseudorhizobium sp. | reverse complement strand
CACGCGAATGTCGCCGCCCGCACAGAGCCCGCGATCGCCCTCCCCCGTCAGGACGACGCAGGAGACGGAGGCATCCTCCGCCGCATCGTCAAGTGCTGCGCGGATGGCGCGGACCATGGAAAGGTTGATGCTGTTGAGCGCCTTCGGCCGGTTGAGGCGGATGACTGCGGCGGAACCCACACGGTCGAGGATAACGTCGTCGCGGCTTTTCGTCGGTTCCTGCATGGCGGGCCTCCCCTGTCACCGATTGTCGGCCAGAATCATCTCCGCCGCCTTCTCGGCGATCATGATAGTCGGCGAATTGGTGTTGCCGGAAACGATATTCGGCATGATCGAGGCATCCGCAACCCTGAGCCGCCCCAGCGCCCGCAGCCGCAGCCGCGGATCGACGACGCTGTCGGGATCCGCGCCCATGCGCACGGTTCCGACCGGATGGAAGATCGTGGTGCCGATCTCGCCGGCCGCCCGCTCCAGGTCCTCGTCGGTCTCATAGCTTGGCCCGGGCTTGTATTCCTCCGGATGATAGCGCGCGAAGGAGGGCTCCGACACGATCCGCCGGGTGAGGCGGATTGCCCGCACGGCCACGTCGCGGTCGGAAGGCGTCGACAGGTAGTTCGGGCGGATGGCGGGTGCGGCGGCGAAATCGCCGCTCTTCACATGCACCGATCCGCGGCTGTCCGGACGCAGGTTGCACACACTTGCCGTCATCGCCGGAAAGCCGTGGACGGGATCGCCGAACTTCTCCAGCGACACAGGCTGGACATGATACTGCAGGTCCGGCGTCTCCTTGTCCGGTCCCGATCGGGTGAAGATACCGAGCTGGCTCGGCGCCATCGACATCGGTCCGGACCTCCGGAAGGCGTACTCGAGGCCGATGGCCGCCTTGCCGAGCCACCGCGAGGCCTTCTCGTTCAGCGTCGGCACGCCCGTCACCTTGTAGACCATGCGCAGCTGCAGATGGTCCTGCAGGTTTTCGCCCACCCCCTTCACCTCCCGGACAACCTCGATGCCCGCCTGCTGCAGCACCTCGCCGCGGCCGATGCCGGACAGTTCGAGGATCTGCGGCGAACCGATCGACCCGGCGCTCAGCACGGTTTCGCGCGCCGCATAGGCCCGCTTGATGACGCCCATGTGCTGGAGTTCGACGCCGCGAACCTCGCCCTCCTCGACGATCAGCCGCCGTGCCTGCGCCTTCGTCAGCACGGTCAGGTTGGGCCGGTTGCGCGCCGGGCGCAGGAAGGCCTTGGTGGTATTCCAGCGGATGCCGGAGCGCTGATTGACCTCGAAATAGCTCGATCCTTCGTTGGAGCCGCGGTTGAAGTCCTCCGTGATCGGGATGCCCGCCTCCTCCGCCGCCTTCTGGAAAGCATCGAGAACGGCCCAGCGGACGCGGGATTTCTCCACCCGCCATTCGCCGCCGCTGCCATGCATGTCGTCGCCGCCGCCGTGGTGGTCCTGCGACCTGATGAAATAGGGCAGCACGTCGTCCCAGCCCCAGCCCTCGCAGCCCATCTGCCGCCACAGGTCGTAGTCGCGGGCCTGACCGCGCATGTAGATCATGCCGTTGATCGAGGAACAGCCGCCGAGAAGCTTGCCGCGCGGATAAGAGAGCGCCCGACCGTTCAGCCCCTCCTCCTTCTCGGTGACGAAGCACCAGTCGGTGCGCGGGTTGTTGATGCAGTAGAGATAGCCGACCGGGATATGCACCCAGTGATAATTGTCGGTGCCGCCGGCCTCCAGCAGCAGGACCCGGTTGCGGGGATCGGCCGACAGTCGGTTAGCCAGCACGCAACCGGCACTGCCCGCCCCCACCACGATGTAGTCGTATCGATCCATTTCTGTCTCCAAAGGCATTCCGCTCCCGCAGACGACCGTCTGCGATCCGGACTGCCTCGATTGTGCAAGGCGCGCACCCGCCCGGCGTCTGTCAGCTGCTAGTGCCGGTGCTCGAACCCGAGCATGCGGCCGAAGCGGGAGGCGTAGAATTCGCCGATGATGCCGCGCCGGAAGACGAGCACGCAGACCATGAAGACGACACCGGTGATGATGGTGACCGGGAAGTCGGAGGTTGCGAGATAGTTCTGCAGCGTCACCACCAAGCCGGCGCCGAAGATCGGGCCGATCAGCGTGCCGATGCCGCCCAGCAGCGTCATCAGGATCACCTCGCCAGACATCTGCCAGGCGACATCCGTGAGCGTCGCGAACTGGAAGACCAGTGACTTCAGGCCGCCCGCCAGCCCTGCAAGTGCCGCCGACATCACGAAGGCGCCGAGCTTGTAGCGGGCCACCGAATACCCCAGCGAGGTGGCGCGCGCCTCGTTCTCCCGGATCGACTTGAGGATCATTCCGAAGGGCGAGTTGATGAAGCGCCAGATGACCACCATGCCGATCACGAAGACCGCCAAAACGAAGTAGTACATGTTGGTCGAGACGGAGAGGTCGATGAAGCCGAACAGATGGCCGCGCGGCACCTGCTGGATGCCGTCCTCGCCCTGCGTGAAATCGGACTGCAGGCAGAAGAAGAAGAACATCTGCGACAGCGCCAGCGTGATCATCGCAAAATAGATGCCCTGCCGGCGGATCGCCACGACGCCCATCACCAGCCCTAGGAAGGCGGCCCCGACGACGCCGAGCAGCACGCCGAACTCCGGCGTCCAGCCCCAAACCTTGACCGCATGCGCCGTGAAATAGGCAGCTCCGCCGAAGAAGGTGGCATGGCCGAAGGAGAGCAGCCCGGTATAGCCGAGCAGCAGGTTGAAGGCGCAGGCAAACAGCGCAAAGCACAGGAGCTTCATCAGGAAGATCGGGTAGAAGAACATCGGCGCGATCAAGAGCAGGGCGAACCCGGCCAGCAGGAAGACGGCGTAGCTCATCGACGTCCTGCGCGACTGTGCGAGTTCTGCCTTCTGCTTGGTGGTGTGAACAGCGTCGCTCATGTCATGCATCCCGTCCAAAGAGGCCGGCCGGCCGGATCAACAGCACGATCGCCATGATCACGAAGATGACGATGTTGGAGGCCTCGGGGTAGAAGACCTTGGTCAGTCCCTCGGCAATGCCCAGCATGTAGCCGGTGACGATGGCGCCCATGATCGAGCCCATGCCGCCCACCACCACCACCGCGAAGACGACGATGATGAGGTTGGTGCCCATCAGCGGCGACACCTGGTAGATCGGCGCCGCCAGCACCCCGGCGAAGGCGGCAAGCGCGGCACCAAGGCCATAGGTGAGCGTCAGCAGCAGCGGCACGTTGACGCCGAAGGCCTGAACGAGAACGGCATTCTCCGTCGCGGCGCGCAGATAGGAGCCGAGCTTCGTCTTCTCGATCAGCAACCAGGTGCCGATGCAGACGATAAGCGAGATCACCACCACCCAGCCGCGGTAGATCGGCAGGAACATGAAGCCGAGGTTGGTGCCGCCGGCGAGAAGCGACGGAACCGAATAGGGCTGGCCGGAAGAGCCGTAGAGATAGCGGAAGGTGCCTTCGATCGTCAGTGCCAGGCCGAAGGTGAAGAGCAGGCCGTAGAGCGCGTCGAGCTTGTAGAGGCGGCTCAGCATCGTGCGCTCGACCACGGCTCCGACCACCCCGACGATCGCCGGCGCGACGAAGAGCGCCAGCCAGTAATTTATGCCGAAATACTGCAGCAGCAGCAGCGCCACGAAGGCCCCGAGCATGTACTGCGCGCCATGGGCGAAGTTGATGACCCGCAAGAGGCCGAAGATGACCGCGAGGCCGAGGCTCAGCAAGGCATAGAAGGAGCCATTGATCAGGCCGATCAGCAACTGGCCGAGAAAGGCCTGGATCGGGATACCGAAGATCATCGTCATCGTTCAGACCCCCAACACTTTATGCAGCGTATCCATGCGCTGCGGCAGGTCCGCCACCGGAAAATCGGCCACCATCTGCCCATGGTCCATCAGGTAGAAACGGTCGGCGACGCGGCTGGCAAAGCGAAAGTTCTGCTCCACGAGCAGCACTGTCATGCCGCGCTCCTTCAGCGTCTTCAGCACCTGGCCGATGCGCTGGACGATCACCGGTGCAAGCCCCTCCGTCGGTTCGTCGAGGATCAACAGCCGGACACCGGTGCGCAGGATGCGGGCGATCGCCAGCATCTGCTGCTCGCCACCGGAAAGCTTCGTGCCGGGGCTGCCGCGCCGCTCCAGCAGGTTGGGGAAGAGATCGTAGATCTCGTCGAGCGACATGCCGTTGCCTGCCACCACCGGCGGAAGCATCAGATTTTCCTCCACCGTCAGCGTCGCGAAGATCCCGCGTTCCTCCGGTACGAAGCCGATCCCGACATGGGCGGTCCGGTGCAGCGGCACGTTCATCATGTCCTTGCCATCGAAGATGATCTGGCCCTTGCGCTCGCGCAGGATGCCCATGATCGTGCGCAGCGTCGTGGTCTTGC
>JBKBXP010000274.1:0-4419 GCA_046314035.1 Pseudorhizobium sp. | reverse complement strand
CGCACGCGCTCGCCATCCCCGAACTGCCAGCCTGTGAGGCTTTCCAGGATGTTGAGTGGCTCGTTGATGAAAAACTGCTGCAGCCACTTGAGGTAGCGAATGAGGAAGGGCTGGTCGAGACCGAGCGAGGCCCGGATCTGTTCGCGCACTTCCGGAGGAATGGTGAGGGGCAGGTCGCCCGTCGGGTCGCTTGGCGCGAGATCGAGCAGGGCGAAGATGACGAAGCTGATCACCAGCAGCGTCGGGATTGCGAAGAACAATCGCCGCAGTGTGTATGTGAACATCGAAGGTCCCCGGACTGCAGTGCCGCGCTCTTCAAAGAAGAGTCGCACCGGTGCTGCAGGTTTCTGAAACTGCGACCATCGCCGGCAGGTGGCGGCGATGTGCCAGCTCGGAACGATAGCTGCCCGGGCTCACCCTGAGGTGAGCCCGGATTGCCTATCAGTCCGCGCGATACCAGTCGGCGATGTTCCAGACCTGGGAGTCCCAGGAGTTCATGAGGATGCCCTGGAGGGACGTGGCGAAGGACGACTGGTCGCCACGGTGCACCAGCGCGATATGCGCGCCTTCCGCAGTCAACATGTCGTTGAGCTGCTTGGACATCTCTGCGCGCTTCTCGAGATCGGCGGTCTTGGAGAGTTCACCGACCAGAGCGTCGTATTCCGGGTTGCAGTAACGCGGAATGTTCTGCCCCTGCCAGCCGTTTGCCGGGCTCGGCATCTTGTCGCACAGCCACTCCGCCAGATATTTCTCCGGGTCCGTACCGTCGAAATTGTTCGTGTACATCAGGACGTCGGCGTAGAACTTCTGGAAGGTGTCGGGGCTTGCCGGATCGCCGCCGAAGAAGACCGAGGCGCTGGCATTGCGCAGTTCGGCATCGACGCCGATCTCCGCCCACATGGCCTTGACCAGTTCCTGCGTTGCCTGGCGCACCGAGTTGGTGGAGGTCGAGTAGAGGTAGGAGAGGCGAACGCCGTCCTTGGCGCGGATACCGTCACTGCCCCGTTCCCAGCCGGCCTCGTCGAGGAGCCTGTTGGCCTCTTCGACGTTTGGCGTCAGGCACCAGCTGTCGTTGCCGGTGGAGGCGACGACCTCCGGTGCCGGCACGATATTGCAGGTTGCCCGGCCCGACTGCCCGTAGCCGGCCTCGACGATGATGTCGCGGTCGATGGCGAGTGCGAGTGCGCGACGGACAGCAGGATCGCTCAGCGACGGATGCGGGCCGGCTTCGGCCGTCGAGCGCTTGTCACCGAGTGCCGGATCGGCATTGAAGTGGTTGAGATTGATACGCTCGACCTGGGTTCCGAAGGAAATCTCGAGCCTGCCCTTGCCGGCGGCCATCATGGCCTGAAGAACTTCCGGTTCGACCTGGGCATTCCAGGCGTAGTCGTATTCGCCCGTCTCGAGAACGGCGCGTGCTGCCGATGCCGCATCGCCGCCGCCCTTCAGCGTGACGGAGGCAAAGGCTGGCTTTGCCGGATCGCGATAGTTCGTGTTGGCCGCGAAGGTGATCACATCGTTGGGCTTGAAGTCGGTGACGACGAAGGGGCCGGTGCCGACCGGGCCGAAGTTGGCCGATGTGCAGCCGGGAGCGGCGGCGCCCAGGCAATCCTTGAACTGTGCCGCCTGGATGATTGGCGATTGGGCGCCGACAAAGGCGCTGTAGGGGTAGGGCTTGGCTTCACTGAAGGTGACCTTGACCGTCAGCGGATCGACAGCTTCGACGCTCGTGATGCCTTCGTACTGCGCCGCCTGGGCGCAGCCGCCGTTGGGGTCGGTGCAATACTTCCAGGTGAAGACGACGTCTTCGGCCGTGAAGTCCGTGCCGTCCGACCATTTGACGCCGGGCATCAGCTTCCAGGTGACGCTCAGCATGTCGGCTGCAAGGCCGCCATTTTCGATCGTCGGGATCTCGGTCGCCAGCCAAGGAACGAGTTGCCCTTCTCATTGTAACGGGCCAGCGGCTCGATGACCATGGAGGACGCCAGGACTTCCTTGGTGCCGCCCGAGAGGTAGGGGTTCATCGTCGATACGGCCTGCCAGAACAGGATCTTCAGATCCCCGTCTGAGGCCCGCTCGGCGTGGGCGATGGTGCCGGACAGCGCCACACAGGCCACTGTTCCCGCGAGCAGGTTCTTGAACTTCTTCATGCTGCTGTTCCCCTTATATTTCTTGTTAGGGTTTCGTCCGCTTGCCGCCTCTTTCCTCGACGACGGCAATACAAGGTCCACGAAACATTTCTTTAAGCTGATGTTTTCGTGGGAATTTCTGTCCCTGTTTTTCCTTGAGACAAATTCGTTATGGTTTCCTTGGTCCGGCACTCCCAGTCGTGCATGACCAAATTTTAAGCCATCTAAGCATAGGCCTATTTTTCGTTCAAGCGAGAAAATTGAAGCTTGCAAAATGTCGTCGCGGCGGCGCAGTATCCCCCCAATCAGAGTGGGAACGACAACAAGAACAACGAGGTTATCGCATGCCAGTGCTCAATCGTGCCGCAGAGATGCAGGAAGAAGTCGCCGGTTGGAGGCGCCATCTCCACGAGCATCCGGAGATCCTCTACGACGTGCATGAGACCGCCGGTTTCGTCGCCGAAAAGCTTCGTTCCTTCGGCTGCGACGTCGTCGAGACCGGCGTCGGTCGCACCGGCGTGGTGGCGATCATCAAGGGCCGGCAGGGCGATGGCCCGACGGTCGGTTTCCGCGCCGACATGGACGCGTTGCCGATCCTGGAGACGAGCGGCAAGGAATGGGCCTCCAAGACGCCCGGCAAGGCTCATTCCTGCGGCCACGACGGCCACACGGCGATGCTTCTCGGGGCCGCGCAGTATCTTGCCGAAACCCGCAACTTCAAGGGTTCCGTGGCGGTGATCTTCCAGCCGGCGGAAGAGGGCGGCGCGGGAGCGCTGGCCATGATCGAGGACGGCTTCATCGAGAAACATTCGATCAGTCAGGTCTACGGCATGCACAATTCACCGGGCCTGCCGCTCGGCGAATTCGCCATCCGCAAGGGATCGGTGATGGCGGCGGCCGACACCTTCGAAATCACCGTCAACGGGCGAGGCAGCCATGCCGCGCAGCCGCATCTGTCGGTCGATCCGGTGCTGACGGCGGGCCATATCCTGGTCTCGCTGCAGTCCATCGTCTCCCGGCAGACCGATCCGCTGAAATCGCTCGTGGTCACCGTCGCGTCGATCCATGGTGGCGGCGCCAGCAACGTCATTCCTGATACGGTCAAGATGGGTGGCACGGTGCGCACGCTGCTGCCGGAGACGCGTGATTTCGCCGAGAAGCGGCTGAAGGAAGTGGTCGAGGCGACGGCGCAGGCGCATGGGGCGACGGCAGAGGTCGTCTACCGCCGCGGCTATCCGGTCACCTTCAACCATGATGCGGAAACCGATTTCGCCGCCGGCGTGGCCGGAAAGGTGGCCGGACCGAAGGCGGTGGACATGACGATGGCGCCGCACATGGGCGCCGAGGACTTTTCCTACATGCTGGAGCGCCGGCCGGGCGCCTTCATCTTCATCGGCAACGGCGACACGGCAAGCCTTCACAACCCCGCCTACGACTTCAACGACGAAGCGCTCCCCTATGGCATCAGCTACTGGGTCACACTCGCCGAAACGGCGCTCGCCGCCTGACCGTCTCAATCCTTGAAGAGGGAGAATGCCATGTCGCTTTCTGAAACGGCAACGGGCGGGGCGGGCACACCAGTGACCTCGGTTGTCGAGCCGGTGCTGTCCGTCCGCGATCTCACCACATCCTTCCGGGTGGAGGACGAGTGGCGGTCGGTGGTGCGCAAGATTTCTTTCGACGTCGCGCCGAGGGAAACAGTCGCGATCGTCGGCGAATCAGGGTCCGGCAAGAGCGTTACCTCGCTGTCGATCATGCGCCTCCTGCCCAAGGGGTCGAGCAGGATCGAAGGCAGCGTCAAGCTGGCGGGCCGCGAGTTGCTCACGCTCGAAGACGAGGAGATGCGGCACGTGCGCGGCAACGAGATCGCGATGATCTTCCAGGAGCCGATGACCTCGCTCAATCCGATCTTCCCGATCGGCAAGCAGATCGCCGAGGCGCTGACGGTGCATCAGGACATCAGCAAGGCGGCGGCCCGCGCGGAGGTCGTGCGGCTTCTCGAAAAGGTCCGCATCCCCAACGCCAAGAGCCGCTTCGACGAATATCCGCACCAGTTCTCCGGCGGCATGCGCCAGCGCGTGATGATCGCCATGGCACTGGCGTCGAAACCGAAGCTGCTGATTGCCGACGAGCCGACCACGGCACTCGACGTGACGATCCAGGGGCAGATCCTCGACCTCATCAAGACGCTGCAGGACGAGGAGGGCATGTCCGTCCTCTTCATCACCCACGACATGGGCGTGGTGGCCGAGGTCGCCGACCGAACGATCGTGATGTATCGCGGCGAGGG
>JBKBXP010000273.1:0-4430 GCA_046314035.1 Pseudorhizobium sp. | reverse complement strand
AGCCCGGCACCGGGGTTCACGCATCTTCAGGCTGCCCAGCCGATCGTCTTCGGCCACCAGCTGATGGCCCACGCACAGGCGCTGTCGCGCAATCTCGACCGGCTGCGCGACTGGCATCGGCGCAGCAACCGCTCGCCGCTGGGCGCCGCAGCCCTTGCCGGCAGCGCGATCGCCCGTTACCCCCACGAAACCGCGTTGGAACTCGGCTACGAAGGCTCCTTCGAAAATTCCATCGACGCCGTCGGAAGCCGCGACCACGTCGCCGAATTCATCTTCGTCACCGCCATGATCGGCATCGACCTCTCCCGGCTTTCCGAGGAGATCATCCTGTGGTGCTCCCAGTCCTTCTCCTGGGCGAAGCTGGATGACGCCTTCTCGACCGGCTCCTCGATCATGCCGCAGAAGAAGAACCCTGACATTGCCGAACTGACCCGGGGGCGAAGCGCGCGGCTGATCGGCTGCCTGTCGAGCATCATGGCCACCCTCAAGGGCCTGCCCTTCGCCTACAACCGGGACCTGATCGAGGACAAGAAGGCCGCCTTCGAAGCCGTCGACACCCTGCACATGGCACTGCCGGCGATGAGCGGTCTCGTGCGGACGCTCCAGTTCGACACGGCCCGGATGCGCGCAGCCGCGACCCAGGGCTTTACCCTCGCAACCGAGATGGCCGATTGGCTCGCGCTCCGCGGCGTGCCCTTCTCGCATGCCCATGAAATCACCGGCAGGGCCGTGCGCTACTGCGAGGATCAGGGCATCACGCTGGAAGAGCTCACCCCCGAGATGCTGGCCGAGATCGATCCGGCGCTCGAGCCTTCGATCATGGAGCACATCTCGGTGGACGCAGCACTTGCTGCACGCTCCGCGCAAGGGGGAACGGCGCCTGAAGCCGTCCAGCGCCAGATCGGCCGCCTCGGCCTGACCCTGGAGCCGTTCCGCGCTTGGGCAGAGGAGGGTACGCAATGACCACTGCCACCGGCTCTGAAACCTATCGCACGCCGGTGAGACCGGATCCGAACGCCTTTACAATCATGCCGCGCCGCCACTACGGACGATGGCTGGCGACGGCGCTCATTCTCCTGGCCATCGGCGGCATCGTCCGGGCCTTCGCGCTCGGTCAGATCGAATGGTCCGTGGTTGCCCAGTTCCTGACGGCGCCGGCCATCCTGTTCGGCCTGGTCAACACCATCATCATGGCGATCGCCGCCATGGCGCTCGGCATCACCCTCGGCGTCCTCTTTGCGGTGATGGTCATGTCGCCGAACCCGGTGCTGCATTACTCGGCGAAGGGCTACATCTGGTTCTTCCGCGGCACGCCGCTGATCCTGCAATTGCTGCTCTGGTTCAACCTGGCGCTGGTATTCCCCACCCTTGGGATCCCTGGCCTCTTCGAATTCCGCACGGTCGATGTCATCACCCCCTTCATGGCGACGCTCCTGGGGTTGGGGATCAACCAGGGCGCCTACACGGCTGAAGTCGTGCGTGCCGGCATCCTCTCGGTGGACCAGGGCCAGACGGAAGCCGCCCAGTCGATCGGCATGGCCCGCCCGACGATCATGCGCCGCATCGTCTTGCCGCAGGCCATGCGCGTCATCATCCCGCCGGTCGGCAACGAATTCATCAGCATGGTCAAGCTGACGTCGCTGGCCTCGGTCATCCAGTTCTCCGAGATCCTGCGCAACGCGCAGACGATCTATTTCGCCAATGGCCGTGTCATCGAGCTCCTGATCGTCGCAGCCATCTGGTACATCGCCGTCGTTTCGGTGATGTCGTTCGGACAACACTTCCTGGAACGCCGCTTCTCGCGCGGACAGGCCAACCGGGGGCGCGGACAATGAGCGTCGACATCAAGCATCCTGCAGAAACCCTGCTCGTCGCGCGCCAGCTGACGAAGACCTTCGGAAGCCTGACGGCACTCGATGCGGTTGATCTCGACGTCGTGCGCGGCGAAGTCCTGTGCATCATCGGCCCCTCGGGCTCGGGCAAGTCGACCTTGCTCCGCTGCCTGAACCAGATCGAGCGCTTCGATCGCGGGGCGATCTGGATCGACGAGGAACTGATCGGTTACCGCCAGGACGGAGACACGCTCTACGAACTGGACGATCGCGCCATCGCGCGCCAGCGTCTCGCCTGCGGCATGGTCTTCCAGCGCTTCAACCTGTTCAACCACATGACCGCCTTGCAGAACGTCATGGAAGGACCCGTGACCGTACTGAAGCGGCCTCGGCAGGAGGTGCGCCAGGAAGCCATCGCGCTGCTCAAGAGGGTCGGCCTGTCGGACAAGCACGACGCCTATCCTTCGCAGCTGTCCGGCGGTCAGCAGCAACGCGTGGCGATTGCCCGTGCGCTGGCCATGAAGCCGAAGCTCATGCTGTTCGACGAGCCGACATCCGCGCTCGATCCCGAACTCGTCGGCGAAGTTCTGACGGTCATGCGCGATCTGGCAGCTAGCGGGATGACGATGATCGTCGTGACCCACGAGCTCGGCTTTGCGCGCGAAGTCGCCGATCGCGTCATCTTCATGGACGCTGGTCGCATCGTCGAGACCGGTGCTCCGGATCGGGTCCTGGGAGAACCTTCGGAACAGCGAACAAGAGACTTCATAGCGGCCGTGCTGTCGTAACGCCCGGCCTATAACAAGAGAGGAACTGAATATGTCTTTGAGAACACTTCTGATCGCCGGCACTGCGCTTGCGGCCACGGCAACCTTCGCAGGCGCCCAGGAATTGCCGCAGCGCATCCGCGACGCAGGAACCATTATTGCCGCGACGAACCCGAACTACGCGCCGATCGTCTACAAGGATCCGGCGACGAACACGCTCCAGGGCCTCGACATCGCCCTTGGCGAAGCCATTGCCGAAGAGCTCGGCGTTAAGGTCGAATGGCAGGAAACCGAATTCGTGCAGATGCTGCCCTCGCTGCAGACGGGCCGCGTCGACATGGCCATGGCCGGCATGTCCGACCTCCCGTCCCGCCGCGAAACCGTCGACTTCGTCGACTACATGGTCTCCGGTGCCCAGTTCTACACCCTGAAGGCGCTGTCGGAAAACATCACCGGCACCGCCGACCTGTGCGGCAAGCGCGTCGGCGCCTCGCGCAACACGAACTGGCCGAAGGACATCGCCGAATGGAGCCAGGAAAACTGCGAGGCGAAGGGCCTGGCGCCGATCGAAGTCGTCGGCACCGAAGGTTCGGTCGACGCCCGCACGCAGCTGAAGAGCCAGCGCCTCGACGCGGCCGTGCAGGGTAACGAGACGCTCCCCTACTTCCAGAACCTGGAGCCCGACACCTACGTGCTGCTGGGAGAGCCCTTCACGCGTTCGCTCGCCGGCATTCCCTTCCTCAAGACCGAGGAAGGCGTTCAGATCCGCGAGGCGGTACAGGGTGCGCTCGAAAGACTGAAGGAAAGCGGTCGCTACGCCGAAATCTTCGCGGAACATGGCCTCGCCGCCAACGAGATCGATGCGATCGCCCTCAACCAGGGGGAATAGACCAGACTGTGCCGGATCGGCGTGACACCAGGTCATGCCGGTCCGGCCGCTCGGTCTCTAGTCCCGCCGCGTGATCTCTTCCATCAACCAGTCATGGAAAAGGTTGAGTGCACGGCGGGGCGTCCGGTCCTCAGGGCGGGTGAACCAGTAGCAGTTGGGGCTCTCGAACCCGAGTCCGCCGGGATTGACCAGATCACCCGAAGCGAGCTCCCGGACGATCAGTTCGCGCGGGATGAGCGCCAGTCCCTGCCCCGCGATCGCCGCGCGGATGACCAGGGTATAGAAACCGAAGCGCACATAGTGGCGAGGTTCGGGAGCGTCTGGTGCCAACGCCAAGGCGGCGCGCAGGTTCTGCCAGCAGTTCGGCGTCTGCGGATGCTCCAGAAGCGTGAAGGGGCCGATATCAGCGAGGGTGTTCAGACCTCCTGCCCGGCCGATGTAGTCGGGCGCCCCGACCAGCGCGACATCGGCGCCGAAGAGATAGTCAGCCGCCTGCCCGCGCCACGGAGGCGAACCATAGCGAAAGGCCGCATCGGGTTCGGCCTGTCCGGGCGTCTCGAAGCTCGTGAACTGGACATCGATCGTCGGATATCGCTCGGCAAATCGTGCAAATCGCGGCAGCAGCCAGCGATCTCCCAGGATGGGCAACAGATGGAGGCGCAGGACATCGGGATCGCTCGAGAGCCGCGCCACCCGAAGTGCGGCGTCCTCCAGCGCCTTCAAGGCGATCTTGGCGTGTTCCAGATAGATCTGCCCGGCTTCGCTCAACTGCAGACCCGACGTGTGCCGGACAAACAGACTTTGCCCCACCGAGGCCTCGAGCTTCGACAATTGTTTGCTGACGGCGCTCTGGGAGAGATTGACGGCATCGGCCGCAGCGACCGTCGACCCTCGTTCAGCCAGTGCGATGAGGACCCGTAGCCCTGCTGTAGAAGGTAATCG
>JBKBXP010000272.1:0-4442 GCA_046314035.1 Pseudorhizobium sp. | reverse complement strand
GTCCCAAGCGCGTTCAAGATTGCCGATGCTTTCGGGGGTGAAACTCGGCGTGTCGGAAAACTTGGTGGACCCAATGTCTCCGTGAAATGCTGTCCAGCTCGCCTGTTCTGCCAAAGCCGGCGTAGAAACGACCCCAAGGAGGACGTACGTCAGAAGCAAATTGCGGCGGGTCATTGGGTGATCCTCCGGTTTTCGGGCAAGGCTATCGCCATTACTAGGGCAACGAGCGTTGCAGCCATCGCCAGCACCACAACGAATTGCAACAGAAAATAAGCTGCCAAAGCTGTCAGAATGGCAGCAAGGATAATCAAGACGCTCAAGGCGCTGAGCAACGAGCCAGTAATCTTTGTCGTGAGGATAATCAGGAGGCCCGCTGCGCTGCTAACAGCTCCAATCAGAGTCAGGAGCGCACCAAGGGAGCCATCGACGCCGGTATTACCGAATGGTGCAAAATAAGCGATACCTGAAAACAGTGCGCCCATCGATGCGAGTAAGAACGCCGTTAAATAGATCATCTTCATATTGCCCATCCTTTTCAGAACCCGACCGGGAAGTGGCTGATCAAGCCTACCCCGCGGCGCGCCCGTTTCGCGTCGCAGTTAGCGTGCGGGCTAGTGGCAATCCGCTGCTAGTGCCTCGTATCCGAGGGGTTCGAGCAGGCATGCAATCGGGTGGTGGCCGTAACCGCGCAACGCGTCAACTTGGTTTAAACTGGGCGGACCCTGGAGTTGTTCCGATTTTTGCCACGGAGATGCCAGAACTGCTCGAAAGTTGCTTACGGCCGTTGCCAGGTGTCCCTCGCGTCTCAGATGAGGGGATGGCCCATCTGGCGGCCGCAGAGGGCGGTCTCTAATTTGTTGGCGGAGACCGCCGCTTCGCTCGAGGAAAGCCGTATCGTGCTACCGAAGAACTCGTTCGGGTAAACGTCGTCGCCTTGCTGCATGAACGCGACGCAGCAGCAGGGGGTCCAGCCGGTATGAGCCTGATCCTGCGTTCGACGACCATGGGCTACATCTGGTGTCTCTAGCGAAGAACATCATGTCCAAGGTCCCTCCTACTTCCGGGAGGGACCCGGGTTTCCAATCTGGCCTGAAGCGGCCGGCATGGCCTCGCCAGGAGCGGCTTCAGCTTCGTCTCCTCCACCAGCGACTTCAGTCGCTTGGCCCAAAACCGCAATCCCGCCGAGCCTGACTTTTTTCCACTTGCGGATGCGGGCGTCGCTGACGCCGTGCTTGCGGGGAAGCTCTTCCCGGCGTGTCTGTCGCGTGCTCCCACAGAATGGCGATGATCTTTTCGACTGCGGACTCCACCGGTTGACGAATGTAATAACATTACATATGGATGCCTGCCGATGTTTGGGGGCGATCATGCAGTTCATTTTTGAGGTCGGGGAGGCTGAAGGCAGTTGCGCCCGGTGCACGTCCGGCATTGACCAGTCCTCAACTTCTCCATTAACTGGCGGGGACGGTTCCCGAGGCCGAAAGGTCGAAGGGATTAATAGGGAACACGGTGCGAAGGACCCGGAGAGGGATCAAAGCCGTGGCTGCCCCCGCAACTGTAAGCGGATTGCCGTCCATCCTCGTGGTGCCAGACGCACCATGCCACTGCGCCATTCGGCACGGGAAGGCAGATGGACGACAGACATCCGTGAGCCAGGAGACCTGCCGTCAGCAAAGAAGATCCATCGTTACGGGCGGGGATGCCTGGAGAGGAGACGAGATGACTATTCTGGACGCGCGGCGACCGCGCGCTTTCCCCAACTGCCTACGATCAACCGTGTCTCGCGCTGCGAGATGCGCCATCAGCCGCCGTTGATCATCAGCGTTCACACCATCTTTGGGGATACTCCATGAAAGACTTTTTCAAGCGCTCGCTCCGTGCGGGACTTATTGCCCTGTCTGCGCCCGCCTATCTTGCCAGCTTCGGCGGCGCGGCACACGCCGCCGAGACCGCCTATCCGCTGACGCTCGCCAACTGCGGTCGCCAGATCACCATCGCCGAAGCGCCGATGCAGACGGTGTCGATCGGTCAGAGCAGCACCGAGATCCTCTACCTTCTCGGCCTTGCCGACAGGGTCGTCGGCACCGCTCTCTGGGTCGGTCCGGTTCTTGCGGGCTATGAAGAGACGAACGCCAAGATCGACCGGCTGGCCGACAATGATCCGAGCTTTGAAAGCGTGCTTGCCAAGAAGCCGGACATCATCGCGGTCCAGTTCCAGTGGCAGGTCGGTCCGGAAGGAGTGGTGGCCAAGCCGGAACAGTTCGAGGAGCTTGGCATCCCCGTCTACACCTCGCCGTCGGACTGCATGAAATCCGAGACGCCTGCCGGCAGTGACGGCGTTCGCCAAGAGGCCTTCACGATGGACCTCGTCTACCAGGAGATCCGCGAACTGGCGCAGATCTACAACGTTCAGGACAAGGGTGAGGAGGTCGTCACGGATCTGCAGACGCGCGAAGCGGCAGCCCGTGCGAAGGTCGCGTCCGTCGACGGCAAGCTGTCGGCCGTCTTCTGGTTCTCCAGCGCGGCGGATGCCGATCCCTATGTCGCGGGCCGGAACGGTGCCCCCGGATACATCATGGCGGCGCTCGGTATCGAAAACATCATCACGACGGACGACGAGTGGCCGACGGTCGGATGGGAAACGATCGCCAAAGCCGATCCGTCGATCATCGTCGCGGGCTCCATGGAGCGCCGTCGCTATCCGCTGGACAGCCTCGAGGCGAAGCTCGGCTTCCTTGAGGCAGACCCTGTCGCCAGCCTGATGCCGGCAGTGAAGAACGGCCATGTGTTCAACATGGACGCCCAGGCCATGAACCCGACGATCCGCACGATCGAGGGCATCGAGGCGCTGGCCGACGCCATTGCCGAAGCCGGCCTGGCGCGGTGAGCCGCTCTTTGAGCTCCATGGGGAGAATGAAGGCGGCAATCGCCGCGTTCATTCTTCTTGGCGCTGCGCTCTGGATGGGCGCGGCGATCGGGGAAACGTCGATGCCGCTGGAAACCGTGGCAAAGACCGTGGCCAACCGGCTTTGGAATGCGGGCTACCCGCTGGAACCCATCGACGAGGGGATCATCTGGAGCTATCGGATGAGCCGGGCGGTGGTCGCTGCTTCCTGCGGTGCAGCGCTGGCGCTTTCGGGCGTGGTGCTGCAGTCTTTGCTGCGCAACCCGCTGGCGGATCCCTATCTGCTGGGAATTTCCGCAGGCGCCTCCACGGGAGCCGTCAGCGTTGCGATCCTCGGCGTCGGTGCAGGGGTCCTGACCTTGCCGCTCGGTGCCTTCCTCGGCGCGATCGTCGCGTTCATGCTCGTCAGCGTGCTGGCCATGAAGGCCGGGCGTGGCACGGGCGCCATCATCCTGGCGGGTGTGGCCGGGTCCCAGCTCTTCAACGCGCTGACCTCCTTCATCGTCACCAAGGCAGCGACGGCCGAACAAGCGCGCGGCATCATGTTCTGGCTGCTGGGCAACCTATCGGGCGTGCGCTGGCCGGATGCATGGCTCGCGGTTCCCGCGGCGCTGGTCGGCCTTGTCGTCTGCCTCTGGCACGCCCGGGCGCTCGATGCCTTCACCTTCGGTTCCGAATCCGCCGCCTCGCTCGGTATCTCCGTCAAGCGAACCTATCTTGCGCTCGTCGGCGTCTCGGCGATGATGACAGCGGTCATGGTCTCCATCGTCGGCTCCATCGGTTTCGTCGGTCTGGTCATTCCGCATGCGGCCCGCATGCTGGTGGGCGTGCGTCACGGCGTGCTCCTGCCGGCCGCAGCCCTGATCGGCGCCGTCTTCATGATCTTCGCCGACATTCTGTCGCGGACGCTGATCCCAGGACAGGTGCTGCCGATCGGCGTGATCACCGCACTGGTCGGTGCGCCGGCATTCGCCTTCATTCTCGGACAGCGAAGGAGCAACGCATGACGCTCTGCGCCGACAAGGTTTCATGGGCCGCCGGTGGCGTTGAGATCCTGAAGGAGGTTTCACTCGCCGTCGAGGCCGGCGAGTTCCTCGGCATCATCGGCCCGAACGGGTCGGGCAAGACGAGCCTGATGTCGTTGCTGGCGGGGATACGCAGCCCAAGATCCGGCAGTGTTCTTCTGGACGGCGCGCCGATCGCGACGCTGGGGCGAAGGGCCGTTGCCCAGCGCCTGGCGTTCGTCGAGCAGCAGGCGGAGACCGGCGAGCGGATTACCGCGCGGCAGGCCGTCGAACTCGGCCGCACCCCCTATCTTGGCGCCCTGTCGCCGTGGTCGGCGCGGGACGACCGCCTTGTGGATGCGGCCCTTGAAATCGTCGACATGACGCACCTTGCCGACCGCTTCTGGCATACCCTGTCGGGCGGCGAGCGCCAGCGCCTCTCGATCGCCCGGGCGCTGCTCAAGAACCCGCCGATCCTGATCCTCGACGAGGCGACCTCCGCCCTCGACGCCGCCACCGAAGTCAAGCTGCAG
>JBKBXP010000271.1:0-4448 GCA_046314035.1 Pseudorhizobium sp. | reverse complement strand
AGGTTGATGACGACCAGTCGATCTGGAGCCACTATCGGACGCTGATCGACCTGCGCAAGCATCATCAGGTCATTGTCTATGGCCGCTACCAGTCATGGCTTGATCAGCATCCGGATGTCTTTCTCTACAGCCGCACGCTGGAGAATGACCGCCTGGTTGTGGTTGCCAACTTCCGGCCGCACGAGGTGACCGTGACGATCCCGGATGAACTGCAGCGGCAAGGGCAATTCCTCATTGGCAACTACTCCCAAATTGGGGAGATCGGTGAAACCATTACCCTGAAGGCCTATGAGGCATTTGCACTTCTCTGCCGAATTGACGGGTGACAGCAACCGCATTTCCTGTAATCTCCCACCCCTGACAGGGGCGTCCGTGAATGCGGGCTGAGAAGGACCCTTAGAACCTGAACCAGATCATGCTGGCGGAGGGAGTCGCAAGCGCAGATGACCAATGCTGCCTGTGGCTGCCCCGCCGAAGGGGAACTTATGACCGATACACTTCCTTTCTGCGGTAAGCTGCTGGCGTCCATGCGCCATGCAAATCCGCTGGTTCAATGCATCACCAACGATGTAGCCATGAACATAGCAGCCAATGTGCTGCTCGCCGCCGGTGCATCGCCCGCTATGGTCAGCGCTGAGGAAGAGGCCGGGGAATTTGCTGAGATCGCCGGCGCCGTGACGATCAACATCGGCACGCTGTGGGCCGGCGGCGTCGCTGGCATGCTGGCGGCGGCAAACGCGGCCAATGGCGCGGGCAAGCCCTGGGTTCTTGACCCCGTTGCCCACTACGCCACCAGCTTCCGCCGAAGGGTCATCGCCGAGCTGATGGCGCTCAAGCCCACCATCCTGCGCGGCAATGCCTCCGAAATCATGGCCTTGGCCGGCGAAGCGACCCGTGGTCAGGGGGTCGACAGCGGCGACAGCGCTGTGGCTGCCCAGAATGCGGCGCTGACCCTGGCACGACGGCATGGTTGCGTCGTGGCCGTGACGGGCGATGTCGACTTCGTCACCGACGGCAGTCGTTCGGCCACGATCGTAGGGGGATCGCCGCTGATGCCGAAAGTCACGGCACTCGGCTGCGCCCTCACCTGCCTGGTCGGAGCCTTCGCTGCCAGCAGCCCGGAACAGCCCTTCGAGGCGACGATCGCAGCCCTCGCGCTCTTTGCCGTCAGCGGCGAGGATGCCGGAGGACAGGCCCGCGGCCCCGGATCCTTCCAGCCCCTGTTTCTGGATGCCTTGTCTGCGCTTGGCAGCGAGAGGTTCGATGCCGAAGCAAGGATCACAATGCGATGAAAAGCTTCGACCTCTCTCTCTACCTGGTGCTCGATCCTGACCTCTGCCGCGAGCTCGGCATGGTCGAAACCGCAAGACGGGCGGTGGCCGGGGGTGCCACCATGGTACAGTTGCGCGACAAATCCGCAGACACCGCAACCATGATCGAAACCGGTCGGGCGCTGCAGTTGGCGCTCGCCAGGACTGGCGTCCCCCTGATCATCAACGACGACGTCGAGGCTGCCATCGCACTCGGCGCAGAAGGCGTCCACGTGGGCCAGAGTGACCTCGCCGCCGCAAAAGCCCGCCGGCGCATCCCGGAGACGATGATCCTCGGTGTCTCGGTCGAGACAGAGGAACTGGCGCGCCAGGTGGATGCGCGGCTCGTCGATTACGTCGGCATCGGCCCGGTCTTTGCCACTGGCACCAAGCCGGACCACAAGGCGCCGATCGGCTTCGACGGCCTGGCGCGCATCGTTGCGGCAGCACCCGTGCCGGCCGTGGCCATCGGCGGTTTGAAACACGGACACGCCGGCGCCGCTCTTGCAGCCGGTGCACATGGCCTTGCCGTGGTATCCGCGATCTGTGGCCAGCCGGATCCAGAGGCCGCAGCCCGCGCCCTCACTCTGGAAATCGAAGAGGCCCGCCGATGATCGCCAACATTCTCTCGATCGCCGGCTCGGATCCCTCGGGCGGAGCCGGCATTCAGGCGGACTTGAAGACCTTCGCGGCGCGGGGCACCTACGGCATGGCCGTCATCACCGCATTGACGGCCCAGAACACGCAAGGCGTATCCGGCGTGCATCTCGTACCGGCGTCCTTTGTTGCCGATCAGATCCGCGCCGTCTTTGCTGATATTCGAGTGGATGCTGTCAAGATCGGGATGATCGCGACCGCCGAGATTGCCGAAGCGGTGGCCGATGCCCTGGCCACGCATGCTCGCGGCACGCCGCTTGTCCTCGATCCGGTCATGGTTGCAAAGGGCGGTGCCTCGCTTCTGGCAGCGGATGCCGTCAAGGCACTGAACCGGCGGCTGCTGCCGCTCGCGACCCTGATCACGCCCAACCTGCCGGAGGCTGCGTCACTCCTGGGCGATGTGGAGGCCATGGACCGGGCAACAATGGGCCGGCAGGCAGAGCGGCTTCTGGCGCTCGGGCCGCAGGCGGTGCTGATCAAGGGAGGCCACCTTCCCTCCGACGAAAGCCCCGACGTCCTCGCCCACAACGGCAGGCTCACCTGGCTGGAAGGCAGGCGCAGCCCGACCCGCAACACCCATGGCACCGGCTGCACGCTGTCGAGCGCCATTGCCGCCGAGCTCGGAAAGGGGCTGGATCCGATGCAGGCGGTAACGGAGGCCAAGGGCTACATCGCTGCAGCGATTGGCCGCGCCGAAGACCTTTCCGTCGGAACCGGGCATGGACCGGTGCATCACTTTCACCAGTGGTGGTAGAAGGTAAGCCCGAGCCCCGTCGCCTGACGATCAGACCTTTGCGCTGCCCATCTCCGAGAATGCTTTGGCGATCTCTTCGGTGACGAACGGCTTCTTCAACAGCATGGCCCCCTCCACCGCGCCGTCCTCGGGGATATGGTCTCGTCCCGTGGCAAACACCACGCCGATGTCGGGCGCAAGAGCTCTGGCCTTGCGGGCAAATTCGCCGCCGCTGAGACCTGGAAGGCCGTAGTCTGTCATCAGGATGTCGAAGCTGCCGGATTCCAGCAGCGTCAGGGCTTCCTCGGCATTGGCCGCCTCCTCGACCTGATGGCCGAGATCGGCCAGCATGTCGGCAGTGCTCATGCGGATCAGGAAGTCGTCTTCGACAAGCAGAACGCGGTAGGTTGGCATGGGAGCGTTGTCCATCCTCGTGGCAGCCGCATCACCTGTGTCAGGCCTTGCGCGGATACGGTTGCGGTATTGTTGGTTGTTGAGCACCTGGCGCACTTTGCGCGCCAAAGCTTCCCGGGTGTAGGGCTTAGACAGGAGATCGACGTCGGCGTCCAGCCGTCCGTCGTGGACGATAGAATCCTGCGTGTAGCCCGAGGTGAACAGCACGGCCGCGTGCGGACAAAGTGCCTGTGCCTGGCGGGCGAGCTCCGTGCTCTTGAGAGGCCCGGGCATGACCACGTCGGTAAAGATCATATCGATCCGGGCTCCACTTTCGATCACTTCGAGCGCGCCGGCGGCATCCTTCGCCTTGAGGACGCGATAGCCGAGGTCACTGAGCATTTCGACCACCGTCGCCCTCACCTGTTCGTCATCCTCGGCAACAAGAATTGTCTCGGCCCCTCCCACGATGGCGCCATAATCGGGAGCTGCAATGACATCCTCCTGCCGATGGACGCGCGGAAAGTAGAGCTTGACGGTGGTGCCGCGCCCGACCTCGCTGTCGATCTTGATATGGCCACCAGACTGCTTGACGAAGCCGTAGACCATGGAGAGCCCGAGACCGGTACCCTTCCCCACCGGCTTCGTCGAAAAGAACGGTTCGAAGACCTGCGCCAGCACCTCCGGGGTCATCCCGGTTCCGGTATCGGTAACTGCCAGTAGGGCATACTCTCCGGCCGCGACATCCATTTCTTGCCGGGAATAAACCTCATCGAGACAGGCATTGCTGGCCTTGATCGTCAGCCTGCCGCCATGTTCCATGGCATCGCGGGCGTTGATCGCCAGATTCAGCAAGGCATTTTCGATCTGTGCCGGATCGAGAAACGTGTTCCAGAGATCCGCATCGGCCAAGGTTTCGATCTCGATGTCCTCGCCGAGCGTTCGCCGCAGCAGATCGTCGAGGCCGCGCAACAGCTGGCCGACGTTGACGACTTTCGGCTCCAGCGGCTGTCGACGGCCGAAGGCGAGCAACTGGCTGGCCAGCTTGCTTCCCCTCTGGACGCCCGACAGCGCGTTTTCGACTCTTCGTCCGGCGCGCTCATTGCCGGCTACGTCGCGGGACAAAAGCTGCAGATTGCCTGAAATGACCTGCAGTAGATTATTGAAGTCATGGGCGACACCCCCGGTCAATTGTCCCAGTGCCTCCATCTTCTGGCTTTGGCGAAGCGCTTCCTCGGCCTTCATGCGTTCGGAAATTTCCTCGGCGACCTTCTGCTCCAGGCGCGCATTCAGTTCCTGCAAGGCTTCTTCTGCGCGTCGCCGTTCGGAAAGCTCGTTCTGGGCAGCCTGAAAGA
>JBKBXP010000270.1:0-4455 GCA_046314035.1 Pseudorhizobium sp. | reverse complement strand
GCCGAGCAGATAGCCCTGCGGATCGGGCTTGCCGACCGAGACATCTTCCGCCGTCACCATGATCTGCGGCTGCGGAATCCCGGCTGCCGCAAGCCGCGCGCGGGCAAGGTCTCTTGGCGCCGAAGTCACGATCGCCCACTGGCTCGGCGGCAGCGACGCCAGGAAGTCCGCAGCGCCCTCGATGGCGATCACGCCCTCGACATCCTCGATCTCGCCGCGCAGGATCTCGGCTGCTTCGGCGACCGGGTCGATCCCCGGCAGGTTCAGCCCGCTGATCGTGTCGATGCCGCGCTTCCCGTGCATCGTCGGCAGGAAAGTCTCGAGGTCCAGCCCATGGCGCAGCGCCCAGCGGCCCCAGACGCGCTCAGCGGCGGCGATGGAGTTGAGGATGGTGCCGTCCATGTCGAAGAGGAAGCCGGCATAGCTCTTGATGAGATCAGGACGAGGAGAGGACAAGGATGGTTCCGATCGTTCAACGGTCTGGAGGTCGAGCCCCGGGCTTAACGTCCGACACCTCCGCCGACAAGTCTTCCCGTCGTCAGGCGCCTGCAGCCGATGCGCCGGCTTCGCGCCGTACTTTCGCCAGCCACTCCGCGCTGGCCTGGATGCCGCCCAGCGGAAACACATGGATCTGCTCGATCAGGCTCTGCGGGTGTCCTGCCTTGTAGGCAGCAAGATCTCCCAGGAGATCGGTGGGTTCGTAGGGCACCAGCAGCTTGCGCAAGTCCAGCGCCCGCTTCTGCAACACGCCGAGCGACGGGCCGACGCCACAAGCGATTGCGAACTTGATGAGGGTCTGAAGCTTGGTCGGACCTGCCACGCCCACATGGATCGGCAAGCTGATGCCGGCGCCCGCCAGCCGCTCCGCCCATGCGATGACAGGCCCGGCCTCGAAGGCAAACTGGGTGACGATTGCCATATCCGCATCGGTGCGCTGCGAAAACTCCTGCTTCCACTGCAGCGCCGCATCCACAAGCTGGTATCCGCCCTCCCGGTCGATGTCCCTGTTGCCCTCCGGATGGCCGGCTACATGCAGTCGCCGGTATCCGAGGCGATCAAAGATGCCCGTCTCCAGCATGGCGATCGAACTGTCCAGGTCGCCGGCCGGCTCTGATACGCCCCCGCCCAGCAGCAGCGCCTGACTGACGCCCGCCTCGTCGCGATAGCGGCGCGCCCAGGTCTCCAGCATGACCCGGTCAGGAATGATCCGCGCCGGAAAATGCGGCATCGGCTGGAACCCCTCGTCGGTCAGTCGCCGAGCCGTCGCCACCATGTCGTCGATCGGCGTGTCATGGATGTGGGCGATGTAGACCCGGGTTCCCGCCGGCAGCAACGGCCGGAAGTCGTCGATCTTTGCCGCGGTCCGCGGCATCACCTCGATCGAGCACGCCGCAAGGAGGTCCCAATGGGTACCGGGAGCGGCAGAGGCATCGTCCTTGCGCAGAAAACCTGTCATTCCCATGGCCTGTCCCTCGGCGTCCGGCTTCCCGAAGGCCCTGATCGAAAAGAGCGAAGGATGAGCGGACGCCCGCAAGCGTCCGCCGCCGGTCGTTCAGCCGACGCGCTTGGTACGCCAGCTCTCCGCGTAGTTCTGGCGTGCTTCGGCCGCATAGGGCGTCGGAGAGACCCTCACCCGGATCTCCGCCTGCTTGTGGCGTTCCGTCGAGGTCTTGCCGCTGCCACCGTTCGGTTCGCCCCAGATCATCGTCAGCACGTCGCCTTCCTGGATGTCGGCATCGACGACGCCGAGCGACAGCATGCAACGCTCGTTGTAGCTGTAGCCGTTGAACATCGACATGCCGACCATCTTGCCGTCGTGCATGACCATGTCGGCGCTTGTCGAGGCGTAATTCGGCTGCGGGAAGTCGATCCACTTGTAGTGATCCTCACCCGGCTGGAAGGCCGAGGCGATGACCTTTACGACGTCTTCGGCATTCCACTCGAAGGTGACCTTCTTGCGGTTCTTGGCGTCCTTCAGCGTCTCGAGCGCCGGCTTGCCGATGAAGTCGGACTTCCAGCCGATGTAGAAGCCGTAGCCAAGCTCGAACGGGTTGACGTAATAGTCCTCGATATTGCTGGACACGAAGCTACCGCCGATGGCGCCGGTCGCCTCGTAGCTGTCGGCACCGAGCCAGTCGCGGTATTCCTTCATCATCCCGTCGCCGGTGTAGATGCCCGGCAGCGGCGACGGGATCCATCCCGATTCCAGAGTGTTTGTCGAATAGGCGCGGCTGCCGACCTGGTGCAGGTCGACGCCGGCCTCGCGTGCCGATTCCAGGATGACGCTGCGCACATATTCGAGGTCCGCATGAGGGCCCCAGATCTCGAGACCCGGCGCACCGGCCATGCCGTGGCGCAGTGCCTGCACGCGCTTGGAGCCGACATTGATCCAGTCGACGTGGAAGAACTTGATGTCCGGAACCGGGCCGCCGTTCATCTTCTCGAAGATCTTCGGCGCATCCGGCCCCTGGATCTGGAAGCGGTAATGGGTCCGGTAGACGGCCTTGCCGTCCGGACGCGACGGCGAGCGTGGGTCACGGTGAAGACGAACGTTCCACTTGCCGATGGCCTGCTGGAAGAGCACCCAGTTGGCGGTGGGCGCCCGACCGACGAGGATGAACTTGTCCTGCCGTTCACGGAAAATGATCATGTCGCCGATCACGTGTCCGGCGGGCGTGACCGGCACGAAGTGCTTGGCCCGGTTGAGATCGAAGTTGGCAAAGCTGTTGATGCCGACGTGTTCGAGAAATTCTGCCGCCTGCGGACCTTCGACGATCACCTCGTCCATGTGGTGCGACTGGTCGAACAAGACCGCCGACTCGCGCCAGGCACGCTGCTCGTCGCGCCAGTTGGTGAACTCGGGCGCCACCACCGGGTATACATACATGCCCACGCGCGAGTTGCGCAGCATCTCGACAACATTACCGTTTGCGTCGATTACGTCGGATAGACTGGATCTGGTCACGTTCTCTCCTCCCTGAGATAAAGCGTTGATGTATACATCAACCCATTTGACGGCAAAACTCAAGGGGGAAAGTGAACTGCGCTTTTCGGCGGCCCGGGCGCGGGGCACAGCAATGCGACGCGACGAAAATATACCGTCAGCTGTTGAGAAGGCCCAGTCCCGGCACCCGCAGGATCAGGTCCGGGCTTTCGTGGATCACATACTCGAGATTGCGGCGGGCAATACGGGCGTGCTCGCGCGCCACGAACTCCGCCCGCGTTCCTTCTCGTGAGGAAATGGCCGAAACCAGCGCCCGATGCTGCTCCTGCGCCACGTGCAGTGACTGCCGGAAGATGTCGATGTTCGTCTGATCGGAGAGGAAAGCCGAAGGAGATGCAAAGGGCAGCCGCGTTGCCCGGTCGATCTCCCGCTGCAGAACGACACTTCCCGCCAGCGTCACCAGCAGGGCATGGAACTGGGCGTTGAGGTCGGAATAAGTTTCGAAATTGATGTCTCCGGGCGCCGTACCGAAACAGGCGTCCAGGCTGGCCAGCACCGCCAGCATCTTCGCCAGCCCCTCCGGCGTCACACCGCGTTCCGCCGCAAGCCGCGCCGCGGTGCCTTCCAGCACGCCGCGCAGTTCGATGGCATCCAGCACATCGGCAAAGGTGAAGCTGCGCACGACGAAGCCGCCATTGGTCAGCCGGTCCAGGAGACCCTCCTCCGCCAGCCGCGACATAGCCTCGCGGATCGGCGTACGCGAGATCTGCAAGGTCTCGGCAAGCGGCACCTCGAAGAGACGCGTTCCACCGGGAAAGTCGCCGTTGAGGATGCGCTTGCGCAACTCCATCAGCGCCACGGCCGTATGCGTCGTCCTCCCCGTCTCCTCCACCGCTGCACTCCCACCGTTACCGACACCATCCGTCGAAACCTTACTGCGACCACGCCGGGCGCGGCAAGCAAAACCCCTACCCTGTATACATCCTCACCGTCTGAACGTCTTGGTCGAGGTCACCGCGACTGTCCGGGATCGACGCACTTTGCAGCGCAGTTCGCTTGCCATCCGCCGATGCGGCCCCATCTGGAGGAGCATCAAGGAGAAGCGCAAGCATGAAAACATCAGCAATCACCCTGTCCGTCCTTGGCCTGATCTGCCTCACCGCTGCAGGCTGCGTCAGTGAAGGAGGCTCCCGCGTCGCCTATGATTCCGGTCCCCGATATGACCGCATCGACAGGAGCGATCGAAACGACCGCCGGCCGGACTACGATCGTCGGGATCAACGGGACTACGGCGACCGGCGCGGCGGAGACAGCCGATGGGATGGACGTCGCGGCAATGATGAGCGCAGAGAGCGTGCCTCTCGTGAAGACACCAATCGTGACGGCCGCTGGATCATCCGCGACGGACAGCGCATCTGGATCCCGGAGCGCCGTTAGTCCCTAAGCCGAATCACCTCGGCTTCCCATAACCACGTGAACCAAAAAACAACTGGTCGGTGCTCGAAGGCTCC
>JBKBXP010000269.1:0-4492 GCA_046314035.1 Pseudorhizobium sp. | reverse complement strand
TGCCCTGACCACCGCCTTCACCGCCTGGATCATGGAAGCCGTCATCAACGAGGCCTTTGCCAACCGGCGCGCCGACCTCGTATGGCTCATCTGCGGATCGATCTTCGCGGCTTTCGTCATTCGCGGCTTTGCCGGATACGGCCAGGCCGTGACGCTGTCGACAATCGGCAACAACATCGTGGCGCGCTACCAGAGACGCCTGTTTGCCCATCTGATGTCGCTCTCCGTCGGCTATTTCAGCGAGGCAAGATCCGCGCGGCTCGCGGCCCAGATCAACGAGAACATCAACGGGATCCGCGATGTTCTCAACATGACGATCACCTCGCTTGCCCGCGACCTCGTGACACTCGTCGCGCTGCTCGCCGTGATGTTTTATCAGGATATCGTTCTGTCGCTGATCGTGTTCACCGTGGCACCGCCGCTTTTCCTCGGCCTGCGCTATATCTCGCGCCGTCTGCGCAGCGCGACGAAGGAATCGGTCATTCTGAATTCGCATGTTCTCGGCGCGATCCAGGAGGCGGTACAAGGCATTGCGATCGTCAAGGCCTTCACCATGGAAAGCCAGCTGGAAAACAAGATCCAGTCGACGATCAATGCCGCGGAGGGACGCGCCAACAGGATCGCCCGCCTCAGCGAACGCAACGGACCGCTGACCGAGAGCCTGGCGGGCCTGTCGATTGCCGGCGTCATGGCGTATGCCGCCTATCAATCGATCTATGGCGGAGTGCTGCCGGGCGCTTTCTTCTCCTTCGTCACGGCCCTGCTCCTCGCTTACGAGCCCGCAAAGCGGCTGGCGCGCCTGCAGGTCCATATGGAACGCGCCGCCGTCAATGCGCGGATGATCTACGAGATCCTCGACACGCAGCCGAACCAGCAGGACAAGGACGGCGCCCAGCAGATGTCGGTGACCGAGGCGAAGATAGAATTCCGCAACGTGACCTTTGCCTACGGCTCGAACGAGCCTGTCTTGCGCAATCTGCGCTTCACGGCCGAAGGCGGCAAGACGACTGCGCTGGTGGGACCGTCAGGTGCCGGCAAGTCAACGGTCATCACGCTTGTTCCGCGCTTTTACGATCCGGCCGAAGGCGAAATCCTGATCGACGGGCAGAACATCGCCGACGTGACGAAATCGTCGCTGCGCCAGCAACTCGCCTATGTGTCACAGCAACCTTACCTCTTCGAAGGCACGATCCGCGACAACATCCGCTACGGACGCCCGGAGGCGACCGATGCCGAGATCGAGGATGCGGCACGGCTTGCAAACGCCCATGACTTCATCCTTGCCCAGGCGCAAGGATACGATACGCCCGTCGGCGAGAACGGCATCACGCTTTCCGGTGGCCAGCGGCAGCGGCTCTCGATTGCCCGCGCGCTGGTACGCAACGCACCGATCCTGCTCCTCGACGAGGCGACGTCCTCGCTCGACACGGAATCGGAAGCAGCCGTGCAGCAGGCGCTCGATGCGGCCATGGCCGGTCGCACCGTGATCGTCATCGCGCACCGCCTCTCCACCGTCGTCAATGCCGACAAGATCATTGTCATGCAGGATGGCGAAGTGGTGGAAGAAGGCACGCATGAGAGCCTTGCACAGCGGCAGGGCGGTCTCTACGCTCGCCTCAACAATCTGCAGGCCGCTCCGAACGGCCTGCTCATCAGCCAGGAATAGACCCGCATGAATACGCCCATGAAGCTCGTTGTCGTCGGTGCCGCCGGTCGCATGGGCAAGACGCTGATCAAGCTGATCAGCGAGACAGAGGGTCTTGTGCTGCATGCGGCGGTGGAACGGGCAGGCTCGGCCGTGCTCGGACAGGATGCCGGCGAACTGGCCGGTGTGCCCAAGCTTGGCGTTGCCGTGACCGACGATCCGCTGGCGGCCTTCCTGCATGCCGATGGCGTCATCGATTTCACCACGCCGGCTTCGACCGTCGAGTTTGCGGCGCTGGCGGCCCAGGCGCGCATCGTGCATGTGATCGGCACCACGGGCTGCCTGCCGGAGCACGAAGAGAAGATCGATGCGGCGGCGCGTCATGCTCGGGTCGTGAAGTCCGGCAATATGAGCCTCGGCGTCAATCTGCTTTCGGTTCTCATCAAGCAGGCGGCGCGCGCGCTTGATGCCGCCGGCTGGGATATCGAAGTGCTCGAGATGCACCACAAGCATAAGGTCGACGCGCCTTCCGGCACGGCGCTTTTGCTCGGCGAAGCAGCGGCGGAAGGCCGGGGCATTTCGCTTGCCGATCATTCGGTCCGCGTGCGCGACGGCCATACCGGGCCGCGCGAGGAAGGCTCGATCGGCTTTGCCACGCTGCGCGGCGGCTCCGTGATCGGCGAGCACTCCGTGCTCTTTGCCAGCGAAGGCGAAATGGTCACGCTCTCTCACAGCGCGACCGACCGTTCGCTCTTTGCTCGTGGTGCGCTGAAGGCCGCCATCTGGGCCCGGGACCAGAAGCCCGGCCGTTACACCATGCTCGATGTGCTCGGGCTCAACTCCACCCCCTGATCGTCAAGAGAGGAATTGTCGATGACCGGTACACTCGTGCTCGTGCGCCATGGCCAGAGCGACTGGAACCTGAAGAACCTGTTCACCGGCTGGCGTGACCCTGATCTCACCGAGCTCGGCGTGACGGAAGCCAATGCCGGCGGCAAGGCACTTGCCGATTACGGCATCAAGTTCGATATCGCATTCACGTCCGTCCTGACGCGTGCGCAGAAAACCTGCGACATCATCCTGGAAAACGTCGGCCAGACCGGTCTTGAGACGATCAAAGACGAAGCGCTGAACGAGCGCGACTACGGCGATCTTTCGGGTCTCAACAAGGACGACGCCCGCGCCAAGTGGGGCGAAGAGCAGGTGCATATCTGGCGCCGTTCCTACGACATCCCGCCGCCGGGCGGCGAAAGCCTGCGCGACACCGGTGCGCGCGTCTGGCCTTATTACATGACCGAGATACTGCCGCGCGTGCTACGTGGCGAGAAGGTTCTGGTGGCAGCGCATGGCAATTCTCTGCGTTCGCTGGTCATGGTTCTGGATCGGCTTTCGAAGGAAGAAATCCTGAAGCTGAATCTCGCGACCGGCGTACCCATGGTCTACAAGCTGAACGCGGATTCGACGGTGGCTTCCAAGGAAGTGCTGGGCGACATGTCCGCCGCGCATTGAGCGTCACCACCCTCCCCGAAATGAAAGAAGCCGCCCATGAGGCGGCTTCTCTCATTTTCAGTGACTATTCTCAGTTCGCTTGCTTGCGCATGAAGCCCTGGATCAGCTCGGCCAGCGCTTCCGGCTGCTCGACAGAGGGGATATGGGCGCAATCGGCGATTTCCTCGAAACGAGCGCCCGGCACCAGCTGGGAGCCGGCTTCGACGGTGGCAGGCGGCGTCGAGCCGTCCTGGTCGCCGACGACGAAGAGCGTGGGCACAGTGATGGTCGGCAGGACGTCCGAGAAATCCGTGTCGCGCAAGGCAGCACAAGTTGAAAGATAGCCGGCTAGGGACTGGCGCGTCATCATCAGGCGATAGCCTGCCAGTTCATCGGCACGGTCGTCATGGAAGGCCGGCGTGAACCAGCGCGCCATGGCGCTGTCGGCAGCACTTTCCAGACCGTCCTTCTCGATGCCGGCGATTCGTTCTGCCCAGATTTCGGCTGTACCGATGCGGGGTGCGGTGTCGCAGAGGATGAGCTTGCGGAACAGATCCGGCCGCTCCTGCCAGAGACCCTGGCAAACGAGACCGCCGACGGAGAGGCCGCAGAAAGTGGCCTTGCGGATGCCGAGTTCGTCGCAGAGGGTGGCGAGATCCGAGACCAGATCGGCCATGCCGAAGGGCTTGTCGGCGCCGCCGGAGAGGCCGTGGCCGCGGCTATCGTAGAACAGCACCGAGACGTCGTCGCCGAGTTCATCGAAGAGCGGCAGCCAGATGCGGAAGTCGGTGCCGAGCCCGTTGGAGAAGACGATCAGGTTCTTGGCTTTCGCCTCTCCGATCAGTTCGTAATGGACGACGTTGCCGTTGATGGTGGTGAAAGCCAAATCTTTTACTCCTGTGGGTCGAAACGACCCCTTGTTTCAATGCCGGCCGAAGCCGGGAATTCTCAGTGCGCCTCGTCCCAATTGTGGGCGGCGCGGGCGTCGACCTTGAGCGGCACGCGCATGGAGACGGCCGGCATGGCGGCATTTTCCATGATGTCGACGATGACGGGCATGGCGGTATCGACCGCCTCGTCCTCGACCTCGAAGATCAGTTCGTCATGCACCTGCAGCAGCATGCGGCAGCGTTCCGAAAGGCCGGCAGCCACGAGTGCGGGTTCGATCTGGATCATGGCGCGGCGGATCACGTCGGCGGCCGAGCCCTGGATCGGGGCATTGATGGCGGCGCGTTCGTTGAAGGCCCGCATCGAAGGGTTGGACGACTTGATCTCCGGGTAATGGGCGCGCCGACCGAAGATGGTTTCCACATAGCCGTGCTCGCGGGCGAAGGCCTTGGTGCTCTCCATGTAGTCCTT
>JBKBXP010000268.1:0-4493 GCA_046314035.1 Pseudorhizobium sp. | reverse complement strand
GGGGTCAAATTAGGTCGCGATCCTCGTTTGTCACGGGCGCGGGTGCATCGCCTCTCCAGCTTTTCCGGAGTGTGCGTTCGAACGCTCGCGACAGCAGCCTAACGTCCGCCGCCCAGAGCCATGAGGCGTCGTCGCAAGTTCACGAGCCGCCGGACGTGCGAGCGATCAACCCGCTTGACGTCGATCAGGGTAAGATCGCCGCACATTGCGAAGGTGTGGAGCCCATCCGGATGATCGGCCAAAGCCAGATCTCCCGTCAGCTGGGCCTCGAGATGCCGTACCTCGATGTGACTCGGTGTGAGTGTTTCGAAGCGGAGGAAGCGCAGACTTCCCCCATAGGTCCGGCTGCAATCCTGCACCGGCAGGATCACGGCCCCATCGGCGCCGACGAAGGGGGTCCCACCTGGTCGTGCGCCGGCGCGATCCACCAGGACCGGATTTTGCGGATGCAGCGTCCAGGGGCCGGTAAGGCTGTCGGCAGATGCGACGTGAAGTTCACGCTGGTCACGAGCGCCGGGGCCGACGATGGTGAAGAACATCCACCACGTCTCTCGGACCTGGATTAGAGACGCCTCGGCACCTGCCGTATCGGGCAAAAGCACGACTTCGCGTACCCAGTCGTGGGGAAAGGAACGGGCGCGATAGAGAGCAATTTCTCCGGCCTTGTGGCTTTCCGGCACCATGAAGACCTCACCATCAATCTCGATCATGAAGGGGTAGGACAGGTGAAAAGGACGCGCCAATGCCACCTCGCTGCCCTGCCACCGCAAATCGGGGCCGAGCTCGTGGCGCTCGATCACCGCATGCTTCGTCCGGTAGTCGAAGGCTTCCACGAAGACATGCGTGGTGCCCCCGCGCTGAATGGCGAAGGGGTCGGCCAGGTACCGCCAGGGTCCGGGGTCGGGCAGCCACGTGATGCGGTCCGACAACCGCGAGAGAACACGCGGGTCCAGCAGGTCCCGGGCGGGCGCGGGAACCACACCGACCCGCCAGAAATCGCTCTTAGGCCTTGGAAGCATCGATCAGCGGCACGCAGGAGAGGTCGGATGTCCGCCGAGTACGATCCTGGAGTCCATCGGTGACTTGAGCGTAGAAATCCAGCACACTGGCAACACCATTGGATCGTGAGAAGGGAGCCAGATCGTAGCCTATTCGGCCGCCGCTCACAACTCGATCGGACCGGAGGGCCGCGGAGAGTACTGCCGAGAGATCGTCGACGGATCCGGGAGCCACCAGCGTCACCGGATAGTTGCGCAGATAAACCGACGGGCCTTCCGTTGCGGTGGCAATGATGGGGAGCCCTTCCTGCATGGCCTCCAGGATTGCCAGACCGAAGGTTTCTTCCCGGGATGGCGATACGAACAGATCGAGGTTCTGCAGGAAGCCCGAGACGTTGTCACGATGTCCAAGGAGGTGGATGCGCGGGTCGCCGGCGGCGAGCTTCGCCAGCGCCGAGCGTTGCCGACCTTCACCGAGAATGACCAGAGCCGTATCCTTGGGGGCCGACCGCAGGAAGGCCGAGATCAGCACATCGTAGCCCTTGCTGGGATGCAGCCGTCCGACAGCGCCCACAAGCCTTGTCGACGATGGCAGGGCGAGTTCGGCCCTCAGGTCCGTCTTCGTCCCGTTCGTCGTTGCAGGCAACCAGTTCGAGATCAGGCGCGCCTTGCCCGTGTAGTCCTTCAACCGTTCGAGCTGCGTGCCGTTGACGCAGATCAGGCCGTCGAGGCGGGCATGGTGCCTTGTCTTGTAGCCGACATGGAGGGTTGCGATCTTGACGACGGTGCCCGGTGCCTTCGCTATCGCCTTGCAGGCCGGACCAAGATGAGCGTGGCAGATGTCGATGCCGGCGCGGGTCATCAGGCGGTGGAGTTTCAGGCTCTTCAGAAACGGTGTCCGGAAGCCGTGGAAGGTGACCTGGTCGGACAACAGTGCGGCAAGCGGAGAGCCGGCGCGCCCCGCAATGTGAACCTCGTGGCCTAGTGCCGCCTGTTCATTGGCAAGGTCTACGCAGTATCGCTCAGATCCGGCGAGACGCGAGGTGAAGAGGACGTGCAGGATGCGAAAGCGAGGTGACATGGAAGATGCCCATAAGATGTTCGGCCAGAGAACGAGGTCGATAAGCCGCAAATCATATTTTTCGGGCCTCAGCAATTTCTATTTGTGATTGCAGTTAAATTCGAAGTCTCCGTCTGCCGGCCAGATGTTGTCCGGCAGACAATCCTTTGCGGTCATTGACTGCAGACGGATCCCGTCGCGGCCTAACCTCGACTTTGAAAGGGAGAAATAAAATCGCAAGCCACTCGCCATCGCACCGCGCTCGGTTATACATCGTGGTCAGTGTTCCTCATTGAAGATCGTTGGCGTTGCATGGGTGGCAAAAGGATTTTTCTGAACCTTGTCTTCGGAAGCATGCGCGGTGGGCAAATCCATTCTGCGATGCGCGCCAGGAAGATCGAGAAACTTCCCGACCGACAGTTGATGATCAACAGCTATCTGCCCGCCTTTGCAGCGGCGGGAGGCAATATCCTGTGGGTCGGCTGCCAGGAATACACGGCGAAGTATATCGAGGTGCTGGAGCGGGACGGAGGACGCGTCTGGTCTACCGACATAGATCCTGACGCTGCCGGCTGGGGGCACGCGGAACGGCACCGTACCGGCGACATCCGCTTTGCCGACCAACTTTTCGCGGATGTGAAGTTTGACTCCATCCTGTTGAACGGGGTGCTTGGGTTTGGCGTCAATGCCCGCGATGATCAGGTCCAGACCCTGTCGGCGCTGTCAGCGATCCTCAATCCCGGCGGGCGATTGCTGGTCGGCTGGAACAGCAACAAGATCGGCGACCCGGTCGAGGCTGGCCTGGCGGCGCCATGGCTGGCACCTGCGCCATTCGCTGGACTGGCCCCCCGGGTGACGGTTCCGAACTCGACCCATGTCTATGACATGTTCGTGCGCAATAGCTGATGCGCCGGTGGGGGAGAGCCCGGAGCAGCCGTGCTCTCCGGCTTTTCGTCGCGCCGCAGGTGATCGCGAAAAACCTTACACAGCCTGGATATAGCATGCCATAAGGGCGCCGAAACGTGACGCCTGGGCTAAAAAACATGATCCGCATCGAGAACATCAGCAAGCAGAACAGCCACCGCCTTCTCTTCATCGAGGCCTCGGCGGCCTTGAACAAGGGCGAGAAGATCGGCCTCGTCGGGCCGAACGGTGCCGGCAAGACGACGCTCTTTCGGATGATCACCGGCGAGGAGCAGCCGGACGACGGCCAGGTGGCCGCCGAGAAGAATGTCTCTATCGGCTATTTCAATCAGGACGTCGGCGAGATGGAAGGGCGCAGCGCCGTGGCCGAGGTCATGGAAGGGGCAGGGCCTGTGAGCGCCGTCGCGGCGGAACTCCGGTTGCTCGAGGCGGCGATGTCGGATCCGGACCGCATGGACGAGATGGATGCGATCATCGAGCGCTATGGCGAGGTCCAGGCACGCTACGAGGAGCTCGACGGCTATGCGCTAGAAGGCCGGGCGCGCGAAGTGCTGGCGGGGCTCAGCTTCTCGCAGGAGATGATGGACGGCGACGTCGGCAAACTGTCGGGCGGATGGAAGATGCGCGTGGCGCTCGCCCGGATCCTGCTGATGCGGCCCGACGTCATGCTGCTCGACGAGCCGAGCAACCACCTTGATCTGGAAAGCCTGATCTGGCTGGAGGATTTCCTGCGCGGCTATGACGGCGCGCTCCTGATGACCTCGCACGATCGCGAGTTCATGAACCGCATCGTCACCAAGATCATCGAGATCGATTCCGGTTCGCTCAACAGCTATTCCGGCGACTACGGGTTCTACGAGGAGCAGCGGGCGCTCAACGAGAAGAACCAGCAGGCGCAGTTCGAACGGCAGCAGGCGATGCTGGCCAAGGAAATGAAGTTCATCGAGCGCTTCAAGGCGCGCGCCTCGCATGCGACGCAGGTCCAGAGCCGGGTCAAGAAGCTCGACAAGATCGACCGCGTCGAGCCGCCCCGACGGCGCCAGACGGTCGCCTTCGACTTCCTGCCGGCGCCGCGCTCGGGCGAGGATGTCGTCAACCTGAAGAACGTCCACAAGGCCTATGGCAGCCGCACCATCTACGAAGGGCTGGACTTCATGGTCCGCCGCCGCGAGCGCTGGTGCATCATGGGCGTCAACGGCGCCGGCAAGTCGACGCTTCTGAAGCTCGTCACCGGCGCCACCGATCCGGACGAAGGCCGCGTCTCGCTCGGCGCCAGCGTCAAGCTCGGCTATTTCGCTCAGCATGCGATGGACGTTCTGGACGGCGAAAGCACCGTCCTGCAATGGCTGGAGGAGCAGTTTCCCAAGGCAGGGCAGGCGCCGCTGCGCGCGCTGTCCGGCTGCTTCGGCTTCTCGGGCGACGATGTGGAGAAGCGGTGCCGGGTTCTGTCGGGTGGCGAGAAGGCGCGGCTGGTGATGTCGGCAATGCTGTTTGACCCGCCGAATTTCCTC
>JBKBXP010000267.1:0-4499 GCA_046314035.1 Pseudorhizobium sp. | reverse complement strand
GAGCGAGTCCGCGCCGAGATCGTCGATGAAGCTTGCGCCTTCGACAACCTTCTCGGCATCAACGCCGAGGTGATCAATTACAATTTTCTTAACGCGTTCTGCGATATCGCTCATGTCGGTTTCCTCGACCTTTATCTTCTCGAATGCCTCAATGGCATCCGTACCCTGTTGAAACCTGCGTCGGCCTCCGAACGTCGGCTACGCGGGCAAACCCGTTCAACCCTCCGCAGGTTCCGATCATGGCAGCAAAAGCGCAATGATCCCCTGCATTTCGGGGCGACTGTCCACAGTCATGGCCCGCTTAACATGCTTTCGATGTTCCGCAAAGCCAGAATCTGTTCCCGCCGAAAGCACCAACAGCTTCGATGCACGGCGGGGAACAGAGCAATCAGATCATCACCATGCCGCCGTTGACGTGCAGCGTCTGGCCCGTGACGTAACCGCTCTCCGCCGATGCGAGATAGAGGACGGCAGCAGCGATATCGGCGCCGGCGCCCATGCGCTTCATGGGAATGGCACCCAGGATTGCGTCCTTCTGCTTGTCGTTCAGCTTGTCGGTCATCGCCGACTCGATGAAGCCCGGCGCCACGCAGTTGACGGTGACGTTGCGGGTGGCGATTTCCTGCGCCAGCGACTTGGTGAAGCCGATCATGCCGGCCTTGGAGGCGCAGTAGTTCGCCTGCCCCGGGTTGCCGGTGACGCCGACGACCGAGGTGATGTTGATGATGCGGCCGAAGCGGCGGCGCATCATCGGATGCGTCAGCTCGCGGGTCAGGCGGAATGCGGAGGTCAGGTTGACCTCCAGCACGGCGTCCCAGTCCTCGTCACTCATGCGCACGAAGAGGCCGTCCTTGGTGATGCCGGCGTTGTTGACGAGGATGTCGACGCCCTCGAGCTCGGCTTCCGCCTTTTCGCCGAGCGCCTTGACCTCGGCGCGATCGGAGAGGTTGGCCGGGAAGATCTTGACGCGATCGCCGAGTTCCGCGGCCAGCGCCTCGAGCTTTTCGACGCGGGTCCCGTGCAGGCCGACGGTCGCGCCCTGCTTGTGCAAGAGGCGGGCGATTTCTTCGCCCAGGCCGCCGGTCGCGCCTGTCACCAATGCCTTGCGGCCTGTGAGGTCAAACATGATCATGTCCCTTCGTTAGGCATGTCGCCTGCCGGAGTGGATCGGCGGCGAGATCGTGGATCAAACGGTTGTTCAGCCGAGGATGGCCGTCATGGCTGCTTCGATATCGGCCGGCGAATTGACGGTCGTGCCGGACAGGTTCTTGTCAATACGGCGTGCGAGACCGGTCAGGACCTTGCCGGCGCCGATTTCATAGAGGGTGGTGACGTTGTTGGCGGCAAACCATTCCACCGTTTCGCGCCAGCGGACCTGTCCGGTGACCTGGCTGACGAGCAGATCGGCAATCTCGCCGGCATCGGTGACCGGTGCGGCGCGGACGTTGGCGATGACCGGCACGACGGGATCGTGCTTCTCGACCTGGGCCAGGGCGTGGCGCATGGCATCGGCCGCCGGTGCCATGAGGCCGCTGTGGAAGGGTGCGGAGACCGGTAGCATGATGGCGCGCTTGGCACCCTTTTCGGTGGCCAGCGCCGCGGCCTTCTCGACTGCAGCCTTGGAACCCGAGATGACCAGCTGGCCGCCGCCGTTGTCGTTGGCAATCTGGCAGACGCCGGCACTGGCAGCCTCGTGGCAGACAGCCTCGACGTCGGCATGTTCGAGGCCGATGATGGCAGCCATGGCGCCCTCGCCGACCGCGACGGCCGACTGCATGGCATCGCCGCGGGTGCGCAACAGGCGCGCCGTATCGGCGAGCGTAAACATGCCTGCGGCGCAGAGGGCAGAATATTCGCCGAGCGAATGGCCCGCGACATAGGAGACCTTGTCGGCGAGGCTCAGACCGCGGGCTTCCATGACGCGGATCGCCGCGATGGAAACGGCCATCAGCGCCGGCTGGGCGTTGGCCGTCAGCGTCAGCGCTTCTTCCGGGCCGTTCCAGATGATGTCGGAAAGCTTCTGGCCGAGCGCGTCATCGACCTCGTCGAAGACGGCCCGGGCTTCGGGATAGGCATCGGCAAGATCCTTGCCCATGCCGACGGCCTGGCTGCCCTGCCCTGGAAATGTGAATGCGATGCTCATGGGACGATGTCCTTCCCTATGGTTTTTGCATCCCAATTCACGTTCCAGGGTCAGGAGTCAAGGTGAAGTGCCGGGCCTGCCCCCTCAGCCGCCGGAGAACAGGCGGACGATCTCGTTGGCCGACAGCACGATGAACAGCAAGGCGGCGATGCCCAACAGCCCGTTGGACAGCCAGCCGCTGCGCCACTCCGCCGGCACCCTATCGGAGTTGAGGAGCCAGATCAGCGTCAGTGCCAGGAACGGCATGAAGAAGGCGCCAAGCGCTCCGTAGATGATGACCAGCAGGAAGGGTTGCCCGAAATAGAGCAGCGTCATCGGCGGGATCGTCAGCCAAAACAGGTAGAAGCGGAAGGCAGGCGTCTTTTCCAGTCCGACGCGCGAGGCGGTCTCTCCGCGCATGTTGCGAACGAAGTCGGCAAACAGCAGGGAAACGCCGTTCCAGACGCCGAGGATGGAGGAGATGGCGGTGGCGAAGAAACCGACGAGGAAGAGCGTCGCCACCGTGCCGCCGAATCGTTCGGCCAAAACGGCGCGCAGATCGAGCAGGCCGCGGTCGCCGCTCGTCAGCGCGATCTGTGCCGTGTAGAGGAGCTCGGCGCCGACGATCAGCATGGAAATCACGAAGATGCCGGTGACGACATAGGCGACGCGGTTGTCGAGCCGCATGACACCCATCCAGGCGGGCGTGCGCCAGCCCTTGGCGTTCACCCAGTAGCCGTAGGAGGCCATTGTGATCGTGCCGCCGACGCCGCCGATCAGGCCCAGCGTGTAGAAGGCGGACCCTTCGGGGATGCTCGGCACCAGACCAGTCAGCGCTTCACCGACATTCGGACCAACCAGGATGGCGACGCCGACGACGATCACGAACATCACGCCGATGCAGATCTTCATGGTGTTCTCGAAGATCTCATAGCGGTTGAAGGCGACGAAGGCGGCGCAGGCGAGGCCAGAAATCATCGCCCAGGCCCAGAGCGGCAGGAAGGGGAAGAGTGCTGCCAGCGGCAGAGCCGTCGCGCTCATGGCGGTGGCGCCATACACGAAGCCCCAGATCATGATGTAGATGCCGAAATACCAGCTCGTCCAGCGGCCCAGCGAACGCCAGCCGTCCAGCATCGTCGAGCCCGTGGCCAGATGGTAACGGGCAGAGCCTTCGGCGAGCGCGATCTTGACGATGCAGCCGATGACGGCGGCCCAGAGGAGTGCGTAGCCGAAGCGGGAGCCGGCAATCAGCGTGGCGACAAGATCGCCCGCACCGACGCCCGTCGCCGCCGCAACGATGCCGGGCCCGATCAGCTTCCACTGTCCGCGTGAAGGTGGCGCTCCGGCATCAGGAACGCCAGCAGCGTCCGATCTGGGGGAGGAAGTGCTCATCAATAAATGCTCCTGAAATCAATGCAAAACGGCCACCGCATAGCCATCCGCCCGCCCCAATGCAATTTGCCATGAGAAAGTTGCATGGAAGGAGAGCTGTTCTGACGTGAGCTTCTTGCAGACGCTTGCGTTGCAGCAATTCGGTCCTAAATTGCCGAAAATCGCCAAGAAGGGTCACATCATGAAATTCAAGAAACTGGGCCGCACGGATATCTCCGTGTCGGAGATCTGCCTCGGGACCATGACCTGGGGGTCGCAGAATTCCGAGAGCGAGGCCCATGAGCAGATGGACCATGCGGTGGAGGCCGGCATCAACTTCTTCGATACCGCCGAACTCTATCCGACAACCCCGGTCAGCCCGGAAACCTACGGCCGAACCGAGGAATTCATCGGCAGTTGGCTGAAGAAGACCGGACGGCGCAAGGACATCGTTCTCGCCACCAAGATCGCCGGCAGCGGACGCCCGCATATTCGCGACGGAAGGCCGATCGACAAGGAGACGATCAAGGAGGCCGTCGATGCGAGCCTCACTCGCCTGCAGACGGATTATATCGACCTTTACCAGATCCACTGGCCGAACCGTGGCCACTATCATTTCCGCAACGCCTGGGGCTTCGACGCCTCCGGGCAGGACAGCGCCGAAGCCGTGGCCGCGATCGACGAGAAGCTGGATGCGCTCGACGAACTGGTGAAGGCCGGCAAGATCCGCGAGATCGGCCTTTCCAACGAGACGGCCTGGGGTACCATGCAGTACCTGAAGGCCGCCGAGGCGAAGGGCCTGCCGCGCGTCGTCTCGATCCAGAACGAATACAATCTGCTCTACCGTGCCTTCGACCTCGATCTTGCCGAAGTATCGCATCACGAATCGGTCGGACTGCTGGCCTATTCCCCCCTCGCCGGCGGCATTCTCTCCGGCAAATATCTCGATGGCCGTAAACCGGAAGGTTCCCGCGGCTCCATCAACGGCGACATCGGCGGTCGCCTT
>JBKBXP010000266.1:1842-4575 GCA_046314035.1 Pseudorhizobium sp. | reverse complement strand
CGTTTGCTTCCAGGTTGATGCCGACCTTCGGCTGGTAGGATACGAACTTGAAGGCGCCCGTACCGACCGGGTTGAGGTTGAAGAAGTCCTCACCCTTTTCCGCGATGTACTTCGGCGGAACGATCATCGCGCCGTAGCCGGCAAGCTTCGTCAGGAGAACCGGATCCGGTGTCGTGAGCTTCATGTCGACCGTGTACTCGTCGATGACCTCGACGCTCTCGATCGCGATATAGTTGGAGCGCTGCGGGCCTTTGGCACCTTCTTCACCCAGCAGGCGGTCGAAGGTGTACTTCACGGCTTCAGCGTTGAAGGGCTCGCCGTTGTGGAAGGATACGTTCTGGCGCAGCGTGAAGCGAATGCGCTTGCCCTCATCCAGCTCTTCCCAGCTTTCGGCAAGTCCGGGCACCAGTTCCATGTCAGGACCACGATAGGTCAGGCCGTCGAAGATGTTGGTGGAGACGGCAGCCCATGCGACCAGGAAGGTGTCGACCGGGTCCCAGCTGCCTGGATCCTGCGAGCTCGACAGCGTCAGCTTGCCGGCGGCCAGCGCCGGGCCGGAAAACGCCGTTCCTGCCATGGCAAGCGCGACGGCCGCCGACAGAAGTCCCCGTTTCATTATTGTCATGTACCTGTTCCTCTTCAGATGCGTGCGATGTCTTCGCGGTTGTTCAGGCGCTCTTCGCGATGAAGTGGCCTGGATGGATTTCCTCGCGGGCAAGGATTGCGGGTTCTTCGCCGACACGGTGGACCGGGTTGGGGATCTCTCCCTCGATCAGCAGCGTGTTGCGCTGGGCGGCGGGATCCGCAACCGGCACGGAAGCGAGCAGCCGACGGGTGTAGTCGTGCTCCGGCGTCTCGAAGACCTGGCGGCGGCTGCCCATTTCCATGATCTGGCCGAGATAAAGGACGGCCACGCGATGGCTCATCTTCTCCACCACCGCCATGTCGTGGCTGATGAACAGGTAGGCGAGCCCGCGCTCCGCCTGCAGATCCATGAACAGATTGATGATCTGCGCCTGGATCGAGACGTCGAGAGCAGACAGCGCCTCGTCGGCGATGATCAGCTTGGGGTCGGATGCCAGCGCGCGGGCAATGCAGATGCGCTGCCGCTGGCCGCCGGAAAACTCGTGCGGGTAACGGTCCGCATATTCGGATCCCAGTCCGACGCGCTCCAAGAGTTCGTCGACACGGCGGCGAACGGCCTTGCTGCCGGAGATCAGGCCATGTGTGTTGATCGGCTCGGCAATCGAGAAGCCGACCGTCTTGCGCGGATCGAGCGACGCGAAGGGATCCTGGAAGATATACTGGATTTCCTGGCGCATGCGGAAGCGGTCCGCCGCCGACATCTCCGAATAGCCCCGTCCGTTGAAGGAGATGTCGCCGGAATGGGCCGACTGCAACTGCTGGATCGTCCTCCCGATGGTGGATTTGCCCGATCCGGACTCTCCGACCAGTGCCAGCGTCTCGCCCGGATAGATGTCGAAGGCGACCTTGGAGACGGCGCTCAGCCTGTGCGTCACCTTTCCGAAGATCGTCTTGCGGATATCGAAGCGGATGGAGAGGTCCTTCACCGAGAGGAGAGGCTTCTCTCCGTAGCGGGCGGTATCCTGCACGCGCTCTTCACCCACCAGCTTCGGCTGGCCATCTTCCAGGACGGTGAGCGGCATGCGCTTCGGAAAGGCTTCGCCGGTCATGCTGCCGAGACGGGGAACGGCGGCCAGCAGCGTGCGGGTATAGGGATGCTGCGGATTGGCGAAGATATCTTCCACCGGCCCCTGCTCCACCTTCTTGCCCTTCCACATCACCACCACATCGTCGGCCATTTCAGCGACGACGCCCATGTCATGGGTGATGAACACCATGCCCATGCCGAGATCCTTCTGGAGCTCCCGCATGATGGTGAGGATCTGCGCCTGGATGGTAACGTCGAGGGCCGTGGTCGGCTCGTCGGCGATCAAAAGCTTCGGCCGGCAGGCGAGCGCCATGGCGATCATGACGCGCTGGCGCATGCCCCCCGACAGCTGGTGCGGATAGCGCGACACAAGCTCGGCGGAATCCGGCAGCCGGACCAGGTCCAGCAGCCGCGTAGCTTCGGCCAGAGCCTCTGCCTTGTTCATGTCTTCGTGCAGAAGCAGTACTTCGCAGATCTGGTCGCCGATCGTGAAGACCGGATTGAGCGAGGTCATTGGCTCCTGGAAGATCATGGCGATCTCCTTGCCGCGGATCTTGCGCATCTGCTTCTGCGACGCCTGCAGCAGGTCCTGCCCGGCAAACATGATCCGCCCTGCGGCAAAGGTCGCGCCCATCATGTCGGCAAGCCGCATGATCGACAGCGACGTGACGGACTTCCCCGACCCGGACTCACCGACGATGGCGACCGTCCGGCCCGGCTGGACGGAAAACGAGAGTTCTTCAACGACCCGGCTGGCGCCGAAATCGACGCTCAGCCCCTCGACCGACAGAAGCGGCGTTTGATTGTCCATGGTGGCGCTCATGTCAGTGTCTCCGGTACGTCCTGACCGGCAAGGTTGGAACTGGAAGGCGAAATGCGAGCGATGACGTCGCCTGCGTTCTGGAAGGAGCCCGCTTCCGCAAGGATAGAGATGACGCCCGCTTCCGGTGCCGAAACCACAGTTTCCATCTTCATGGCATCCATGACCGCAAGCGCGTCACCCTTGGTGACAAGGTCGCCATCGGCAACATTCCACTGGACGAGCGTCCCGGGCACGGGTA
>JBKBXP010000266.1:0-1672 GCA_046314035.1 Pseudorhizobium sp. | reverse complement strand
TCGGCCTCCAGCGTCCCGGCGAAATCGGTCTCGATCCAGCGGGTATGAACGCGAAAACTGTCGCCGGCAAAATCGGGATGGTCGACGACCGCCCGGTGGAAGGGCAGCACCGACGGCACGCCCTCGATCCGGAATTCGCCAAGTGCCCGACGGGCGCGGGCAAGAGCCTGCCCCCGGTCGGCGCCCCAGACGATCAGCTTGGCCGCCAGCGAATCGAACATCGGCGGGATGACGCAACCGCTGGCAACGCCGGAATCCAGCCTCACGCCCGGACCTGAGGGTGCAGCAAATTTCGTGATCTCGCCGGCCGAAGGCAGGAAGCCGCGGCCGGGGTCTTCCATGTTGATCCGGAACTCGATGGCATGGCCACGCGGCAGCGGTGTCTCGGTCGTGCTGAGCGGCAGGCCTTCGGCGATGCGGAACTGCTCGATGACCAGATCGAGCCCCGTCGTCTCTTCCGTCACCGGATGCTCGACCTGCAGCCGCGTGTTGACCTCGAGGAACGAGATCATTCCGTCGGCGCTGAGCAGGAACTCCACCGTGCCCGCACCGGTGTAGCCGGCCTCGGCACAGATATCGCGAGACGCGGCGTGGATCTTCTCCCGCTGCTCCGGGGACAGGAACGGGGCTGGCGCTTCTTCGACGAGCTTCTGGTTGCGCCGCTGCAGCGAGCAGTCGCGGGTGCCGACGACGAGCACATTGCCCAGCCGATCCGCCAACACCTGCGCCTCGATGTGGCGCGGGCGGTCGAGGAACTGTTCGACAAAGCATTCGCCGCGCCCAAAGGCGGCGACCGCCTCGCGGGTGGCCGACAGGAACATCTCCTCCACCTCGTCCAGGTGACGCGCGACCTTCATCCCGCGCCCGCCGCCGCCATGGGCGGCCTTGATCGCAATCGGCAGACCGAAGCGCTTCGCAAATGCCAGCGCCTCCGCAGCACTCGAAATGGCGCCCTCGCTGCCGGCCACCAGTGGCGCCCCGACCCGCTGGGCGATGCGGCGCGCCTCGAGCTTGTCTCCGAGCGCCTCGATCACCTGCGGATCCGGGCCGATCCAGATCAGGCCCGCGTCGATCACAGCCCGCGCGAATTCGGCGCGCTCGGAGAGAAACCCGTAACCGGGGTGGACGGCATCCGCGCCCGATCGTCTGGCGATGGCGATCAGCTTGTCGATGTCGAGATAGGTGTCCTTCGCGCTTGCCCCGTCCAGCGCATAGGCCTCGTCCGCCTGTGCGACGAAGTGCGCGCCGACGTCGGCATCGGCATAGACGGCGACAGAGGCCAGGCCGTAGTCCTTGCAGGCCCGGATGATCCGCACCGCGATCTCGCCGCGGTTGGCGATCAGAACCTTCTTCATGTCTGTTTCCCCGGAATTAGTCTGTCGACGAAGCGGTGTGTCGGGTTGAAGCGTATGCGTGCACCCACCGGGATCTGCCCGGCGAGATCGAGGTGGTGGCCCGCGACATTGGCGATCACCGGATAGCCGCCGGTCAGCGGATGATCGGCAAGAAAGAGCACCGGCTGGCCGCTGGCCGGAACCTGGATGGCGCCATGGACGGTGGCCTCACTGGGAAGTTCCTTGGTGATCGCCCGTTCCAGTGCCTCGCCGGCGAGCCGGATGCCGACGCGGCTCGATTGCGCCGTGACCTGCCATGTCTGGGACAGGAAGCTTTC
>JBKBXP010000265.1:0-4577 GCA_046314035.1 Pseudorhizobium sp. | reverse complement strand
AGGACTTTTCTCTTGCCGAGGCCGAGCGGATTGCCGAGGCGCTGGTCTTTGCATCCGCCGAACCCGTCTCCGAAGATTTTCTGGCGGAACGGCTGCCGCTTGGGGTCGATGTTCCCACCCTGATGGAGGGGCTCTCGTCCTTCTATGCGGCGCGCGGCGTCAATCTCATCCGCAGCGGCGACCGCTGGGGCTTCCGAACCGCCGCCGACCTGTCGTTCGTGATCCGCAAGGATGACAACGATGTCCGCAAGCTGTCGCGCGCCGCGCTCGAAGTACTCGCTATCATCGCCTATCACCAGCCGGTGACACGCGCCGAGATCGAGGACATTCGTGGCGTCCAAACCTCCCGGGGCACGCTGGATGTGCTGATGGAGGCCGGATGGGTCCGGTTTCGCGGACGGCGCAGGACGCCCGGCCGTCCCGTCACGCTCGGCACGACACCGGATTTCCTCGACCACTTCGGCCTGGAGGAACTGCGCGATCTGCCGGGACTGGATGAGCTGAAGGGTGCAGGTCTCCTCTCAGGGCGTATCCCGCCCAACTTCCACGTTCCGCTTCCCGGCATGAGCGACGAGCTTCACGACGACGAGGATCCGATCACCCAGATGGATCTGGAGGAGCTCGGGCTCTTGACACCGGGCGGTGAAGAGGAGGAATGAAGTCATCTTTTCTCAGGCAGCCTCAGGCTCGGGTCGCAACCCGGACCGCAGCCCCAGCATTGAGCAAGTCATGACGTTTCCACCGGCCCCGTCGGGCGAAAAAACGAGGCGAACCACCGGCGTATCCTTTGCCTCGCGCCTGACGTTCGAAGACATCCATCACAGCTATCACGGCAAGGAAACCATCAGGGGCATCTCGCTGACGGCGGAGCCGGGAGAGGTGCTTTGCCTTCTCGGCCCCTCGGGTTCGGGCAAGACGACACTCCTCAGGATCGCGGCCGGTATCGAGGTGCAAGGCCGGGGCAGGGTGGTGATCGACGGGCGGGAAGCGGCAGGTCCCTCCGTGTTCCTGCCGCCGGAAAAGCGGGGCATCGGCCTGATGTTTCAGGATTTCGCGCTTTTCCCGCACATGAGCGTGCTCGACAACGTCCGGTTCGGCCTGACGGCCCTGCCGACGCGCGACGCCATCGCCGCTGCGCAGGCGGCACTGGAGCGGGTGGGCCTGGCGCACTACGCCGACAAATATCCGCATGCGCTGTCGGGCGGCGAACAGCAGCGCGTCGCGCTCGCCCGGGCGCTGGCGCCGCGCCCGGGCGTCCTCCTGATGGACGAACCCTTCTCGGGTCTCGATTCGCGCCTGAAGGACACCGTGCGCGCCGATACCCTTCAGATTCTCCGTGAAAGCCGGGCGACTGCCATCGTGGTGACGCATGACGCGGAGGAGGCGATGCGCATGGCGGATCGTATTGCCCTGCTGCGGGACGGCCGGCTGGTCCAGGTCGGAACCTCGGATCTTCTCTATCGGCAGCCGAAAGACCTTTTTTCTGCCGCCTTCTTTTCGGAAATCAATGAATTCGACGGCATGGTCCGCAATGGTGTGACCGAGACGCCGGTCGGCAGGGTCCATACACCGCAGTTTGCCGACGGGACGGCCGTATCGGTCGCAGTCCGGCTTTCCGACGTGCGGGTCATGCCCCAGGGCGGCGAGATCGAGGCGAGGATACGCTCCCGGCGCTTCCTCGGCGTCGTGGAATTGCTGGAACTGGCTGTACCAGGCCGCGAGGAACCGCTGCGCGCCCGCGTCCGCGCCGACCTCTTGCCGACCGCTCTCGCAGATGTCACCGTGAGCGTACTGCCGCAGGACATTTTGGTGTTTGATAAAGGCGCTTAAACATCATACATCCAACGCAACCGAAATTAGGAGTTTGAGTTATGGGTTCCTTCAGTGTTTGGCATTGGCTGATCGTTCTGGTTATCGTGCTCGTGCTTTTTGGCCGTGGCAAGATCCCCGAACTGATGGGCGACGTCGCCAAGGGCATCAAGAGCTTCAAGAAGGGCATCAGCGAGGACGACACGCCGGACACCTCGAAGACGGTCGACCACAAGCCTGAAGACGCCAAGGAAAAGACCCGGATCTAAATCTTATGGTTCGGGCCGCAGGAGCCTCCTTGAATGCTTGATATCGGCTGGACCGAGCTTCTGGTCATTGGCGTGATTCTGATTGTCGTGGTGGGTCCGAAGGATCTGCCGCCGATGCTGCGCGCATTCGGCAAGATGACCTCCAACCTGCGCAAGATGGCGGGCGAATTCCGTTCGCAGTTCGACGAAGCCTTGCGCGAGACGGAGATGGATGACGTCCGCAAGACGATTGCGGATGTGCAGAAGCTCAACCCATCGAACGCGCTGCGCGACGCGATCAACCCGCTGCGTCAGATGGGCAACGAGATCCGCACCGATATCGAGAAGGCGACCCGCGTCGACAAACCGACGCAGGCAACGGCTTTGAACGGTGACGTGCCGCCGGTCGAGAAGCCGGATGTCGAAGCTCAGAAGACTGTCGAGGGTGTGATCCCGGCCGAGCAGCCGGCGCCCGTGACGGTGCCGACGCCGGCCATGACCCTGCCGTCGACCCCGCCGGCTATGGGCGCGCCAGCAGCATCGGCGACGGCAACGGCTGATGCTCCGGGGTCGAAGCCTGCCAAGGCGGCACGCAAGTCGACCAAGCAACCGACGACCGTGGCGGAAACGCCGGCAGCAAAGCCGGTGAGGCCTGCACGCAGCCGCGTCGTCGCTGGCGCTGTGGCCGAGCCCGCTCCCGCTCAACCCAAGGCAGCACCTCGCAAGCGTGCCGCAAAGCAGGCTGAAACGCCGAAGGATAAAGCATGAGCGGTGACATCGACGATAAGCCGCAGCCGCTCCTGGAGCATCTGATCGAACTGCGCAAACGGCTGATGTGGTCCCTCGGCGCCTTCTTTATCGCCTTCATCGTCTGCTTTTTCTTCGCCAAGGATCTCTTCAACTTCCTGGTCGTGCCCTACAAGTGGGCGGTGACCTGGGCAGACATGGACGTCAGCAAGTCGGAGCTGATCTACACGGCGCCGCAGGAGTTCTTCTTCACCCAGGTGAAGGTCGCCATGTTCGGCGCGCTGGTGATTGCATTTCCGGTGATCGCCTCGCAGGTCTACAAGTTCGTGGCCCCCGGTCTCTACAAGAACGAGCGGGCCGCCTTCCTGCCGTTCCTGATCGCGTCGCCGGTGCTCTTCCTTCTAGGGGCGGCGCTCGTCTACTTCTTCTTTACGCCGATGGTCATGTGGTTCTTCCTGTCGATGCAGCAGGCGCCGGAAGAGGGCGAGATGGCGATCTCGCTGCTGCCGCGGGTCTCGGAATATCTGAGCCTGATCATGACGCTCGTGCTGTCCTTCGGGCTGGTCTTCCAACTGCCGGTAGTGACGACCCTGTTGGCGCGGGTGGGCATCCTGACGAGCGACTGGCTCCGCGAGAAACGCAAGTTCGCGATCGTCATCGCCTTCGTCGTTGCAGCCGTGCTGACGCCGCCGGATCCGCTTTCCCAGATCGGTCTTGCGCTGCCGACTATCCTTCTCTACGAGATTTCCATCTACGCCGCCCGATTCATCGAGCGCAGACGCGCTGAGGAGGCTGTGGCCGAAGCTGCCGCGTCGGATCTTGCCGGGACGGACGAGGCTTAGCTCTCCCGCTCGGTTTGGAAAAGGTGGCGTTCCGCTCGAAAGGCCAGGAACGAATGCTCGATATCAAGTGGATCCGTGACAATCCGGACGTTCTCGACGAAGCGCTGAAGACGCGGGGAGCGGAGCCGATGTCCGCCGTCCTGATCGCGCTCGACGACACCCGTCGCTCGGTCATCCAGAAGCTCCAGGACATGCAGTCGCGCCGCAACGCCGCCTCCAAGGAGATCGGCGCGGCCATGGCCCAGAAGAACGCCGAACTGGTCGACAGGCTGAAGGCGGAAGTCGCCGATCTCAAGGACACCATGCCGGCGGTGGAGCAGGACGAGCGCGTCGCGATTGCGGCGCTCGAGGATGCCCTGTCGCGCCTTCCCAACATTCCGTTCGAGGACGTGCCGGTCGGCAAGGACGAGCACGACAACGTCGTTGCCCGGGTGACCGGCGAGAAGCCGCGCTGGAACCACGCCGCCAAGGAGCACTTCGAAATCGGCGAAGCGCTCGGCATGATGGACTTCGACCGCGCGTCGAAGCTCTCCGGCAGCCGTTTCACCGTGCTCACCGGCCAGTTGGCGAGGCTCGAGCGGGCGCTCGGCCAGTTCATGATCGACCTGCACACGACCGAGCACGGCTATACCGAAGTGTCGTCGCCGCTGATGGTGCGCGACGAGGCGATGTTCGGCACCGGCCAGCTTCCGAAATTTGCCGAGGACCTGTTTCGCACGACCGACGGCCGCTGGCTGATCCCGACGGCGGAAGTGACGCTGACCAACCTCGTCGCCGGCGAAATCCTCGAGCAGGAGAAACTGCCGCTCCGCTTCACCGCACTCACCCCGTCCTTCCGCTCGGAAGCGGGCTCGGCCGGCCGCGATACGCGTGGCATGCTGCGCCAGCACCAGTTCTGGAAATGCGAACTCGTCTCGATCACCGATGCCGA
>JBKBXP010000264.1:0-4597 GCA_046314035.1 Pseudorhizobium sp. | reverse complement strand
GCCCCATCGGTCGCGACGAGCGTGATGCGCACCCGCTTGCCGGCCAGCGGATGCTCGGTCAGGTTCCGGCTCGTCACCCCTTCCGGCTCGCGCAGGCTGCGACGCGGCAGGTCGAGCTTGAACTCCGGCAGCGGATAGAGCGGCGTTGCGTCCGGGGCAGGCGCTTCAACGGGCTCGATCAGCGCATGCGCCTCGCGCAGGCCGTAGTCGTCCTTGCCGGTGAAGCCGATTTCCAGGGCGCCGTTGACCGCGCGCTTCGGCTGACCGTTGAAGGCGATCTCGGGCGGCAGGTCGGGGATGACGTCGAAGTTCCAGGTCTCGCCGTTGACCGTCAGCGTGCCGCTCTCGGCCACCTTCATGAGATAGGTGCGCGGCGCAAGCGGCCGGTTGTCCGGGGCAGGAGCGGCCGGCGTTGTGGCTTCCGCCCCTTCTGCTCCTGCTGAAGCGGCCTGTCGCGCGGCCGTTTCCTCGCTGACGAGCGTCGCCGGCGTATCGCTGGATGCGGCCGCGAAAACAACCGCTTCCTCGCCTTCGCCGCCGGTGACGCGGACAGTCAGGTCCGAGTGCTGCGGGATAGTGACGGAGGCGCTGGCGTTCGCCTCGCCGCCGGTCAGGAAGACCGGTGCGCGGCTCGTGTAGGAGGGTGGCGTCAGCCAGGCATCGATCCGCAGATCCGGATTGATGCTTAATGGTGCCGTCGGCGTGCGAAAGACGTCGGAGATCCTGCCCGCGCCGTTGGAGAAGGAGAAGCCGAAGGCAACGACCAGCAGCAGTGCCGGAATGGCGCGCAGCGCGAAGCGGTCGTGGCGGGCGATATCGGGACGCGGCATGCCGGCATCTAGGGCGGCAATGCGCTCGGCCATGCGGACCTGGTGCTCCTTCCAGAGCGCCCGGGCAAACGGCGTGTCGAATGCCGGCACGTCCTCCTGGACGGCGACAGGCTGGTGTTCCAGCCGGTTGCGCTCCTCGAGCAGGCGATCGCCGTCGCCAGCGCTCGGCCAGCGGGTGCGGGCCAGCGGCAGCAGGGCAAAGACGAAGGCAAGACCGAAGAGACCCGCGAGCGTCCAGCGCAGGAGGTCGATGTTGGTCCGGAAAACGCCGAGCCAGGCGACGGAGAGGAACACCGCGACGACGGCGAGCGGCGGCAGGAGCCGGGGTATAAGCCGTTCGAGAAAAAGGACGAGCCGTGCCAGCGACCGCTTCAGTACAACGCGCCGGGCGAGCACGGGAAGGGCGTCGAAAGCACCTTTGCGGGTGTTGCTCATGCGGACCGTCTCCTGTGGCGGCGCAAAATAGAGGTCGCGCCGCGTCGGACGAACCAAGACGTCAAGATAGCAGTCTTTGTGGCGAAGACGAGGGCGCCGGCCCTATTGCCCGTAGTTTTCCGGAACGGGTCGAGCAAAAGTGAACGGAGGCGATCAGCCCGTCAGGACAGCCAGCCGGGGACGGAATCCAGCCCGATCAGGTCATCATAGCTGCCGCGCGGGCGAATGACGTGGAACTCGCTTCCCTTCACCAGCACTTCGGGCACCAGAAGGCGGGAATTATAGGTGCCGGCCTGGACCGCGCCATAGGCACCGGCGGAGCCGACGGCGATGAGGTCGCCGGGAGCGGGTGCCGCCATCTCGCGGTCGAGAGCCAGGTAGTCTCCGGTCTCGCAGACGGGACCGACGATGTCGCCCCGGATGCGGGGCCCATCGGCGGCCGGGACCACCACGGGGCGGATCTCGTGATAGGCCTCGTAGAGCGTCGGGCGGATCAGGTCGTTCATGGCGCCGTCGACGATCACGAAGGTCTTTTCGCCGCCGTCCTTCACGTAGATCACCTCCGTCACCAGGATCCCGGCATTGCCGACGATCAGGCGGCCGGGCTCGGTAACGATCCTGCAATCCAAGCTCTTCAGCTGCGTCTTGACGATCTCAGCATAAGCATCGGGCAGCGGTGGCGGGTTGTTGTCATCCTTGTAGGGAATGCCGAGACCGCCGCCGATGTCGACGTGGTCGATGCGGTGGCCGGCGGCGCGCAGCCGGTCGACCAGTTCGCGCAGCAACCGGAAGGCGTCCTCGAAGGGCTGCAGCTCGGTGATCTGGCTGCCGATATGCATGTCGATGCCGGTGACCTCGATGCCCGGCAGCGTTGCAGCATAGGCGTAGACGTTGCCGGCGCGCTCGTAGGAAATGCCGAACTTGTTTTCCTTCCTGCCGGTCGAGATCTTCGCATGGGTGCGCGCATCGACGTCCGGATTGATGCGGAAGGAGACATGCGCGCGCTTGCCCATCCGCTGGGCGCGCTGGTTGAGGACTTCCAGCTCGGGCTCGGACTCGACGTTGAAGCAGTAGATGCCGGCTTCCAGCGCAAGGTCCATCTCGGCGGCCGTCTTGCCGACGCCGGAGAACATGATGCGGCTTGCCGGAATGCCGGCCGCCAGCGCCCGTCGCAGTTCGCCGCCGGAGACCACGTCGACGCCGGCGCCCAGCCGGCCGAGCGTCTTCAGCACCGCCTGGTTGGAATTCGCCTTCATGGCGTAGCAGACCATGGCTTCGACGTCGGCGAAGGCCTTGGAGAAGACGTCGTAGTGGCGCTCCAGCGTGGCGGTCGAATAGCAGTAGAAAGGTGTGCCGACCGCCTTGGCGATCTCCGGGATCGGCACATTCTCGGCGTGCAGCACGCCGTCGACATAATGGAAATGATTCACGTCAGCGTCCGCTCAGAGCAGGGGGTCGAGGAAAAAGGACTTGTCGGCAACGGGCTCGGGCCTGCGATCTTCGCCGGTCCTGCGGATGTTCTGCTGGTCGACCGGCGTGCTCGGACGATCGAGATCGCCCTTTCGGCCGCATCCCGCAAGGATGATGCCCGCGACGGCGAGCGTCAGGATTGTGGTGCCGAATTTCTGCAAGCCCATCGACGTTTCACTTCCTTGTTGCTGGTCTGGCCCTATGGGCGGGAACTGCGATCGTACATAGCGAAGTTTACGCCGCTTGTGCAGTACAGTCCGCTGTCAATGTTTGTCTAGTTGCGGCTGCGCCACCAGGCGATCTGCTTGCGCACCTCCGACGGTGCCGTTCCGCCAAAGCTGGTGCGGCTGGCGACGGAGGCGTCGACGGTAAGAACGTCGAAGACCGCCTCGGTGATGGCCGGGTGGATGCCTTGAAGATCGGCCAGCGAAAGTTCGGCCAGTTCGCAGCCCTTCTCTTCTGCCAGAGCCACGGCCCGGCCCGTGACATGGTGGGCGTCGCGGAAGGGCAGGCCGGCTTCCCGCACCAGCCAGTCGGCCAGATCGGTCGCGGTCGAATAGCCGGAGCCGGCGGCGGCGCGCATCCGGTCGACGCGGATCGTCATGTCGCGGACCATGCCGGTCATGGCGGCAATCGCCAGTTCCAGGTTCTCGGCGGCGTCGAAGACTTGTTCCTTGTCCTCCTGCATGTCCTTGGAATAGGCGAGCGGCAGACCCTTCATGATCGTCAGCAGGGCGACCAGCGAGCCGTTGATGCGGCCGGTCTTGGCACGCACCAGTTCGGCGGCATCCGGGTTCTTCTTTTGCGGCATGATCGACGAGCCGGTCGAGAAGGCGTCCGAGAGCCGGACGAAGCCGAACTGCGGCGTCGACCAGATGACGATCTCTTCGGCCAGGCGCGACAGATGCATGGCGCAGATTGCCGCAACGGAAAGGAATTCCAGCGCGAAATCGCGGTCGGAGACGGTGTCGATGGAGTTGCGGGTGGGCTCCCGGAAGCCGAGCGCCTTGGCGGTCATGTGACGGTCGATGGGGAAGCCGGTGCCGGCGAGTGCTGCTGCGCCGATCGGGCATTCGTCGAGGTGGTCGATGGCATGGCGAACCCGCTGGCGGTCGCGGCCGAACATTTCCACATAGGCCATGCAGTGATGGCCGAAGGTGACCGGCTGCGCCGTCTGCAGATGGGTGAAGCCCGGCATCACGGTGTCGGCGTGCTCTTCGGCGCGATCGAGGAAGGCGAGGATCAGATTGGTCAGCAGCTTCTCGGTCTTGGCCAGCTCCTCCTTGACCCAGAGGCGGAAGTCGAGCGCCACCTGGTCGTTGCGCGAGCGCGCCGTGTGCAGGCGCCCGGCAGCCGGACCGATCAGCGTCGCCAGCCGCGCCTCGATGTTCATGTGGATGTCTTCGAGCTTGCGGGAGAACTGGAAACTGCCGCTCTCGATCTCTGACAGGATCGTGTTCAAACCTTCGACGATCTTGTCTTTATCTTCCGCCGAAATGATGCCTTTCTCCGCCAGCATGCTCGCATGCGCCACTGAGCCGCGGATGTCCTGGGCGAAAAGCTTCTTGTCGAAGCCGATCGAGGCATTTATCTCCTCCATGATTGCATCCGGGCCGGAGGCAAAACGACCGCCCCACATCTGGTTGGAGGATACCGCGTCCTTCGTGCCGTCAGCCATGAGTGCAAAGTCCTGGAGTGCTTGATGACGAACAAGAGACCGATTGGCCTTCCCCCCGCCAGATTGATAGTGATCGCCGCCATTGCCGGCCTGATGGCCGGGGCCGTTGCGGTATACGTGACGACTGCCGGGTCTGGCAATGCCGACGTGGCGGGCAATGTGGCTGCCGTGGGCGGCGCCTGCG
>JBKBXP010000263.1:0-4603 GCA_046314035.1 Pseudorhizobium sp. | reverse complement strand
AGCCCGAAGGTCGCCTGGTCCTGGGACGAATCCGGTGGCACGCCCCACACGAGCGGCACGACGATCAGCATTCCCGACAAGATGAAAGTGGCAAACACCTTCATCGTGCACGCGGAGGTTTCCGTGCCCCACCAGCTGCTGATGTTCATGCCTGGGCTCATTCCCAGCGAGATGCGCAGCATCACCATCAGCCGCGACTATTACTATCGCTCCCGATCCGGCAAGGGCATCACCTGCGCCGACTGCTGAGGACGCGGGTCTCCGAGCCCCTTTGCTAAAATTTGACCGAAGCTATATGAACCTGAGCGCCGGCCCTTGCGGCTGTCGCGACATCTTCAGTCATTCAGGTGATACATGGCGCGAGCCTTTCTGTTCGTTCTCGATTCCTTCGGCGTCGGCGGTGCCCGCGATGCGGACGCCTATGATGACCTGGGCTCCAATACGCTTGGCCACATCGCGGAATTCTGTGCCGCGGGTATTGCCGACCGGGCCGGACTGCGCGAAGGCCCGCTGAAGCTGCCCAACATGTCCTCGCTCGGCCTGCTGGAGATCGCCAGACTTGCAAGCGGCGACGATCCGGCCGGCATGCCTCGCCCGGAGCGGATCTTCGGATTGCACGGAGCCGCCAACGAGGTCTCGCGGGGCAAGGACACACCGTCCGGCCACTGGGAAATCGCCGGTACGCCGGTAATGTTCGACTGGGGTTATTTCCCCGACAAGACCGACGCCTTTCCCCCGGAGCTGGTGGAGGCAATTTGTGCCGAGGGGATTGTTCCCGGCATTCTCGGCAACTGCCACGCTTCCGGAACAGAGATCATCGCGCAACTGGGCGAGGAGCATATCCGGACCGGCAAGCCGATCTGCTATACATCCAGCGATTCCGTCTTCCAGATCGCTGCCCACGAGGCCCACTTCGGCCTGGAGCGCCTGCTCGACCTTTGCCAGACGGTGCGACGGCTGGTGGATCCCCTCAACATCGGCCGCGTCATCGCGCGACCCTTCATCGGCGAGACGGCGGCCCTCTTCGAGCGGACCGGCAACCGCCGCGATTTTTCCATTCCGCCACCGCAGCCGACGCTCCTGAACCGCGCCGTGGATGCCGGGCGCACCGTGCATGCGATCGGCAAGATCGGCGACATCTTTGCGCATCAGGGCATCTCCCGTGTCGTCAAGGCGAACGGCAATGCGGCCCTGATGGCCGCCACGCTGGAGGCGATGGATCTTGCGGCGGACGGCGATCTCGTCTTCACCAACTTCGTCGATTTCGATCAGCTCTACGGCCACCGCCGTGACGTGCCGGGCTATGCCGCAGCCCTCGAGGCCTTCGACCTCATGCTGCCGGACATCCACCGTCGATTGCGGCCGGGCGATCTCGTCGTGCTGACCGCCGACCACGGCTGCGACCCCACCTGGAGGGGAACCGACCATACCCGCGAACGGGTCCCGGTCATGGCCTTCGGACCCGGCATCCGCTCCCGCGACATCGGGCTGCGACCCACCTTTGCCGATATCGGCGAAACCATCGCGGCGCATCTCTCGCTTCCCGCCGGTTCGCACGGATGGAGCTTTCTGTGACGACGCATTTCCTGAAGGCCGAGATTCACTGCCACATCGAGGGGGCGGCGCCTCCCGCGCTTGCCCTGCAACAGGCGCAGAAATACGGCGTGGACGCCGGCACCTTCCTCTTCGAGGGCAGCTACATCTGGCGCGACTTCTCCGAGTTTCTCCTCTGCTACGACCGCGTCGCCGCGCTGTTCCGAACGGACGCCGACTATGCGCTGCTGACGGAAACCTATCTCACCGAGCTTGCGGCCGCGAACACCATCTACAGCGAGATCATCGTCTCGCCAGACCACGGCGACAGGATAGGACTCGGCGCCGACGCCTATCTGGCGGGCATCTCCGAGGGCATCCGCACTGCCCGGGAGAAGACAGGCATCGAAGCACGCATCATCGTCACCGGTGAGCGGCACTTCGGCCCGGACAGCGTGATCGCGGCAGCCGAATACGCCGCCCGCAGCAAGAACCCTCTGGTGACCGGCTTCAACATGGCCGGCGAGGAGCGGATGGGGCGTGTGGCCGACTACGCCCGGGCCTTCGATATCGCCAGGGATGCCGGCCTCGGGCTGACGATCCATGCCGGCGAGGTCTGCGGCCCGTTCAGCGTGACGGACGCGCTCGACCTGGTGCGTCCCTCGCGGATCGGACATGGCGTGCGGGCCATCGAGGACAGCGATCTGGTGGCCCGGCTTGCCGATCTGGGTACCGTTCTGGAGGTCTGCCCCGGCTCCAATATTGCCCTGCAGGTCTATCCGGATTTCCAGCATCACCCGCTGCGTCAGTTGAAGGAGGCCGGCGTCCGCGTCTGCCTCAACTCCGACGATCCGCCGTTCTTCCACACCTCGCTGGAGCGCGAGTACCGGATCGCTGCCGAGGTGATGGGGTTTTCGGATGCGGGGATCGACGGCATGACGCGCACCGCGATCGAGGCCGCCTTCGTTGACGACGACACCCGGAGCGGCCTGCTCGCGCGACTTGACCATGCCTCGACCGGTTCCTCAGCCGAGGTAAACCGCGCCTGAGGGCTTGCGGTTTGTCGCCATTCGATGAAGAAGAGAAGAAATGAACGAACAGGGGAAGGCAGGTTTGCGATGGACGGCGTAACGGTCATCAATCATCCGCTGGTGCAGCACAAGCTGACGATCATGCGCAAGAAGGAAACATCGACGGCAGGCTTCCGGCGCCTGCTGCGGGAGATTTCCACCCTGCTCTGCTACGAGGTCACCCGCGATCTTGAGATGACGATGGAAACCATCGAAACGCCGATGCAGCAGATGGAATCGCCCGTGCTGGAAGGCAAGAAGCTGGTCTTCGCCTCCATCCTGCGCGCCGGAAACGGACTGCTCGAAGGCATGCTGGAGCTTGTGCCATCGGCGCGCGTCTCGCATATCGGCGTCTACCGCGACCACGAGACGCTGCAGCCGGTCGAATATTACTTCAAGGCGCCCGAGGACATCGCCGAGCGCCTGATCATCGTCGTCGATCCGATGCTGGCAACCGGCAACTCCTCGATCGCCGCCATCGACAAGCTCAAGGAGCGCGGCGCCTATAATCTGCGTTTCCTGTGCCTCCTGGCAGCCCCGGAAGGCATCGCTAACTTTCAGAAGGCGCATCCGGACGTACCGATCTTCACGGCGTCGATCGACAGCCACCTCAACGAGATGGGCTATATCATGCCCGGCCTCGGCGACGCCGGCGACCGCATGTACGGCACCAAGTAGCGCGGCCTTTACCAGCCGTTAACGACAGGGCTGTTTTCAGGCCATGATCGACAAGAACCGGGCCGGATTTTAGGACATCGCCGCTATGCTCCGGGGCTGTCCAGCTAGCTCCGGAATTATTCGATGTTGATGCGCAGTCTCGTCATTGCCGGTCTTGCCGCCGTCGTCGCCTCACAGGTGCCCGGCCTTTTCGGGCTGACCGACCTGTCTGCAACCGATGCCGAGCTTGCACCTGCCCCAACAGCCGTCAGCGTCGAAGCTGCGGCCGCGCCCGGCACGGCCATGCTTCGTGCCGGCGTCAACGGACATTTCAACGGCAGCTTCCGGCTGAACGGCAAGCCTGTCGAGGGCATGGTGGATACCGGTGCCTCGACCGTGGCGATCAACGAGAGCACCGCCCGGCGGCTCGGTTTCACGGCCAACCAGCTCGACTTCCGGCACTCGGTCAGGACTGCCAACGGCCAGACCGAGGCCGCGCACGTCATGCTCTCCAGCGTCGAGGTCGGCAGCGTCCGTGTTCGCAACGTCGATGCGCTGGTGCTGCGGGATGCGGCTCTGTCTTCGACGCTGGTCGGGATGAGTTTTCTCAACAAGCTTGGGACCTACAAGGTCGATGCCGGCAGCCTGTATCTGACGCAGTGATCAGCCGATGCGCTTGATCACCACGGGAGCAGCGGCCGGAGCTTCGTCAGCCAGGGTGAAGCAACGCCGGACGGCATCCGCCGCCCTCTCTCCCTGCTCACGATCCGCGCCATGTACAAAAGCTATGGGATCGCCTTCCGACACCTGGCTGCCGAGTGGCAGGATGTCTGAAACGCCGACCGCGTGATCGATGTCGTCCTGCGGTCGCTTGCGCCCGCCGCCGAGTTCGATGACGGCCAGGCCGATGTCGCGGGTGGCGCAGGCCGAGAGCCAGCCACTTTCCTGTGCCACGACCGGAACGACCGCCGCCGCTTGCGGAAGATAGTGATCCGGCCGTTCGACGAAATCCGCAGGGCCGCCGAGGAGATGCACCATGCGGGCAAAGACGCCGATTGCCTTGCCCTCGTCGAGCGACCGTTCCGCCTGCTGTCTGGCCGCCTCGGGTGTCTCTGCGACCCCGGCCTGAACCAGCATCTCCGCCGCGAGCACCAGCACCAGTTCGTGGGCGCGGGTGCCGTTCTTGCGGCCCGACAGGACATCGAGGGCGTGGCGAACCTCCAGCGCATTGCCGGCGGCATCCGCCAGCGGCTGGTTCATGTCGGTCAGCAACGCGGTGGTGCGGGTGCCGGCCCCGTTCGCCACCTCGACGAGAGAGCGCGCCAGAGCTTCCGCCTCTTCCA
>JBKBXP010000262.1:0-4619 GCA_046314035.1 Pseudorhizobium sp. | reverse complement strand
ACGGCCAACGTCAGCTGCGCCGCGCAGCTGACCGTCGATGAGGACTACATGATCCGCGCCATCCGCATCACCGCCGACCGTCCGGGCGCCCGGGCTCCGAGCTATTGCGAGGAACTGCTGACGGCGAACTGATCCGGCGTTCGCCGCTTCGGGACTGACGATCCGAGCCCGCCCTCACCGGCGGGCTTCTTTTTTGTCGCCAGGGCGCTAGCTCTAGCGTCTTGACCAGGCTGAAGACGACGTTAGGCTGCACCGCACGATGAAACGCCCAGCGATCCTTCTCGCCATGCTTCTGGCTGCAGCCGTTCCGGGCGTCTCGGCCATGGAGGCGGCGTCCGGGGCTGCGGCTCCTTCCGGCACGGACGCTACCGTGGACCGCTGCCTTTCCTCCTGGAGCGACCCCGGCTCCGAGAAGGCACTGTGCATCGCCAAGGAGAGCTTCAACCGCGACCTCTGCGACGGCATCGCCCATTTTGCCAAGGCGCGCAGGGTGCCGGCGGATTTCCTGGCGCGGCTGATTTGGCGCGAAAGCCTGTTCCGGCCGGATGCCGTCAGCCCGAAGGGGGCGGAAGGCATCGCGCAGTTCATGCCGGGAACCGCCCGGCTGCGCGGGCTGGAGAACAGCTTCGACATCCTTTCGGCGCTGCAGGCGTCGGCCACCTATCTGGCGGAGCTCGCCGACCGCTTCGGCAGCTATGGGCTGGCGGCTGCGGCCTATAATGCCGGCGAAGGCCGGTTGCGGTCCTATCTGGCCGGCGGCACCCTTCCCTATGAGACCCGCGCCTATGTGCTGGCGATCACCGGCGCTTCGGTCGAGCAGTGGTCGGCCGACGCACCCGAGCAGGCGGCTGCGCCGCTCGACGGCGACACGCCGTTCGTGGACAGCTGCGTGGCACTCGCCGACAGCCGGCGGCTGTCGCCCGGCACGCTGATCGGCGAAGGGTCCTGGGCGCCCTGGGGCGTGCAGCTTGCCGCGCATCTCAACCCCGAGGTGGCACGCGGTCTGTTCGCGCGGGCGATCGGAAGACTGCCTGAGTCGCTCCGGGACGAGCTGCCGATCATCGTGCGCCAGACGGGGGGCAACTTCGGCTACCGTCCCCGCTACGCCGCCCGGATCGGCCGCGACAGCCGGGCGGAGGCACAGGCGCTCTGTGCGCGGATCAAGGATGCGGGCGGCAGTTGCACGGTGCTGCGCAACTGAGCTCCCCGAACTGTCGCCCCCGTCAGACCTCGACCAGCGGGCGCTCTTCCTTTTCGAGGTAGTCGTCGACGTAGAGGTCCGATACCAGCTGCATGATGAGGGCGGTCAGCGGGGTGGCCAGCGCCAGGCCGATCAGCCCGAACAGCGAGGCGAACATGAGCTGCGTCGAGATCACCAGGACCGGCGGCAGGGACACTTTCTCCTGCTGGACGAGCGGCGTGACGATGTAGCTTTCCAGCATCTGTACCGCGAGATAGACGCCGAGGACTAGCAGCACGGAGTTGAGCCCCTCGGGCACCGCCAGCAGCAGGCCGGGCGTCGCGGCAAGCACCGGGCCGACGTTGGGGATGAAGGCCAGCAGGCCGGCGATCAGGCCGAGCAGAAGCGCCAGGGGAATACCGATCAGCCAGAGGCCGACGCCCGTCAGGACACCGACCACGGTCATCGAGATCAGCTGCGCCGCCAGCCAGCTCTCGAGCGTCTTGACCGAATGATCCAGCACACGCTCGGCCTTGGCCCGCACCGAGGGCGCAAAGAGCGTGATGAAGCCCTTGCGGTAGGTTGCCGGATCGAAGGCGCCATAGAGGGCGATGAACAGGAGGAGCACGGTGTTGCCGAGATAGCCGAAGGCGGAACTGACCGCCTGGGTCGCCATGCCGCCGGAAGCTGACGACATGAGGCCGCCCTCTTCCAGACGTTCTAACAGCTGCCGGCCCCAGGTGTAGGCCTCCAGCCGTTCGCGCAGGCCCTGGACCGCTGCCGGCACCTGCTGCCATAGTTCCTCGGCCTGTTCGGCAATGGCGGGCGCCACGTAGAGGCCGATCGCCGCCATGATCGCCAGCAGCCCCAGGAGGAAGATGGCAACACCCCAGCCGGGACCGATGGAGAGCAGCCTGGCGATCCGCGTGCCGCTCATCCGGAAGAGGATGGCGAGCAGGAAGCCTGCAAAAATCATCAGCAGTGTTGCCGGCATCATTACCAGAAGCAGCAGCACGATGGCAAAGATCAGCACGATCGAGACCGGGCGGGGCTGAAGCGTCACCCGCCATCTGTCTCTGGTCCTCGCATCCGCATCAGGTTGGATCATCGCGCTGCATTTCCTTCTTCGTTTCCCGGCGAGAGAGGCCGATATAGGCCGCGGCGGATAATCCGACAGAGGCGCGGGCCGCGATTGCCATGCGCATGCGCAGGATGGAACCTAAGCTGCCCCGACCGTGTTCCTCCGAAGAAGACGCCCGGCTCCATTCACGGGTCCTTCAATCAGACACCGTCGCCACGACGGCAAAAGGAGAGCGCAATGCTGAAGTTCATCGGCGGCACGATCGGTGCCATCTTCCTCATCGGCCTGATCGTCGTCGTCCTGCTGCTGATGCTCATTTTCTGAAGAAGGCGTCCGAGGTCGCCATCTCCAGGCACTCCAGACAAGGCCGCCCCGCATGTGGCGGGGCGTGAGATAGGTCACGGACCTTCACAGATCGGCGCGCGCTCGATCTGCACCTGCCCCACTTCGACGCCGTAGGTGCGCAGGCCCTGCTCGTCGAGAAGCACGATCCGGTAGCAGGGATTTCCGTTGGTCCACCACGGATCCAGTGCCTCCAGATCGGTGATAAAGCGGTGTGAGCAGGCCTGGCCGGAGCTGTAGGCGATGCCTTCTGCGCTGGTGCCGGCGAGCGGCACGTGAATATGGCCGAACAGGATGTGGCGCACGCCGGCCTGATGGGCCGCAAGCCGCCGCACGAGCGCGCCCTCATCGTGCATCCCGATCTTGCCGAAATGGGCAATGCCGGCATCCATCGGCGGATGGTGGATGAAGACGGTGACCGGCAGGTCGCCCGCGCCCGAGAGCGCCTGATCGAGCCACGCCAGCCGTGGTTCGTCATAGATCCCGCCGATCACCCCTTCTTCATGACTGTCGAGAAACAGCAGCCGGCCGAGATCCGTGTCCATGAAGGACTGGATGTGGCCGTTCTCGTCGCGCGGCTGATCGGGGAAGGCTGAAACGAATGCGGGCCGCTTGTCGTGGTTGCCGAGCATCAGGCGAACCTCGAAGGGCACCGGCGCGAGGATGTCGCGCAGCAGCTCGTAGGCTTCCGGATCGCCGTAGTTGCAGAGGTCGCCCGTCATGACCAGCAGGTCGGCGTCCGAATGCTTCTCGATGATGTCGGTGACCGCTGCGCGCAGCTGCTGTTCCGGGTCGACGCCGTTGACCACCACGCCCGAGGGCATCAGGTGGGTATCCGTCACTTGAATGATCTTCATGGTCGTTCTCTCTGAATAAAAGGAGGCTGCGGAGACGTGATCTCCGCAGCCTTGGTCGCGATCCTGCTGCAGCAGGCTTAGTTCATGAGGCCGTTGGTCTGGTCGACGACCTGCTTCAGGCCGTCTTCCGGCGTGACTTCACCGCGCATGACGGCGCCGATGATGTCGCGCTGGGTGCGCCAGATGCGGACGGAATCACCGCCCGGATAACCGGCCCAAGGCAGCGAACGGTCGGCCTGCAGGGACGCCGTCTTCACGTTCGGGTTCTCAACGTAGTAGGGCGCGAGGAATTTCTCGCCGGTTGCCAGCTTGTTGGTCGGCAGGTAGCCGGTGATGCGCACGATGGTGTTCTGTGCCTCGGGACCGGTGATCCACTTGAGGTACTTCCAGGCGGCATCCTGCTTGGCCTTGTCCTGGGTCAGGATGACGGCCGAGTTTCCACCCGTCGGTACGCCACCCTTTTCGGCGTTGTCGAGCGGGAAGGTTGCGGTCTTGAGTTCGAACCGGTCACCGACCAGGCCCTGGATGGTCTGCACGTGGGCCGGGGTGGAGAAGATGAAGCCGGTCTGGCCTGCACCGAACTGCTGGCGCGACTGGTCCCAGTCGAGCAGGGTCTGGTGACCGTCGGTGACGAACTGACGGGCAAGCTTCAGGGCGTTGAGGCCGATCTCGTTGTCGAAGGCGACCGTCTTGGTGGCCGGGTCGACGAGCTGACCGCCCTGCTGGAAGATCAGCGCCTGCCAAAGCCAGTCGTCCGGCCAGCCGTTGATGTCGTAGCCCATGCCGGCAACAGTGGAGTCCAGATCATGGATCTTGCCAGCGAGTTCGATCAGACCGGCGAAGGTCTTGGGCATGTTGTCCGGGTCACCGCCGGCTTTGCGCACCAGATCGGCGTTGATGTAGATGATCGGCGAGGAGGCGTTGACCGGCAGGCCGTACTGCTTGCCGTCGATCTGGCCGAGAGCGGCCATCTTCGGGCTGTAGTTCTCGTCGAGGAAGGCGGCACCTTCGGCTTCGATGAAGGGGCCCAGATCGGTGATCTGGTTGCGCGGCGCCAGCGTGTGGACGAGTTCCGCCGTCAGATTGTAGCCCGAAAAGTAGACGTCGGGCAGATTGCCGGTGACGGCCGAGCGCAGCACCTGCTGCTGGCCTTCGTTGT
>JBKBXP010000261.1:0-4636 GCA_046314035.1 Pseudorhizobium sp. | reverse complement strand
AGCCATTAGTCAGCTCCTGAAGTGCCCCCGCTTCACCGGACACTTCGTTCCATCATATGATTTAGATCTGCTTACGGGGAGCTGAACGCACGCAGACCTGCAAAGCCGTGATGATCGAAGCCGCAATCATCACGGCTGACCTTGAGGATCTCACCCAAAGCTGGTCGATCAGCAGATGAACGGCGCTGAACCTGCATGATCGGTGGCTGCTGCAAGGTCCGATGGCCTCAGTCAGAGTATCGGGCTCGACGTGCAGATCGAGAATGTCATCATGTCGTCTGCCATGGCGGAATGTTGGTCCGTGATACAGCACAGATCTGGTGTGATGGCGACGATGAGAAGGGCTGCGGTGCTTGTTCCGAGGATGCGCCCCATCCAGCCCTTTTCCTTTGCTTCTTCCGGAGGCGTGTCATTGGGCGCCTGTGGACCGACGACGGTCGCGAACTTCGTGAAGAACTCGCCGGCCAGCTTTTTTGCCGTGCTGTCGATCAACCGGCTGCCCATCTGGGCGAGCTTCCCGCCGATCTCGGCTTTTACCGTATAGTGAAGGATTGTCGCGTCGCCGTCCGCCTCAAGCCTCACGTCTGCTCCTCCTTTGGCAAAGCCGGCCATGCCACCCGAACCCTCCCCTGAGATCGTGTAGCCGTTGGGTGGATCGAGATCGGACAGGGTGACGGTGCCGGAGAAGCTGGCCTTCACCGGACCGATGCGCAGGGTCACCTTGGCGACCATGTCCGTGTCGGACGTCTTTTCGATGGACTCGCAGCCTGGAATGCATTGACGCAAGACGTCGACATCGTTCAGTGCCGCAAAAACCGTCTCACGCGACGCATCTATGCGCTGTGACCCGTTCATATCCATGGCTGTGCTCCCTTCAGGTGTTTCGTTGGCCGCGCCGCCTGATTTCGATCATCTCTGCGACAATCGAAAAGGCAATTTCGTCTGGTGTGATGGAACCGAGATCGAGTCCGGCCGGCGAGCGCATCGCATCCATCGGCCTGACGTCGAGCCCCTCGGCTTCGAGATCGCGTCGCATGGCTGCGAACTTCTTGCGTGAGCCGACAAAGCCCGTGTAACGGGTCTGGATGCCAAGCGCTGCCTTCAAGGCCGCGCTGTCACCTCGTCCCTGGGTCGCGATGACGGTGAAGCCATGCCGCGCGCCATCATGTGGCGGCTCGAAGCCGTCGACGAGGCGGTCGGCGACCGAAAAGGCTGGATGATCGGAGAGCGGAGCGCAGACCGTGACGAAGAAGCCCATGCGGTGTGCGATATCCGCGAGCGCTACAGCAACGGGTGACGCGCCGAGCACAGAAAGATGCGGGCGCGGCAGAACCGGTTCGACGAACACATCCATCGTCCCCTGGCTCGGGCACATGTTGCGCGCATAGGAAATGCCGTCGCGCAATTGTCCCGAATGCACCTGTTGCATCTCCAGCAGGTCTTCCGGCTGGATGCTGACGAGGCGCGGCTGGCCATCGCGAATGGCCTCGCTTGCCGCCTTCAGCACGGCGCCGCGGGCGCAACCGCCGCCGATCCAGCCGGCCGACATGGTCCCATCGGCAAGCACGACGGCCTTGGCACCTGCCTTGGCTGCCGTCACGGAAACAGTGCGCACGACGGTCGCGATGGCAAAGGGTTCGCCCCGTGCCTTCGTTTGCGTGACAAGATCAAGAATATCGGCTGGTTCGGGCATGGTCAGATCCTCGCCAGATAGGGCTCGAGCGCGTTCAGGCTTTCAAGATTGTGGGCCGGCGCGAATAGGTCGAGAAATGGAAGCGCAGCCTTCATACCCGCCGCCTCCGGCGCGTAGTCCTGCCAGCCGATCATCGGGTTCAACCAGGCAATCCGCCGGCAACGTCGCCGCAGCGACTGCATTTCGGCAGCGAGAGCTTCAGCAGGGCCTGTGTCATAGCCATCGGATACGATCATCACGCAGGTGCGTGAATGGATGCAGCGTTTGGCATGCCATTTGTTGAACACAGCCAGGCTTTCCCCGATCCGCGTGCCGCCTCCGGTTCCCTGCGCCATCAACGACATCCGCTCCACGGCCCGTTGCGGGTCGCGCTCGCGAAGTGCAGGTGAGATATGGATGAGCCTTGTATGAAAAATATAGGCCTCGGCCTGCGAGAACGCGTCCAGGACACCATGCATGAAACGCAGAAAGACCGCCGAATAGAGGCTCATCGAGCCTGATGCATCGAGCAGGACGACAAGCCTGAGCGGCTTGTCCTTGCGTTTTCGACGCACGAGTTCCATCGGCATGCCGCCATGGGCGATACTCTTGTGAATGGTGCGTCTAAGATCGAGCCGCTGGCCCTTTCGACGCACCCGCATGCGCCGCGTCAGGCGCGCCCGCATCTTGTGCGCCAGCCTCGCTGCCAGATCGTGGGCGGCCGCCAGATCGGTCGGGTCGGTCAGATGCCTGAAATCGGTTTTCGTTAGCAGTTCGCTGCGCGATGCACCCTCGCGCTTCGACTGACCGGCGTCGGTCTCTTCGCTGCCCTCGCTACGCTCGACATGGTCGGCATTCTGGTTGTCGCCCAGTCCGCGGTGTCCGGCGGCCATTGCCTGCAGACCGCTTGGTGCCTTTTGCGGCGCGCCCGAGATCCGGGTGGCGGATCTCATGCCGCGCGCCATCCACCAGGCATCAAAGATCTCGTCGAAGCTCTGCCAGTCCGAATGCCGGCTGCACAACAAGGCGCGAAGGGCCGGGCGAAACCGTGATGGCCGTGTGGCACTGGCACCACTCATCACATCCAGTGCATCGCGGGTCTCGGCCAGGCCAATGACGAAACCGTTGTCGCGCAGCGTCGAAACGAAACCCGATAGCTTTTGCCGCATCATCGCGCCCAGATCAGCATCGGGCTTTCGCAAGGCGCTCATCTCAAGCCACCTTGCCCAGGAGGCGGTTAGACACCTCGCGGGTCATCCGCGACTTGTCCTCGGCGGTCTTGATCAGGCACATCATGGTCTCAAAGACAGCCTCCGGCTCGTCCTTGAGATGGCGGATGTCGAGACCTGCAAGGGTTGCTGCCCAATCCAGCGTCTCGGCAACGCCCGGAGCTTTGCGCAGCTCCTCTTTCCTGATCTGGTTGACCATGGTGGCGATCTGCAGTGCCAGCGCCGCATCGATCTTCGGCAGGCGGGAGAGAATGATGCGTGCCTCGCGATCGACGTCGGGAAAGTCGACATAGTGATAGAGACAGCGCCGGCGCAGTGCATCGGAGAGTTCGCGCGTGCCGTTCGACGTCAGGATGACCAATGGAATGCTCTGCGCGGTGAGTGTTCCGAGTTCGGGTATCGAGACTTGGAAATCCGACAGCAGCTCCAGAAGGAAGGCCTCGAATTCCTCGTCTGCACGGTCGACCTCATCGATCAGCAGGACCGGTGATCTGGCTTGTCGGATGGCCGCCAGCAACGGCCGCTCCAGAAGGTATTTTTCCGAGAAGATCTCTTCCTCGACCTCGTTCGCGTCGAGCCCCTCGCGTACCTTGATCGCCAGCAACTGGCGCTGGTAGTTCCATTCATAAAGCGCCGAGCTCTGATCGAGACCCTCGTAGCATTGCAGCCGGATCAGTCTGGTATCGTGGACCAGTGCCAGAGCCCGCGCCACCTCGGTCTTGCCGACACCAGCCTCGCCTTCGAGCAACAATGGACGGTTGAGGCTTTTCATCAGCCACAAGGCGGTTGCCAGATCGCGGTCGGGAATATAGCCGACCGCAGCCATGTCAGTGGCAATCTGGTCCTGTGGAAGTGTAACCGCCATGTTCCTCGCCGTCCTAGACGTGCAATCCGAGACGCTCGCCCACCTTCCAGAGCCGCCAGGCATCATGCGGCATCTGGATGTGACCGGCGTCGAGAAAGGCGTAAGCGTCATTCACCGCGTTGGAGAAGCACGGTACACCGCCCACATGCGGGCTTTCACCGACACCCTTGGCGCCGATCGGATGGTGCGGGGACGGCGTCACGGTGAAGTCGGTTTCCCACTTCGGCGTCTCCACCGCCGTTGGCAGGAAGAAGTCCATGAACGACGCGCCCATGACATTGCCCGTCTCGTCGTAGCGGATCTCCTGGCCCATGGCGCAGGCAAATGCCTCCGTCAGCCCTCCATGCACCTGCCCCTCGATGATCATCGGATTGATGCGCGTGCCGCAATCGTCGAGCGCGTAGAAGCGCCGCGTCTTGGCCACGCCCGTATCCACATCGATATCCATGACGCAGAAATAAGCCCCGAACGGATAGGTCATGTTGGGGGGCTCGTAATAGTTCACCGCCTCCAGGCCAGGCTCCATGTTGGGCGGTGGGGCATTATAGGCCGACCAGGCGATTTCCTTCATGGTCTTGAACTTTTCCGGCAGTCCCTTGACCCGGAAGCGATCGATATCCCATTCGAGATCACCTTCATGCACTTCCAGCATATGGGCGGCGATCATCTGCGCCTTGGCCTTGATCTTGCGCGCCGCCACGGCGGTGGCGGCACCGGCAACCGGCGTCGAGCGCGAGCCGTAGGTACCCAGACCGTAAGGCGCCGTGTCGGTATTGCCCTCCTCGATCATAATGTCGTCGGCTGGAATGCCGAGCTCCGTGGCGATGATCTGGGCATAGGTCGTCTCATGCCCCTGGCCCTGGCTCTTGG
>JBKBXP010000260.1:0-4657 GCA_046314035.1 Pseudorhizobium sp. | reverse complement strand
GAAAACCCGAGTGTCCCTGTCAAAGGGCGATTCGCTTCCCCGGGTTAGGGTGACACCAAGACCGGGACAGACCCGGCGGCCGACCGGGCTTTACGGGTGGTGGACAGGGCAATGTGGTTTCTGATCAAGAGCAGTATAACCTTCGGACTGGTGCTGGTGGCGCTCTCCTACTTCAACGGCCGCCCGGCCGTGGAGACGGATAGCGCGTCGCAGGTTCAGATGCAGGATGCCGTGGGCGCCGCAGCCCAGGCCTTCCAGTATCTCAGCGCCATCTGCATCGAAAAGCCCGACGTCTGCGTCAAGAGTGCCGAAACCTTTGCAGCACTCGGCCAGCGCGCCAAGGAAGGTGCCCTGGTCGCCTTCGAACTCCTGGACAAACAGTTTGCCGACGAGGCCCCCGCCCTGGCGCAGGTCACCGACCCGCAGCCGATGCCGGACATGCCACTCTCCACCGCCTCCACCGACGCCGTTTCCACAGGCGGAATTCCGCTGCCGCAGACGCGCCCCGCCACGCGCTGAGCCTTTCCAGCATCCGGCGACGAGGCTCAACTGCCCCGTCCGCCCCTCCCCTTGCGCCGGCCGTTGTCCCGGTCGGCGCCTGATTGCCTGCCCCTGAACTTCAGCTTTGCTGAGCCGTGAGGATTTGCGTCCTCACGGTTTTTTTTCCTTCACGCGGCGGGCTTTCCTTCCTATATGCAGCCGAAGACAGAACGGGAGCACCGGATGGCCAGGATCGACCAGATCATCGACGATTTCGCCTACCTCGAGGAGTGGGAGGACCGCTACCGCTATGTCATCGAGCTTGGCAAGGTGCTGCCCGACCTGCCGGAAGCGGACCGCACGGCAGAGAACAAGGTGCAGGGCTGCGCCAGCCAGGTCTGGGTCGTCAGCCACGAAGAGGACGGCGGTGCCGATCCGGTGCTGACCTTCACCGGCGATTCCGATGCCCATATCGTGCGCGGCCTGGTGGCGATCGTGCTCGCCGTCTATTCCGGCAAGCATGCCTCCGAGATCGTCTCCACCGATGCGATCGAGATCTTCGACCGCATCGGCCTCGTCGAGCACCTGTCCTCGCAGCGCGCCAACGGGTTGCGCTCTATGGTCAAACGCATCCGCGAGGAAGCCCGGCTGAAGGCCGCAGCCTGACAGCCTTGCTCTACCGAGCCATCGGCGGGCGATAGCCCTCCGCGCCCCAGCGGTGGCTTGCCCTGCGGCTCTGCGGCGGCGGTGGCGCGTAGTGGCGGGCGAGCGCCAGAAGCGCTGTGCGCAGCATCAGCTTGGCGGAGCGCGCCGGCCATTGCCGCTCCCGCTCCACCGTCTCCAGCCCCTTGCAGAAGCAGCAGACATCGATGGCGACGCCGGCAAGCTCCGGGCCGATCGCCTCGACCGCCAGCGTAAAGCGGTCGCGGGCGGCGATGGCGCTGTCGGCAAGCTCCGCCTGGCCGCCCCGTTCGCCCTTGCCGCGAGCCGAAAGCCGCGGCTCCCAGCTGGCGGTGACGCGCGGCTGCAGCTGCCCCCTCGTGAAATCCGAAGCCAGGCGCTCCCCCGCCTCGATGCCCTCCACCGGCAGGAAGGCGGCGCCTGTGCGGTCCTTCAGCCGCGACAGGAGGAAGAGCGGCGATTCGGCGAGGTTGCGGCGAACCGAGTGGCGCACGCCCTCGACATCGACCGTCTCCTGCACCTCGACGCGATGCTGACCGGCAAACCCCTCTTCTCCGGAGACCATGGCGCGGCGCAGGAAGGCGGATGTCTGCGGCGTTACATTCAGCGTGGTCCCGGAGGACGCAACGATACCGTGGCGGATGGCGCGGGTCAGGAGATCGGCGGTGAGCGGCGGATCCTCACCCTCGACCGTCAGGGTGGCGCCCTCCCCGGCTCCCATCTCGACGGGGCCGCGCAACAGCCGGCGCAGCAGTCGCAAGAGATCGCGCCGCTCGGCGGGCGTCGTGCAGAGTTCCCCTCCGGCGGCCATCACCCTTGCGCGATCATTCATGGTCGGTGACCTCTCCACTGCCGAAGACGCCGACGACGATGCGCTCGACCGCCGAGACGAACTCGTCGAAGACACGGTCGTCGCGGCGGTCCTCCACCACATGGCAGGCATGGCCAACCGTGGTGCGGTCGCGGCCGAAGGCGACGGCGATATCGTGCTGCGGCATGCGCAGTGCCACGTGGCAGACATACATGGAGATCTGCCGCACATGGCAGGCAAGCCTTCGCCGATCGCGGCGCACCAGCATGCGGTCTCCCAGAAGCAGCAGCAGCTCGGAGACCATATGGCGCACGACACGGCAGATGGTGCGATCGGAAAGACGCCGGTCGCGCGGCGGCTGCCGGACGATCTCGCCCGACAGGTCGGGCTCGCGGTGTCGGAATGGGCGGTCGGTCTCCAGGGGCATGACAACTCCTTGCGTAATAGGATTTTATTCATACACCCATAGAGGAAGCACGGGGACGGTGGAAGCTGCGAGAAATCGCAGTCGGCGTTGAATTTACTCGGAGGTTTTTGTTTGAGGCCCAGGCACAAATAGGACTTTTGTCCTCAACTCTCGAGGCGCCGGACCGCTGGTGGCTACCTGCGAGCTCCGACTGTCCGCCGCGCGGCCTGCCCGCCCACCAAAAGAAAGGGCCGCAAGCATGTGCTTGGCGGCCCTCAAGTGGTCGGTTGGTCAGAAATGCTTACTTGGCGTTCTTGCGACGCTGGCCAAGGCCCATCTGCTTGGCGAGGCGCGAGCGGGCCTCGGCATAGGCGGGAGCGACCATCGGGTAGTCGGACGGCAGGCCCCATTTCTCGCGGTATTCTTCCGGCGTCATGTTGTAGTGGGTCATCAGGTGCCGCTTCAGCGACTTGAACTTCTGACCATCTTCCAGACAAATCAGGTAATCGTCCTCGATCGACTTCTTGATCGAGACCGGTGGCTTCAGCTTTTCCGTCACGGTGGCGACGACTGCCGGCGTGGTGGTGTTGCTGAGGGCGGAATGCACGTCGGAAATCAGGCCTCCAAGATCACCGACCGGAACAACGTGGTTGCTGACGTAGGCCGCGACGATATCCGCGGTCAGTTCCACCAAAAGTTCATGTCCCTTGTCCAAGGCCACTTCTGTCATGGTAAGTCTCCTGTCTCTTTATCTGCAACGGCGCGTTATTCTCCTGGGATTGCGCCGTGCAGCTCTAATAGGCCGCATTGCTGTCTATCCGGCACGCGAAATCGGCCAAACCAATCGCTCATCGATGGAAGGCCGCGGGCATTGCCGGAAATCAGCATCGCGGAGTTACGGTTGCGACATTCGATGATCATCGGTAAAAAATCCTGCCGAACAAATCTTCGAGATCAAGTAGCGCCGCTGTTCTTGATCCAATTCATACTGAACTGAGGATGGATTAGCATTAATGAATGGACATTTGAAAGCACGAATTGCATAGCGTAATATAAATTCTGTGGAACGAGCCAGTGGTCATCTCATTATTGCGCCAGCTTAACGGATGGTTTTCGCAATCGTTCCCGCTCTAGTAGAAATCGGAAACTATATTTGCTCCCTGCCACGCTTCATCTCGTCCCGGAGGGTGATATTCGACAGCGGATAGCCTGATTCGTGCGATGCCTTGGCAAGAAGATGGGCCGAGACCGGAGCCGTCAGGACGAAGAAGAAGAAGCCGGCGAGCGAGCGAGCCAGGATGGCGAGATCGGCGGCATGGATGCCGACGGCGATGAGCATCAGCGCGGAGCCGACCGTGCCGGCCTTCGAGGCCGCATGCATGCGAGTGTAGAGATCGGGAAAGCGGTTCAGCCCGACGGCGGCTGCAAAGGTGAAGACGGCCCCGACGACGATCAGAAACGCGGTGATCAGCGCGAGAACGATATCCATCACGGTGTCTCCTTCTTAGCTGTGGGCTTGACCGTAGTCTTGATCGGCGGCTTGGCCACCGGCTTTGCGGCGGAGGTGTCCTCCGGCTTCGCCAGAGGTTTGACCACGACCTTGCTCACGGGCTTGCGCGGCGGCTTCGGCTGGGCTGGTTTCGTGCCGGTGACGGGCATGGCTTCCGCGCCGGCGGCCTGGCCCCTTGCCTTGGCTTTGGCGATCTTCACCTTGGCGGCGCTCGCCTTGGTGACCTCGGACTTACTGCGTGCCGCCCGGGGCGCGCCCGGTGAAGGGAGCGCTGCGGGCGTCGCCTCTATTGCGGTGGGCGTGACCGAGGATACGGTGGTCGGGGCGACGGTCATCGCCGGTGCAGAGGCCACCGGCAGGCTCTGACTGTCATTCCTGCCATCCGGATGCTCGGGCAAGGGCTCGGGCGGCGATCCGTCCTCCCCTTCGCGCCGCTTGCGCGACAGGATGAAACGGGCGAGCGCCACGGTCGCCAGGAAGCCGACGAGGCCGAGCGAGATGGCGATGTCGATATAGAGCGTGAAGCCGGTGCGGATGGCGATCAGGGCAATGAAGCCCATGACGATGCCGACCAGCATGTCGAGCGCAATCACCCGGTCCGGGAGGGTCGGGCCGCGGATGACGCGCCAGACGGTGAGCAGGAAGGATACGCTCAGAACTATGAGGCCGAAGTTGACGGCCAGCTGGGTGATGGATTGGGCCGTCATCAGCGGAAGGCCTCCAATATCTTGCGTTCGAAGCCGTCGGCGATATCGCGCCTGACAGCCTC
>JBKBXP010000259.1:0-4671 GCA_046314035.1 Pseudorhizobium sp. | reverse complement strand
GCTGAAGTTCCGCATCCTCGGCACCCATGATCCACGGGCTCGTCGCGGTGCTGACTTGAAAGCCCTCCGCTTCAAGCCGCCCGGCCAGAACCTGCCAGGCTTCTGGTCCAGCGGAGGTGCCAAAACCCTTGTCCGTTCGCTGATGATCGTTGAAGGTCTCCGTCACCGCCTCGTCGAGCGGATGGACGACCGACCAGCGCATCTCTCCGTCGTAGTTCAGCGCCCCGTAGAGCCCGACGTTTTTCTCCCGAAGCCGGGCCACGAAGCGATCGATGAACGCCGGCGAGCACAGATCGAACAGCGCCGATGCCGTGACCATGGCCGTGCCTTCGAGCGGCAGCGACGCGATGTCGTTGAGGTCGCCCTGGAGGAACGTGATCCCATCGTCCGGGTGGCGGCGCCTTGCCTCCGCCAGCAGCCGCTCGTCGTAGTCGAACAGCGTCCACACGGTCGCCGGCGAAAGCTTGTCCGCCAGCGTGCGGTAGGTCGAACCGGTGCCGCAGCCGATATCCAGGATGCGCCCCTCGTTGCCGATGACAGCAACTGTACGTTCCAGCAAAGCCGTATCCCGCGACCTGCGGTCGACGGGCTCGCGCAGTGCCAGCCATTCCTTGTCGAAGCCGCTCATGCTCTACTCTCCAGAAATTGGGCTATGGTCGCCGCGGTGTCGCGCCAGGATGGCAGCGCGGCTCCGGCACGGGCAGCGCCATCGGCCATCGCCTCACGCGTCTGCGGCTCGTCCAGCAGCCGCCGCAGGGCAGTGGCAAATTCTTCGGGACTGTCCGGCGCAACCAGAATTCCCGCCGCCGCAGGAACGACCTCCGGCACGGCACCAGCCGCGCAGCCGATGATCGGCAGCCCGTGCGCCAGTGCTTCGGCAAACACCATTCCATAGCCTTCGTAGCGGCTTGCCAAGGCGAAGATATCTGCACCCGCAAACTCCGCCTGCACATCCTCGACCTCGCCCACCAGGGTCACCCGATCCTGAAGACCCAGCGTAAGGATCTGCCGCTCTAGTTCATCCGTCACGGCGACATCCAGGTTGCGGCTGCCGACGATGCGGCAGGTCCAGGACAGATCGACCGATGTCGCGAGCGCGGCAATCAGCACGTCGTGCCCCTTGCGCCGTGTCAGCGACCCGACGCTTAGAATGCAAGGAACATCGCCGCTCCCGGTCGCCAGAGGCACAGGATCCGTTCCGGGCAGCGCCGTGACGATGTCCGTGCTCGCCACACCGAAATTCCCGACCAGTTCCCGGGCGGTCGCGGCGGAGGTGACGACGACGCCACGCGTGCAGGCCAGGGCCGCCCGCTCGCGTCTTGCCATCTCCGTTTTCGCCGGTTCCGAAAGACCGGTCTCCAAGGCAAGTGGATGGTGCACGAGAGCAAATAGCCGGAGCCTCTGGCCAAGCGCCTGCGCCACCTCGTCAAGGACCCCGAAGGCGAGGCCATCAACGATCAGAATGCTGCCGTCGGGAACGGCAGCCAGAGTGCTTTCGGCATGCGCAAGATCCGGGCAGACGGGAAAGCTGTCGCCCAACGGCACGAGCTTCACATCCCAGCCGAGATCCTCCAGCGCTCCGATTACCCGCCGGTCATAGCCGTAGCCGCCAGTTCTGGTCTGCAGCTCTCCCGGATAGGCGAAGTGGAGCGTAGTGCTCAAAGGTCCGCCTCGTACCAGCCACGCGCCGTATGCGACTCGTGCAGCATCACCTTCAGCCGGCGGATGCGGCCGCTGCCTTCGCCGAGCCGTCCGCCAGCTATGGCCTTTGCCAACCGGTCGAAGATGAACTTTGCCAGGAATTCCGTGGTGGTAATCTTGCCGGCAAACGCCTCGACCTCGTCGAGGTTCTGGTAGTTCAGCGGCTTCAACACCTCCCCCAGGACCTGCATGGCAAGGCCGATGTCGACGGCAAGCCCATCGTCATCCAGATCGGCAGTGAAAAAGGCGGCGTCGACCACGAAGGTTGCACCATGCATCCCCTGTGCCGGCCCAAAGACTGGCCTCGGGAGGCTGTGGGCGATCATGATGTGGTCGCGGACTTCAACGGCAAACATGGCAATTCCTTTTTCAGTATCGAATACGGTGACACAGCGTGTCGGGAGACGCGAGGATGTCGGGATAGACATCCGCGATGGAATGAAACGGCGTTTCGCCGGAGATCAGGGCATCCAGCCGGTCATCACAGAGAAGCTCAAGCGCCTTGCCCATGCGGCGGGTATAGTCCCACCGGGCACGGCGATTGGCAGCGATGGCGCCGACCTGCGAACTGATGATCGACAGGCGCCGTGCGTGAAATGCCCGCCCCAGGGGGATCTCTGCCCGCTTCTCTCCGTACCAGCTCGCTTCCACGATACGCGCCTCGAAGCCAGCGTGGTCGAGAGCACTTTCCAGGGCCGCGGGCGAGGCCGAGGCATTGATCAGGACATCACAGTCCTCGGGAACGTCGGCGGGCGGGCAGAAAACCACGCCCAGCGCCTCCGCCACCGGGCGACGAGCAGGAGACGTGTCGCAGACGACGACCTCCGTCGCCGCAATGCGCGACGCAATGTAAGCCGTCAGCAACCCAACGACGCCCGCTCCGTAGACGGCCACGCGGTCACCGGGCAGGATCCCGGCGTCCCAGACGATGTTGAGCGCCGTTTCCATGTTGGCGGCCAGAACGGCACGCTCGACCGGTAATCCTTTGGGCAACGGACGCGCGTCGGCAGATCTGATGTGGAACCTGTCCTGATGAGGATGCAGGGCAAACACCGCTCGGCCAACCACCTCGACGGGGCCTTCCTCGACGATCCCGACAACCGCATAGCCGTATTTCACCGGGAATGGCATATCGCCGTCCTGATAGGGAGCGCGCATCCGGTCATATTCGCTCTTTGGCACCAGTCCACGGAACACCAGTGCTTCAGTTCCTCGACTGATGCCGCTGAACAGGCTGCGAACGGTGATATCCCCGTCTTGAAGCGGCGGCAGCATCTCATGCCGCAGGGCACAGTGAGCCTCTGCCTCAAACCATAGCGATGTCGCGTCAACAGCGTTGCCTGGCATGGCAAAGACCTCTTGTTTGCTTGTCACAATCACCTCATTGTCGTTCAGGCGCATCGAGGACTTAGAAGCGTTTACGGTTGCGACAAGGGAATGGATTTTTCTTTAGCCTGCTACGGGAATATCACGTTTAATTGACGGTCATCACAGATCCGCAGCCTGCCCGGGCTCGTTATGTGCCCCATGTACAGCTGTCGAGGAGACTGTCATGAATGTTTCACCGCATCTATGGGCACCGAACCAAAGTGCCGACTATCAGATTGACGATTCGGCAATGCGCCTGGAGCGGGCAGTCTCGGAACTACGCTATGGTCGCCCGATCGTGATGACCGGGCCGGAAGGCTCTGTTGCGGCTCTCGCGCTTGACGCAGCGTCCCCCAGTGACTTCGACAGGTTTGCACGTGCAGCCGGCGGAGAGCACGCTCTCTACCTGTCGAGCCATCGAGCGGCCCGACTCGGGCTGAACAATGCAGCCGGCATTGCCGTCCCTGCACGGGATATGGATTTCGCAACTGCGTCAGCGCTCGCCTACGCTCGTGATACCGATGCGCCGACTGAGTGGCGGCCAGCCAGTCCCCTGATGCAGACGGCTGCTGAAGTTGCGGGGGTTGCGCTGCTGCTGCCGGCAATGATGTGCGTTGAAATTCCTCGCCATGCCCGGACGTTCGATGCCTGCGCTGCAGTCGGTCATCTGGACTTTCCCAAGAGCCGCAGGATGGCCCGCACCTTCGAGGTCGTGGTCCGCACCCCCGTGCCGCTGCGGGATCTCGGCGACTGCGAATTTGTCGTATTCCGCGGTGGTGTCGCCCAGAAGGATCAGGTGGCGATCGTCGTCGGCGAACCGGACATGTCCGGCCCTGTGCCAGTCCGCATCCATTCGTCCTGCCTGACGGGAGACCTTTGCGGCTCGCTGAAATGCGACTGCGGCGACCAGCTGCGCAATGGCCTGCTCAACCTGAAGGCATTGGGTGGGGGCGTCCTCCTGTACCTCGACCAGGAAGGCCGTGGCACCGGCATCGGCGCCAAGATGCGCGCCTACGGCTACCAGCATGAAGGCCTCGACACCATCGACGCTGATGCAGAACTGGGCTTCGGGCCGGACGAACGTCACTACGATGCGGCAGTTGCAATGCTGGGTGGTCTCGGCATCACGACGGTCAACCTCCATACCAACAATCCGACCAAGGTCGCGGCCCTCCTGGCAGGCGGCATAGCGGTGAACGGACGCACGTCCGTGACGGGGCGGATCACAGCAGACAATCTGCAATATCTCCGGACGAAAACCCTGCGGGCGGGGCATGCGTTCGATATCGACCTTCTCACTCCAGCCGCTGCGGGGCTTTCCGATGGCTGAACATGCCGGCTGGGTGGGATTGACGCTCCAGGAGCGCTCGGTCACCCGGCACAAAACGCCGTCTCTGGTCTACGCTCAGGCTGTTGTTGCCATGCTGATCGGTGCAAGCGCGATCGTGGCAACCCTCCAGACGGTCGGCACCAGTCTCGCAATCGGCCGTGAAGCGCTCTGGGTAAGCCTGGTCATTTACGTTGTGATCTCCATCCTGGCGCTCATCAAGCTGCCGACCTATCCCCATAGCCGCTTCGGCCCCGCCAATGTCGTGACGACCC
>JBKBXP010000258.1:0-4715 GCA_046314035.1 Pseudorhizobium sp. | reverse complement strand
ACAGGCTTGCCCTCTCCTCCCCCTCCAGCCTGTTTACCCATGCAGGTGGGGGGCACCAGCTGAAGATCAACAAGCAAAGCGCCGCAGAGACGGCGTCACTGCTCTTCCAGTCGGACTGGACCGGCTGCGGCGAACTGGGGCTGACGGGCGACAACTCGCTCTCCCTGAAGGTGAGCGATGGCAGCACCTGGCGCACCGGCCTTTCCCTCGATCCGTCGGGACGCACCTTCCGCCCCCACCAGCCGACGGCGCGCGCCTATCGGACGGGCACGGTCTTTTCCCCTGCGGATGGCGCCCGCAGCGGCTTCAGCGATTTTTCCCTGGTTCAAGGCGGCTTTGCACTGGGAAGCGCCGCACCGGGCGGCGGCAACGACCTCGTCGTCCCGGCAACCGGCACCTATCAGATCTGCCTGAATGTCTCAGCCACATCGTCTGGCGGGCATACGACGCGCCTGCGCCGCAACGACACCTCGGATCTGCTGGCCCTCCCCGGGGGTGCCGGCTTTCACTCCGGCACCACACTGGCAGCACTGGTGGCAGGAGACCTGCTGTCCCTCAGGCACGAGGGGGTCGCCCAGCTGCAGCTAGGCTCCGCAGGCACAGCCCTCTGCCTGTCGTTACTTTAGAAGGAGGCAATCCGACCTCCAAGGAGCTTCCAGAGTAGTTAACCGAAGTTGCGATCATGATCCAATTCGCGAGCCGGCCCCGTTCTCGACATCAAAGTCATGGTCCTGACCGTCCGGAACGAATGGCGAGGAAGGAAAGAATTCTGGAAATAACCGGCGAAAGGGTCACATTCGGCGCTTTCGCCCGCTCTCTCCTCATTTTTCTGAGCCTGCTTCCAGCTTTGGAACAAATGCTTCGCCACATTTAGGTAAATGTTAAATCTGCGGCGCTAGCCTTCGCCTTGTGGTCTTGTGTTTGTGTAGAGAGTTCCATGACCGAAATGATACGGCCCCGAGTGAAATATGTCATCGGCCCCGATGGCAGTCCGCTGACGATTGCCGACCTGCCCCCGGCCAATACCCGACGCTGGGTGATCCGCCGCAAGGCTGAAGTGGTCGCAGCCGTTCGGGGCGGATTGCTGAGCCTTGAAGAAGCGTGCGAACGCTATACGCTGACAGTGGAGGAATTCCTCTCCTGGCAGTCATCCATCAACGACCATGGCCTCGCGGGCCTGCGCACGACACGCATCCAGCAATATCGCCATTAGCGGTATTCTGCCGATCTGATCCATGCCGCAAGGCGCCGCTCGGGAGACCACACCGCGGCGCCTTCTGGCATTGGCGATCGAGAGCCCAAGTCCCGCTCCAGGAGGCCGGCCGATCGGCCCAGAGCAAGCGCGATACCGCCCTCCCCCTCATCTGGCACGTGGCACGTATCAAGACTGGCACGCAGCTCCCGTGGCTCGATAGCCTATGAGACCACGGAGGCATGCTCGTGGGTATCGACCATCAGGAACTGAATACGGGTGGGCGCTATTCCGTCGCGGTGCACGGACGCGTAACCGAACCCACCGCCTCGCGGGCGTTACCGCGGCTCGTCATCGTCGATGCATACGGGTGTGTGCCTGACGCGCTGCGCGAAAAAAGGCGTCGGCCAGGCGCTGGCCTAGTGCGCCGTAGAAGACGCGCGTCCCGATGGATGAAAGATCCGTCCGCTTTTCCCCATTCTCAGAAGCCAGGTCTTCCCGCATCCGCAATGGCAGGATGTGATGACGGCTAGAACGGCTCAGACGGGCCGGTCGAACGCGAAAAGGCCGCATGGCCCATGAGCCTGCGGCATCTTTTCGTTGTCATGCTGCCGGGGTGTCAGGCCCGGGCGCGCATGGCTCCGTCCCGCTCTTCCAGGGCAGAGGCTTTGGAGAATTCTGCCTGGGCCTCCTCGACAGCCAGTTCGGCTGTCTCCTGCTGGACGCGAAGATCGCGGATGGAGACCTGAAGATTGTCGGCCCGCTGACGGGCTGCTTTGGCAAAGGTCGGATAGGCGAAGTGATTCGGGTCGGTGATTCCCGATTTCTTCTCCTCGACGCCGATCTGGTATTCGAGCTCCTTTGCCATGCGCTCGAACTCGGACATCATCATCTGCAACTGCAGCAACTGGCGGCGTTTCTCATTGACCTGAAACTCTTTCAGGCGAACTAGGCTGTCACGCGACTTCATACGCAATACTCCGTGGGAAGCGGCACCTGTCCGCTGTAACCCGATTGATACACTTCGGGCCAAAAAAACCCGCACGCGTTAACGCAAAACCCCTCCGCGTTAACCTTTCGTTTACGGGCATCATTAACAATAAGGCTGATCATTTAAGGGTCGGTAAATGCCAAGGCCTATTTGACGCGACAATGTGGGAGTCGCATGAATCACTTAGCGGGTTTTTCTCACGCGGTGGTTTAAGTCAGGCAATGGCTGATCCTCTTTGAAAATCAGATGGGTGCCTCAACATGCTTAATAATTACGATACAGCTTGCCTAAGTGAATCAGAATTTGTTAACCATTTGGTGGCAGCTTCCAAATCAGGCTCAGTCTGGATCCGTTACGCCTAGGGGCACGGACTACCTAGCGGCGGTAAAGGGGAAAATTATGCGGGTTCTACTCATCGAAGATGACAGCGCGACAGCGCAGAGCATCGAGCTGATGCTGAAGTCGGAAAGCTTCAACGTCTATACGACAGACCTCGGCGAAGAGGGTGTCGATCTTGGGAAGCTTTATGATTACGACATCATTCTTCTCGACCTGAACCTTCCCGACATGTCGGGTTACGAGGTTCTCCGGACACTTCGCCTGTCCAAGGTAAAGACCCCGATCCTGATCCTGTCCGGAATGGCCGGTATCGAGGATAAGGTTCGCGGCCTCGGCTTCGGCGCCGACGACTACATGACCAAGCCCTTCCACAAGGACGAACTGGTCGCTCGCATTCACGCGATCGTCCGCCGCTCCAAGGGGCATGCCCAGTCGATCATCATCACCGGTGAACTGATCGTCAATCTCGACGCCAAGACGGTGGAAGTCGGCGGCCAGCGCGTCCACCTGACGGGCAAGGAATACCAGATGCTCGAACTGCTCTCGCTGCGCAAGGGCACGACGCTGACGAAGGAAATGTTCCTCAACCACCTCTACGGCGGGATGGACGAGCCTGAGCTCAAGATCATCGACGTCTTCATCTGCAAGCTGCGCAAGAAGCTCGCCAATGCTGCCGGCGGCGCCAACTACATCGAAACCGTCTGGGGCCGCGGCTACGTGCTGCGCGAACCGGAAGGCAATTTCGCCGAAAGCGCCTGATCCCTGCAAGAACTCCCCTCTGCCGAACGCCCGCGTCCAACGCGGGCGTTTTTTTCGTATTGGCGGGCGCCACGCATGGTTTGCCGGACCTGCCAGCTCTGGATAGGTTGTTCTGGCTTTGAAGGAGTTGCGCTCAGGCCGGCGCGACGGCAAATCCGCCGAAGACGGCCGTCAGGATCTTGCGGTCGAATGGCTTCAACAGGAAATCGTTTGCGCCGGCGCGCTTGCCGAGCATCATCTTCTTGAGATCGGCCTCGATGACGCAATAGAAGATCCGCACATCCTTGCCGTTCGACAAGGTACGGACGCCCTGGATCAGCTCCAGCGCGCCGTCCATTCCGGCGTCGACGATCATCACGTCAGGCAGATCGGCCTTGCAGCGGGTCATGGCCTCGTCCGCACTGCCAGCTTCAGCCACCAGGAAGCCGATCTCGGACAAGATGCGCTTTCCGACCTTGCGAACGACATCCGAACCGTCGGCAATCATCAGACGCTGCATAGCTCACTCCCTGCTCCTCAGCCTCCCCGTCCCGAGAAAAGGCATGATCGAGAGTAGAGCCAAGTCAGCTAACGAATGGTTACGCTTGGGGGATGCTCAGGCGACTGCGGTTTCGGCGGTGAAGACGATCTTGTCCTCGGAAACAACGTAGCTGAGGTCCATTCCGCATTCGTCGGCCAGAAGCACGGTGTAATAGGGCTGGATGGTGTGGGCATCGATGGATTCCTCCAACGTTCCCGTGCAGAGTTCGACGAACTTGGCGGGGACGCGCATCATCCGTCCCTTGATGGTGATGGTGAACTTCGCGTGATGCTCTGGATTTTCCAGCACCACGTCCATGGAGCCGCCGCGCGGGATCCCACCGTAGGCGACGATGAACAGGTTGAGCAGAAGCTTCACCCGGTTCTTGGCCACGATCGCCCGTGGCCCGCTCCAGGTCACTTCCGTCTTCTTTTCCGCCGCCGCAAAATCCTTGGCGGCCTTCTCGGCCTCGCCCGTGTCGATCGAGGCGCCGACGGACCCGGAGGCTCCGAATGCAAGCCGAGCGAACTTCAGGCGGACGGCAGCATTGAGCGCCGAGGTCCGGATGAGGTCGAGGGCATCGGAGTCCGATGCGCCCGTACCGCCCTCGTCGAGGAGTTCCAGGCCGTTGTTGATGGCGCCGACCGGCGAGATCACATCGTGGCAGACACGGCTGCACAAGAGCGCCGCAAGATCTGGCCCGTCGAGCGTAAGATTGGGGTTCCTGGGCATCGGTTTCTCCTGCTGCTGCACGCCGGCCTGTTTATCGCCTCGATATGGTGCGAATATGATTCCGGGTTCCCGGTCATAAAGACACCATATTTGGTAAACCGATTGTTAAGGCGAACCCCGCAATATGTGAAGCCGACCCGCACCAAAGAACAAGACGGACCCGATGATGCGCATGTACCAGA
>JBKBXP010000257.1:0-4738 GCA_046314035.1 Pseudorhizobium sp. | reverse complement strand
CTCGCGCAGATACATCCGCACCGGATCATCGGTGCGTTCACCCGTGACCAGCTTGCGGTTGCCCGCGCGAGCGTCCTTGGAAGGGCCCTTTTTCTCGTCGTCGTCCTCGTCCTCTATCTGATTGCACGCCTGCCCATCGACGGCCGCGCCAAGCAGATCGCCCAGGTCATCGTCATCATCATCGGCATCATCTCGCTGCTTCGCTACCTCGCGGTCTTCTGAGGCAAGCAGCCGAAACCGCGCCGAGAGGCGTCAGGGCAGCAGCAACCATGAAAACGCTGATGGAGCGGGTGAAGGGAATCGAACCCTCGTCGTCAGCTTGGGAAGCTGCTGCTCTACCATTGAGCTACACCCGCAACAGCGGGCAGAGTTCGCCCAGTTCGCCGTATCTGTCAAGCGTCGATCGATGACAGGACGGCGAACTTGCCTCTCTCAGACGAGGCGGAAGTGCTTGGAGAGCTTGAGGCCCTGGGCCTGGTAGTTCGAGCCGAGCCCGATGCCGTAGAGCGCCTCCGGCGGCTCCTGCATGTATTCGTAGACGAGGCGGCCGACGATCTGGCCGTCTTCCAGAATGAACGGCACCTCATGGCTGCGCACCTCGAGGACTGCCCGGCTGCCGCGGCCACCGGAGGCGGCATGGCCGAAGCCCGGATCGAAGAAGCCGGCGTAGTGGACCCGAAATTCCCCCACCAACGGATCGAAGGGCGTCATCTCGGCGGCGTAGAGCGGCGGCACGTGGACCGCCTCGCGCGAGACGAGGATGTAGAACTCGTCGGGATCCAGCACCAGTTCGTTGCGGCCGCGGCTGAAGAGCGGCTCCCAGAAATCGAAGACGTCGTGCTGGGCCTTCTTGTCGACATCGACGACGGCCGTGTGATGCTTGCCGCGGTAGCCGATCAGGCCTTCCTTGTCGCCCGTCAGGTCGATCGACAGGGCAATGCCGCCGCCGCTGATGTTGGGTTCGCGCGACGCCACCAGCGTCTCTGCCTCATGGAGCTGCAGCAGTTCGGGCTCGCTCAGCACCGCATTGCCGGTGCGGAAACGGATCTGCGACAGGCGCGAACCGCGGCGCACGACGATCGGAAAGGTGCGCGGGCTGATTTCCAGGTAGAGCGGGCCGGAATAACCGGCCGGGATCTTGTCGAACTCCTGGGCGTAATCGGTGATGACGCGGGTAAAGATGTCGAGGCGGCCGGTGGAGCTCTTCGGATTGGCGGAGGCCGACATCGCCGCCGGCAGGTCGAGGCTTTCCATCAGCGGCACGATATAGACGCAGCCGGTTTCCAGAACCGCGCCTTCGGACAGATCGATGACATGCAGCTTCAGCCTGTCCAGCTTGTCGGACACCAGGCTGTTGGGGCCGGGCATGAAGCTCGCCCGCACCCGGAACGCCTTGGCGCCCAGCCGCAGGTCGAGGCTTGCCGGTTGCACCTGGTCGGTGTCCAGCGCCCGCTCGGACAGGAGGCGTCCGCTTTCGAACAGCGCCGCAATGGCCCGGTCCGCCAGAATGCCCGTGGTCCTCGTCATGATCTTTGTCCCCTCGCGTGCCGGGACAAAACCAAATGGCGGCCATTGACGCAAGCAAAGACCGAGAGTAAGGCAGATTTATCCCGTGGTGATTTGGCCGGTCGGCTTGCAGCCACGTTAAACAAGTGGCTAAAAAGACCGGGGTGAGACCGGTCTGCTTATGCACGGCCGGTTTTTTTGTGTCTGAAAGGTGCAAGCGCATGACCCAGAACTGGCGCCCCGCAACGCAGCTCGTCCACGGTGGCACCCTGCGGTCGCAATATGGCGAGACCTCCGAAGCAATCTATCTGACGCAGGGCTTCGTCTACGAGACGGCCGAGGCCGCCGAGGCCCGCTTCAAGGGCGAGAGCGAGGGCTTCATCTATGCGCGCTACGGCAGCCCGACCAACGACATGTTCGAAAAGCGGATGTGTCTGCTGGAGGGTGCTGAGGAGGCCCGCGCCACCGCGTCGGGTATGGCAGCCGTTGCCGCCGCGATCCTTTGCCAGCTGAAGGCGGGCGACCATATCGTCGCCGCGCGTGCCCTGTTTGGATCCTGCCGCTGGGTGGTCGAGACGCTGGCGCCGAAATACGGCATCGAATGCACGCTCGTTGACGGGCGTTCCCTGGAGAACTGGGAAAAGGCGATCCAGAAGAACACCAAGGTCTTCTTCCTGGAGAGCCCGACCAATCCGACGCTGGAGGTGATCGACATCGCCGGCGTGGCGAAGCTTGCCAATCAGATCGGTGCCAAGGTCGTCGTCGACAACGTCTTTGCGACGCCGCTCTTCCAGAAGCCGCTCGAACTCGGCGCCCATATCGTCGTCTATTCGGCCACCAAGCACATCGACGGACAGGGCCGCTGCCTCGGCGGCGTCGTGCTATCCGACAGCGAGTGGGTGACGGAGCATCTGCAGGACTATTTCCGCCATACGGGCCCGGCGATGTCGCCGTTCAACGCCTGGACGCTTCTGAAGGGCATCGAGACGCTGCCGCTGCGGGTGCGCCAGCAGACGGAGAGTGCCGCCAAGATCGCCGACTTCCTCGCCGACCAGAGCAAGGTCACACGGGTGATCTATCCGGGACGGGCGGACCATCCGCAGGCCGACATCATCGCCAAGCAGATGACCGGCGGCTCGACGCTCGTCTGCCTGGAGCTGAAGGGCGGCAAGGAGGCGGCGTTCGCGCTGCAGAACGCGCTGGAGGTGGTGAAGATCTCCAACAATCTCGGCGACGCCAAGAGCCTGATCACTCATCCGGCGACGACGACGCACAAGAACCTGACGGACGAGGCGCGCGCCGAGCTCGGCATTTCGGCCGGAACGCTGCGGCTTTCGGCCGGGATCGAGGACAGCCGGGATCTGCTCGAAGATTTTGCGCGCGCGCTGGAGAAGGTGCCGGGCTGAGGGACGGACAACCGGAAGCAATATTAACGCTTCCGGTTATCCTTAACCTTCGAAATGCTCCGAAAACAGACGGTTGGATGCCCGTGATGGTTTCAGTTTCCTTGACGCGCCGGGGAAGCTGTATGATACCGACTGCAGTTCACTGAGAGCGCCGCGTCATGTATCGGGCCCGCACACGAGATATCGAAGTCGCCGTGGAGACCTATTACCTGGAGGAGCAATCCTGCCCGGAAGACAGTCGTTACGTCTGGGCCTACCACATCGTCATCGAAAACCATTCCCTGCTGACGGTGCGGCTGACGCATCGCTACTGGCACATCACCGACCAGAGCGGCCTTGTCGACGAGGTCGAGGGACCGGGCGTCGTGGGAGAGCAGCCGAAGCTGCGCCCCGGTGACACCTACGAGTATTCCTCCGGCTGCCCGCTCGACACACCCTCCGGCGTGATGTTCGGGCACTACCGGATGGAGACGGACGACGGCGAAAGCTTCGACGTTGCAATCCCCGCCTTTTCGCTGGACTCGCCCGGCCTGCTGCGCGTTCTAAACTAGGCGGCGATCGCCTCAGGCCGCCTCGAATTCGTCCGCCCGGTACTTGTAGGTGGTGGAGCAGAATTCGCAGGTGACGGCGACTTCGCCATCCTCCAGGCTCTCGGTGATCTCCTCGGCGCTGAAACCGTCCAGAACACCCTTGATCTTGTCGCGCGAGCAACTGCACTGGTCGGCAACCGCCTGCGGCTGGTAGACGCGCACGCCACGCTCGTGGAACAGCCGGAACAGCAGGCGCTCAATCGGCACCTGCGGGTCGGTCAGTTCGTCGGTGTCGATCGTTTCGAGCATCATGCGGGCTTCCGTCCACAGGTCGTCGTCGCTCTCATCGTGCTCGCGCACATCGCCATCGCCGCCGTGAAGATCAGGCTGGCGCATGCGGTCGGGTGCCTGCGGCAGGAACTGGGCGACGATACCGCCAGCACGCCAGTTGTGGCGTGGCTTGCCATCGGCATCGCGATCGAGAAGCTCCGCCACGCCAAGACGAACCTTGGTGGGGATCTGTTCCGACTGCCGGAAGTAGACGCCAGCGATTTCTTCCAGCGACGAGCCGTCGAGCGGCACGATGCCCTGGTAGGGATGCATACCGCGGCCATGATCGATCGTGAAGGCGAGCACGCCTTCGCCCAGGAGGTCCTCCGGCGAGGTATCGCCGGCGGCAACCGCTGCCTCCAAGACTTCCTCGTCGTAGCGGGCGTAGGCGCGCAGGCTGCCCGGGCTCGAGAAGTCGGCGACCAGCAGGTCGACGGGTCCGTCACCCTTCGTCTGGATGGTGAACTTGCCTTCGAACTTCAGCGAGGTGCCCAGAAGCGCCGTCAGCACGATGGCTTCGGCCAGCAGGCGGGCAACCGGCGCCGGATAGTCGTGGCGCGCCAGAATGGTGTTCAGCAGCGGGCCAAGCTGCACGGCGCGGCCGCGCACATCCAGCCCGTCGACCTGAAACGGGACGACCTTGTCATCGCCGGCGAGATCCAGATCGGTGATTTCAACGGTGGCTTCCGTCATGGTTTGCTCCTTCGCGCCGACCAGTCCAGCTTCTACACAGGCGCAGGCTCGTGCGGAACCGCTGCGGTGGAAAAAGATGTCGGCAATGGATGTGGGGCCGCCTGTCGGGACAGCGTTTGCGAAAGCGAATAAATGGGGTCGATTTTCGCGAAAATCAAGCCGACTGCTCAGACGGCGCCGAAGCACCAGGCCAGGATGGACTTCTGCGCGTGCAACCGGTTTTCCGCCTCGTCGAACACCACCGACTGCGGCCCGTCGATCACCTCGTCCGTC
>JBKBXP010000256.1:0-4743 GCA_046314035.1 Pseudorhizobium sp. | reverse complement strand
GCCGGCTGGAAGCGCCAGCGAAACAGCTTCGATGCCGTCCGTCTGCAGGCTGTCCATGAGCTGCTCCAGGTAAAGCGGCTCGACATTCTCGTCGGTCACGATCGCCACGCGCCGACCGTTCAGCCTGGTGCTGATCTCGCCGCCGGCCCGGGCAATCAGGCCAGGCCCGATCAGAATGTCGTAGGCCCGGTCTCCGAGCGGCACATGAACCAGCCGCTCGCCGGCTCTGGACGAAGGAGCGTTCACTGCGCGTCACCTTTCTCTGCGGGACCAGCCAGCGCCGACAGGACATTGGTCACCATCGCCTCTTTGCGCACATTGCCGGACGGTACGGTCAGATCCGCCTCGGCATAAATCGGGTAGCGCTGGTTCATCAGGTTTTCCAGCGTCGCCTTCGGGTTTGCGGTCTTCAGCAATGGGCGATGATCCCGCTTGTTGACGCGCTCCCAAAGCACGTCCAGATCGGCCTTCAGCCAGACTGAAATGCCTCCCTCCTTGATCACTTGGCGGGTGTTCTCGTTGATGAACGCGCCGCCGCCCGTCGATATGACCCGGGGACCACCTTCCAGCAGCCGGGAGAGAACCCGCGTCTCAAGCGAGCGGAACTCCACTTCGCCATAGGCCGAGAACAGTTCTGCGATCGTCATCCGCGACACCCGTTCGATCTCCGCATCGGTATCCACGAAGGGAATGGACAGCGCCTGGGCAACCATGCGACCGATCACCGACTTCCCGGCGCCCATGAGCCCGACAAAAACCAGGTTGCGCCGGCCGAGCGCCGCACGCGCCTGATCGGCCAGGGAGGGTACCGCAACGGGCATGAGAAGGTTATTCATCGTCCATGATCCATTTCCGAAAGGGTATCGACAAATGGACCCCCAGCGTCAAGTCGTGAGCGGCGCAAAGTCCGCGCTTGACGGCTGCTTGCGCATCCAGCAGGCATTTCGAATATAGTTGACGCTGGCTCCAGCAGGATTCGCGAAGGAAAAATCAACCGATGCCCACCCTTTTCCGTTTCCTGTTCATCATCACGGTGATTGCCGGGATCATCTACGGGAGCATGCTGGCGCTGGTCTTCCTGGTCGAGCCGCGCGAACGCGACGTCACGGTTCGCGTTCCGTCGGAGCGACTGAACCCGGCGCCGCAGGAGTGAGGTCCGCGTGGCCGACCTGACCCGAGCCCATATCGAGGCCTTCCTGGAGATGATGAGCGCGGAGCGCGGGGCCGCCGACAATACGCTCGTCTCCTATGAGCGCGATCTCGAAGACCTCTTCGGCTTCATGGCATCGCAAGGAACGCAGACGATCGCGGCCTCCAGCAGCGACCTGCGCAGCTATCTATCCCACCTCGGCAAAAGCGGCTTTGCGCCGAGCTCCCAGGCGCGCCGGCTGTCGGCGATGCGGCAGTTCTACAAGTTCCTCTATGCCGAGGGCCTGCGCGGCGACGACCCGACCGCCGTTCTCGACAGTCCCGCAAAAGCCAGGTCCCTGCCGAAGATCATGAGCGAGGCGGATGTGACGCGCCTCCTGGAACGCGCGACGCTCGAAGCCGGCGACCCTTCGGCGGGGCAGTTCGCACGCCTGCGGATGCTGGCGCTTCTGGAGCTTCTCTATGCCACCGGCATGCGCGTCAGCGAGCTCGTCTCTCTCCCAGCCCGCGTCCTCGACCAGGAGGGCCGCTTCCTGATCGTCAAGGGCAAGGGCAACAAGGAAAGGCTCGTGCCGCTGTCGCGCTCGGCGATCGAGATCCTGCGCCGCTACGGCGAGGCGAGGCGCAGCGAAGTGACCGACGCCGACGACAATCTTTGGCTATTTCCATCCGCCGGCAAGGATGGTTACCTGCCGCGACAGGTCTTCGGGCGCGACCTGAAGGCACTTGCCGCACGTGCCGGCCTGAAGACCTCGACCATCTCCCCCCACGTGATGCGGCACGCCTTCGCAAGCCATCTTCTGCAGAACGGCGCCGACCTTCGCGTGGTGCAGGAACTGCTTGGACATTCGGACATTTCCACCACACAGATCTACACTCATGTCCTGGAAGAGAGACTGCGCCAATTGGTACAAATGCATCACCCTCTTGCAAAACTGGCGAAAAACCGGGAATAGAGGGCCCGCCGGCCTGGCTAGATTGATCGGAACACGGATCTCATGCAGACATATCTCGACTTCGAAAAGCCCATCTCAGACCTCGAGGCAAAAATCCACGAGCTCAAGAAGATCGCCGCCGAAGACGAAAGCATCGACACGTCCGACGAGATCGCGCGCCTGGAAGTGCGCGTTCGCGAGGCCATGGACGAGATCTATGGCAAGCTGAACGCCTGGCAAAAGACGCAGGTCGCGCGCCATCCGCAGCGTCCACATTTCATGAACTACGCAGCACAGCTGTTCACCGATTTCACACCGCTCGCAGGAGACCGCAACTTCGGCGAGGATGCAGCGATCCAGGCCGGGCTTGGGCGTTTCCGCGGCCAGCCCGTGGCGGTGATCGGCCAGGAAAAGGGCCATGACACCAAGAGCCGCCTGAAGCACAATTTCGGCAGCCCGCGCCCGGAAGGCTATCGCAAGGCCGTCCGCATCATGGAAATGGCCGACCGTTTCGGCCTTCCCGTCATCACCCTGATCGATACGGCGGGCGCCTATCCAGGCGTTGGCGCCGAAGAGCGTGGCCAGGCGGAAGCCATCGCCCGTTCGACCGAGATGTGCCTTTCGCTGCGGGTGCCGATGGTCTCCGTGGTCATCGGCGAAGGCGGCTCCGGCGGCGCCATCGCCATCGCCACCGGCAACCGCGTCTACATGCTCGAGCACGCCATTTATTCGGTGATCTCGCCCGAGGGGGCCGCCTCCATCCTGTGGCGCGATTCGACCCGTGCGAAGGAAGCCGCGACCAACATGCGCATCACGGCACCCGACCTCAAGGACCTGGGCGTCATCGACGCCATCATCCCGGAACCGAACGGCGGTGCGCATCGTGATCCGGAGATGGTCATCGACAGTACCGGTGATGTCATCGCATCTGCTCTCGAAGAGCTCGGCCAGATGTCGGGAGATGAAGTGCGCAACGACCGGCGCCAGAAATTCCTGCGGATCGGCCGCAACCTCTGATCGGCGCCTCGCCTTCAAATCGCCCCAATACCACGTTGTCTTGAATTTGAGGGGCGGATGAGGGTTTTGCTGGACAGACCGGCGCCAGCGTTTAAGAAGTTATAAAGATTACCGCTTCATTATTCCGGTTCTTGTGCCGATTACTCGCCGTCCGAAATTGCGTGGTGTTCATGCCGATAAGCCTGAAAAACATTGCCATCGCCCTGTTCCTCGCGACTGCATTGGCAGGCTGCAACGACACTCTCGATTCCGTTGACCTGTCGCACGTCAAGAACAAGGTAGAGCAGCCCCTTCCGTCTCGCATCGTCAGCGAGATGCAGAAGAAGAACATGCCCCGCAACTCTCCGATCATGGTGCGCATCTTCAAGGAAGAGGGCGTTCTCGAAGTCTGGAAGGCCAAGGCCGACAATCGCTTCGACGTGATCGCCAGCTATTCCATCTGCGCCTGGTCCGGGAAGCTCGGACCGAAGATCAAGGAAGGCGACCGTCAGGCGCCGGAAGGCTTCTACAATCTGACGCCGGCGCACCTGAACCCGAATTCCAAATATTACCTCGCAATCAACACCGGTTTCCCCAACCGCTTCGATCAGGCCCAGGGCCGCACCGGCTCCAACCTGATGATCCATGGCGCCTGCTCGTCGTCCGGCTGCTATTCGATGACGGACGCGCAGGTGCTTGAAATCTATGCCTTCGCTCGGGACGCCTTCAAGGGTGGCCAGACGGCGGTCCAGCTGCAGGCCTTCCCTTTCCGGATGACGGCCGAGAACATGGCCCGCCATCGCGACAGCGAGCACATGGATTTCTGGAACATGCTGAAGGTCGGCTACGACCATTTCGAAGTGACCAAGCGTCCGCCCGAGGTCAATATCTGTGAGAAGAAATACGTCTTCAACCAGCAGGTCCAGGGCACGATCAGCAACGCTGCAGCGTCCTGCCCGCCGATGGCGACGCCGCCGGCACTCAATGTCGCCCTGTCGTCCTACCAGCAGACCTACGAAGTTGCCTACGACAAGGCGATGAAGAAGCTGGACGGCATGGTCTGGTACGAGCCGACGGAAGCCGAGCGCAAGGCTGTGGTGGCCGAAAAGCGCAAGGGTCGCGATCTCGCCTACGCGCCGACCGGCACGTCGCTGGAAGCCGGCAAGCTTTTGAAGCGGCAGGAATTCGAAGCTCTGATGGCAAAGCGTACGGGTCCCCAGAGCACGCCGACGACACCGGTACTTGCTTCCACTTCCGCGCGCCCGGAGACGGTTGCCGAACGGATGAGGCAGGACCGTCTGCCGCAGGCGGAAAGCCCCACTGCTACGGCCGACGCCTCGACGACCACCACCGTCCCCATCCCGGCACCCAATCCGCTGGCCTATGCCGCGCCACCTGTCAGCACCGCTGAAAAGCGGCCCATGTGGAAGTTCTGGTCGTCGGAATGACCTCCGATACGGCTGGTATCTATGATTTGAGGGGGCTGAAATGCCCCCTTCCCGTTCTCAAGACACGCAAGCGCCTGGATGCGATGAAGCCGGGCGAGGAATTGGTCGTCGAGACGAGCGATCCGCTCGCCGGCATCGACATCCCGCATTTCTGCCGGGAAGACGGTCATCACCTGATAGAAGGCGAAACGACGACAGGCGGTCATCGCTTCCGG
>JBKBXP010000255.1:0-4759 GCA_046314035.1 Pseudorhizobium sp. | reverse complement strand
GCCCGGCAGCACGGTACCGGTCGCGATCCGGGCGGAAGAGTTTTATGCCACTTATGACGCGGTCGGGACCACGCCCGGCAATGGCGCCGGCAGCTGGCCCGAGTTTACCGTGAGCCTCACCGATCCGCTGTGGGACGCCATGGCGCGCAAGTCGCAGCTGGAAGTCATCATCGATGGCCAGACCGAGGCGATCTCACTGAAGGGAAGTGCGCAACCCGTCCGGCTCTTCACGGCAACCTGCGCCGAGCCGCAAAAGATCGTTGTGGAGAGCCAGGATCCGGCCCTCGCAGGAGCAGGCGAACTGTCCTGCGCGGAGTATGGATCTGTCCGCTCGCTGGACGGTGGTTTCCGTGGACGCATGGTGTTCCGCAACGCGCGCTCGGAATCGGTCGACGTTTCCTGGATCGACTATTCCGGTGGCCAGCGCTTCTATGCAAGGCTGCTTCCGGGACAGGTGCTGGACCAGGAGTCCATTCTGTCCAACGCGTGGCTGGTCACAAATGCCGGCGGCCAATGCCTTGGCCTCTACGTCAGCCGCGCACCGCGTCAGGATGTCGTGATCGGCAACCGCGCGTCCGGTGGTGCCAGTACAGCCACCACCCTTCCGGCGCCTCTGCCAACTGGCCCGCTTCCGCCTGCCCCGGTCGGCGGTGTCGACCCTGTCAACTATCTCTGCACGGCCGGGATTGACCTTCAGGTTCTGTTCGACGGCACGCGGGATGTTGCCGTAGTGACCGAGTTCGGCCAGATCTCGGTGACGTTGCCGCGCGTTCCGAGTGGATCCGGATTCCGCTACGAAAGCAATGGCTACAGCTTTGCTGGTCAACGAGACAACGCGACCTGGTCGCGGCCAGGCCTCTATGACGCATTCTGTGCTCGTTCGTGAATTATCTTTCAGAGACCGGTATTTATCAGAAACCTTGTGAATTATACTATGGTATATACGTAATTCCCCGTTAATCGTTAGAGCGTAATAATCCCAAGTGAAATTGGGAGGATCGCATGTCATTCAATAGACTGCCTCTGGTCTGGAAAATCGCGCTACCGGTTGCTGCTGGGTTTTTTCTGACTGTCGTCGTCGGTCTCGTAAGCCTGCTGGAGATGCGCGCATCAATGCTTGGCCAGCGCGTTGAAACCGTCAAACACATGACGCAAGCATCGCTGGCGACGATCAAAGGCTATCATGATCGCGCCCAGGCCGGTCAGATGACCATGGACGAAGCAAAGGCCGCCGCCATCGCTGCGGTTGGTGGACTTCGATACGAAGGTGACAACTACGTCTTCGTGTTTGACTACACCGGCAATGTCATTTCCCACGCCAAGTCCTCCCTGGTGGGAACCAACATGATCGGCATGACTGACCAGAATGGCGTCAAGGTCATTGCGGGTCTGATCGACATCGCCAAGAAGGGCGGCGGGCAGTTCGGATATCTCTGGCCGCGCGCTAGCGGTGATCAACCATTACCGAAGTTGTCCTGGGCGGAAGGTTTTGTTCCCTGGGGCTGGATGATCGGGACCGGCGTTTACACCGATGATGTCGAAACCCAGTTCTGGAAAGAAGCAACGTTCATCATGGCCGTCACATTTGGTGGCGCTCTGCTTCTCGCCATCCTGGCGACAGCCGTCATCCGCAGCATTGGCCGTCCGATTTCCGGCCTGACGCTTAACATGCGCCGGCTTGCAGATGGGGAAAGCAATATCACCATCGAAGGGTCGGATCGCGGCGATGAGATCGGCCAGATGGCAGCTGCAATGGGAGTGTTCGTACGCAACGAACAGGCACGCAAGGCACTGGAAAGCGATCAGCAGGCCCGCCAGGAAGACGCGGCCCGCCGTGGGTCGGAAGTCCAGCGCCTGAGCGCAGATTTCGACAGCCAGATCACCGCAATGATGGGTGTCATCGAACAGTCGGTGAAGAAGCTGCAAGATGCCTCGCAGGAGATGATCCGTGGCGCAGAGCAGACCACCCGTCAGACTGGCTCCGTGACCTCGTCCTCCGAACAGGCGGCCCGCAACGTCGAGACCGTGGCCGCCGCAGCTGAGGAACTCTCTGCCTCCGTCGCCGAGATCCGCCGCCAGGTGCAGCAGTCGACCCAGATCGCCTCTAAGGCCGCCTCGGAAGCCAGCTCCACCAACAAGCGCATGAACGGTCTGTCAGAAGCTGCTGGCCGCATCGGCGAAGTCGTCAACCTGATCCAGGCCATCGCCGAGCAGACCAACCTATTGGCGCTCAACGCCACCATCGAGGCTGCCCGCGCCGGTGAAGCCGGTCGCGGCTTCGCAGTCGTGGCCGCTGAAGTGAAGGAGCTGGCTAACCAGACCTCCAAGGCGACCGAGGAAATCTCCAGCCAGATCTCGGCGATCCAGTCGGAAACCGAAAAAGCCGCGCATGCGATCTCGTCGGTCACCCAGATCATCGACCAGATGAACGACATCGCAGGGTCCATTGCCTCTTCCGTGGAAGAGCAGGGCGCGGCAACGTCCGAGATTGCCCGCAACGCCACCGAAGCCTCGCGCGGCACGATGGAAGTGACCACCAACATCTCGGAAGTCTCGCGCGCGGCTGAAACCACCCGCATGACGGCCGGCACGGTGGACGCCGCCGCCCAGCAGCTCGAACAGAATGCCGGCCAGCTCCGCCGGCAGGTTGCCGACTTCCTTGGCGGCGTCCGCCGCCAGGCGTCCTGACAACCTTACCGCCTCGAACACAAAGCCCCGCCGGCATGACACCAGCGGGGCTTTTGCTATCGATGTTGAGGTCAGCCGTCAGATCTTGCGCAGGGCGACCTTGGCGATGCCGTGGCTTGCATCCTTGGTCAGGATCAGGTCGGCGCGTGGCCGGGTCGGAAAGATGTTTTCGCGCAAATTCTGGAGGTTGATGTTCGTCCAGATGCTCTTGGCCTTGACCAGCGCTTCGTCATCCGTGATGCGCGAATAGCGATGGAAATAGGAATTGGGGTCACGGAACGCGGTTTCGCGCAGGCGCATGAAGCGGTCGATATACCACTTCTCGAGTATGTCCTCCGGCGCGTCGATGTAGACCGAGAAATCGAAGAAGTCGGAGACGAAGGGCACGGCGCGGCCATCCTTTGGCAGTTCGCGCGTTTGCAACACGTTGAGCCCCTCGACGATCAGGATGTCCGGCTTGTCGACGGTCACGGTCTGTCCAGGCATCACGTCATAGTAGAAGTGGGAATAGACCGGAGCCGAAACGTTTCGCTTGCCTGCCTTGATGTCCGACAGGAATTTCAGCAGCGCTGGCCGGTCGAAGCTCTCCGGGAAGCCCTTTCGCTGCATCAGGCCTTCCTGTTCCAGCACCGCATTGGGAAACAGGAAGCCGTCTGTGGTGATCAGATCGACCTTCGGGCTCGCAGGCCAGCGCGCGAGAAGGGCGCGCAGGATACGCGAGGTGGTCGACTTGCCGACGGCAACCGATCCGGCAATGCCGATGATGAAGGGCGTCTTGCCCTCTTCAACGTCGAGAAACCGCTTGGTCGCCTGATGCAGGATCAGCGTGGCTTCGGCGTAGTAGGCCAGCAGACGCGACAGGGGCAGATAGACACTTTCGACATCCGCCATCGAGATGGGATCATTGAGACCACGCAGCTCGTTCACCTCGACAGCCGTGAGGGTCATCGGGGTGTCGGCGCGCAGATGCGACCACTCGTCCTTGGTGAAGACCCGGTAGGGCGAAAGGTCCATGCTGTCGGCGCGGGGGGCGGTCTGGTCCATCGCAAGTTCCGGTTTCAGGCGTATGTATCATACGGGTTCATGGCCGTGTCCCGGGCCAGCGGTCCGGGGATGCTGCGGACGGCCCGCGACAGGAATCAGTCCGCCGGGCGCGATGCCTTTTCCTCAAGCCCGGTGCGTCCGGTCCGCGAGGCCAGTTCCGCCATGACGGCGGACAGAGGCACATCACAAACCTTGAGCACCACGAGCAGGTGGTACAGCAGGTCTGCTGCTTCCCCCGTCAGTCCCTCGCGGTCGCCCTGGACAGCAGCAATCGCCGCTTCCACGGCTTCCTCGCCCAGTTTCTGGGCGCATTTGCCGACGCCCTTGCCGACCAGCTTGCGGGTGTAGGACGTCTCGTCCTCGCTGGCCGCACGGGTGGCAACGATGGCGTCGAGGTCGGCCAGGGTAAAGGCGGTCATCTGATCAGCGTCTTTTCTCGTTTGGGAAAGTCTTACACCGGATCTTTTCGCAAATCAGGTATCCATTCGCATAGGTATCCCGGCGGCAGCCATATGCGCCTTGGCCTCTGCGATGGTGTAGGTGCCGAAATGGAAGATCGAGGCGGCCAGCACGGCGGTGGCGTGGCCATCGCGCACGCCATCTACCAGATGATCGAGCGTCCCGACGCCGCCCGAGGCGATCACCGGCACCGGCACCGCATCGGCAATCGCGCGGGTCAGCGGAATGTTGTATCCGGCCTTGGTGCCGTCGCGGTCCATCGAGGTGACCAGCAGCTCGCCAGCTCCCAGCTCAACAACCTTGCGGGCAAACTCGACCGCGTCGATGCCGGTGGCGTTGCGCCCGCCGTGAGTGAAGATCTCGAAGCGATACGGCTCGCCCTCGGCGCTGACCTGCTTGGCATCGATGGAGACGACGATGCACTGGGAGCCGAACTTCTCCGCCGCCTCGCGCACGAAGTCGATGGTCTTGGCGATGTTCGCCTGCATGTCCTCGCCGTACGAGGTCTGGATGCCGGCGACGGAGATGGTGCGGGTCATGCGGGCTCCTGCTGGGAAATACAGTGGAA
>JBKBXP010000254.1:0-4809 GCA_046314035.1 Pseudorhizobium sp. | reverse complement strand
ACGGCACCGAGGTCTACTCCGCGGGAGAGAGAGCGGGGACCTCTTCCGTTCCGGATCGCCGCAGGGGACGGTTACCGGTCAGGATTCGGGCGAGCAGGTAGAAGACCGGCGTCATGAAGATGCCGAAGAAGGTCACCCCGATCATGCCGGAGAAGACGGCGACGCCCATGGCGGAGCGCATTTCCGCGCCAGCACCCGTGGAGATCACCAGCGGCACGACTCCCATGATGAAGGCGAGCGAGGTCATCAGGATGGGCCGCAGGCGCAGCCGGCTCGATGCGACCGCCGCTTCGAAGGGCGTCCTTCCCTCCAATTCGAGTTCGCGGGCGAATTCGACGATCAGGATCGCGTTCTTCGCCGAGAGCCCGACAAGGACGACGAGGCCGATCTGGGTGAAGATGTTGTTGTCGCCTCCCGTCAGCCAGACGCCCGTCAGCGCCGCCAGCACGCCCATGGGCACGATCATGATGATGGCAATGGGCAGCGTCAGGCTTTCATACTGGGCCGCCAGCACGAGATAGACGAGCAGCAGCGCCAGCGGGAAGACCACAAGGCTGGAGTTGCCGGCCAGGATCTCCTGGTAGGTGAGATCCGTCCATTCGAAATCGATCCCCTGCGGCACCGTCTCGCGGACGATCTGCTCGATGGCGGCCTGGGCCTGGCCGGAGGAATAGCCAGGCGCCGGACCGCCGTTGATGTCGGCGGAGAGGAAGCCGTTGTAGCGGGTTGCCCGCTCCGGGCCCGTGGTCTCGTCGACCTTGAGAAGAGCCGAGAGCGGGATCATCTCGCCGGAGCGCGAACGGACCTTCAGCTCGCCGATGTCCTGCGCCTCGGCCCGGAAGTTCGCGTCCGCCTGGACACGGACGCTGTAGGTACGGCCGAAGGCGTTGAAGTCGTTGACGTAGAGCGAACCGAGGTAGATCTGCAGCGTGTCGAAGACATCGGTGACGGCGACGCCCAGCTGCTCGGCCTTGGCGCGATCGACGTCGGCGTAGAGCTGCGGCACATTGATCTGGTAGCTCGAGAAGATGCCGGCCAGTTCCGGGGTCTGATAGGCCTTGGCGATGACCGCCTTGGTGGCTTCGTCAAGCGCCTGAGCGCCGTAGCCGGCGCGGTCCTCGAGCTGCAGCTTGAAGCCGCCCGTCGAGCCGAGTCCGTTGACGGGCGGCGGCGGGAACATGGCGATGAAGGCTTCCTGGATGCCGGAATACTTCTGGTTCAAGGCCATGGCGATGGCGCCGCCGGAAAGCTCCGGCGTCTTGCGTTCCTCGAAGTCGTCGAGCACGGCAAAGACGATGCCGGCATTGGAGCCGATCGTGAAGCCGTTGATCGACAGACCCGGGAAGGCGATGGCATGGGCGACGCCGGGTTGTTCCAGGGCGATGTCGCTCATCTTGCGGATGACATCCTCGGTCCGGTCAAGCGTCGCGCCGTCGGGAAGCTGGGCAAAGCCGATCAGATACTGCTTGTCCTGCGCCGGCACGAAGCCGCCCGGAACGGCCGAGAACATGGCATAGGTGGCGCCGACGAGCGCCAGGTAGACGAACATCACCAGGCTCTTGCGCGACATCAGACCGCCGACCGTGCGGCCATAGCCGTTGGAGGCGGCGCCGAAGGCGCGGTTGAAGCCGCGGAAGAACCAGCCGAAGAGGCGGTCCATGCCCCGCGTCAGCCAATCCTTCGGGGCATGGTGATCCTTCAGGAGAAGGGCTGCCAGCGCCGGGGAGAGCGTCAGCGAGTTGATCGCCGAGATCACCGTGGAGATGGCGATCGTCAGCGCGAACTGCCGGTAGAACTGTCCCGACAGGCCGGTGATGAAGGCGAGCGGCACGAAGACGGCAACGAGCACCAGGGCAATGGCGATGATCGGGCCCGAGACTTCGCGCATGGCCTTGTAGGTGGCTTCGCGCGGCGAGAGGCCGTTCTCGATGTTGCGCTCGACGTTTTCGACGACGACGATCGCGTCGTCCACGACGATGCCGATGGCCAGCACCAGCCCGAACAGGGTCAGCGCGTTGATCGAGAAGCCGAAGGCATACATCACCGCAAAGGTGCCGATGATCGAGACCGGGACGGCGATCAGCGGGATGATCGAGGCGCGCCAGGTCTGCAGGAAGAGGATGACCACCAGGACGACGAGGGCGATCGCTTCCAGAAGCGTCTCGACGACCTTCTCGATGGAAGCGCGGACGAATTTCGTCGTGTCATAGACGATCTCGTATTTGACGCCTTCCGGCATGGCGAGCTGCAGCTCGTCCATGGTCCGGCCGACGGATTCGGCAATATCGATGGCGTTGGAGCCGGGCGCCTGCAGGACCGCCACGGCGACCGCCGGCTGGCCGTCGAGCAGCGAGCGCAGCGTGTAGTCGGCGGCACCCAGCTCGATACGGGCCACGTCGCGGAGGCGGGTTATTTCGCCGTTCTCGCCGCTCTTGACGATGATGTTGCCGAACTCCTCCGGGCTTTCCAGCCGTCCCTGTGCATTGACGTTCAGCTGAAGGCCGGTTCCGGGCACGCTCGGCGAGGCGCCGATGATGCCGGCTGCGGCCTGGACGTTCTGGGCACGGATGGAGTTGCTGATGTCGCTGGCAGACAGCGAATGCTCCGCCGCCTTCTGCGGATCGATCCAGACGCGCATCGAATAGTCGCCGGCGCCGAAGACCTGCACCTGCCCTACGCCTTCGATGCGGGCGAGGCGGTCCTTGACGTTGAGGGTGGCGTAGTTGCGCAGATAGGTGATGTCGTAACGATCGTCGGAAGAGACGAGGTTGACGACCATGATGAAATCCGGTGAGCTCTTGACGGTCGTGAGACCGAGCGCGCGGACTTCTGCGGGAAGCCTCGGTTCGGCCTGGGAGACGCGGTTCTGGACCAGCTGCTGCGCCTTGTCGGCATCGGTGCCGAGCTTGAAGGTGACGGTCAGGGTCAGCACGCCGTCGGAGGTCGCCTGGCTGGACATGTAGAGCATGTCCTCGACACCGTTGATCTGTTCCTCGAGCGGTGTCGCCACCGTCTGGGCAATCACGGTCGGATTGGCGCCGGGATAGACCGCGCGCACGACGATCGACGGCGGCACGACCTCCGGATATTCGGAGATCGGCAAGGCGCGCAGGCCGATCAGACCCGCCACCACGATCAGGATCGACAGCACGGCCGCAAAGACCGGGCGGTCGATGAAAAATCTCGAAATGTTCATCTCAAAACCCTCTCTCCAGGGTAAAACAAGGCACGAACAGGTCGTTTCCGTGACGGCCGTCCACCACACGACAGGGCTGACTGCTGGGACGGATCGTGGCTGACGCGCAGGACGCGCCAGCCAAGGCATTGCTAGTTGTGAGCGACTTCCGCCTCGACCTGCGGGTCGACGACGGCACCTGGACGGATGCGCTGCAGGCCGTTGACGACGACGCGGTCTCCGGTAGCAAGACCACTTTCGACGATGCGCTTGCCGTCCACCGCGCCACCGAGATCCACCTGACGGTAGACGACGGTGTTGGCGTCATCGACGACGAAGACGAACTTCTTGTCCTGATCCGAGCCGACTGCCTGCTCGCTGACCAGGAGATGCTCCTGCGGCTTCGGCTGACCCAGGCGTACGCGGACGAACTGACCGGGGATCAGGAGGCCGTCCGGGTTGTCGAAGACGGCCCGCAGGCGGATCGTGCCGCTGGCGGCGTTCACTTCATTGTCCACCAGTTGCAGCCTGCCGCGAACGGCTGCTCCGTCCGCCAGGGTGGCGATCTCGACGGGCACATCTTCCAAGGCGCGTACGCCATCGTCCTTCACCGGCAGTTCCGCCAAGATGGTGGCAACCAGCTCCTCGCCGGCGGCGAAGCTTGCATAGATCGGATCGACCGATACGAGCGTCGTCAGCGGCTGAGCCGCGTCACCGGATCCCACGAGATTGCCGGGTGTGACTTCCAGCCTCCCAACACGGCCGGCGATCGGCGCCTTGATCTCCGTGTAATCGAGATCGAGCTGGGCAAGCTTCAGAGCGGCTTCGGCCGACTGCAGGGCAGCCAAGGCCTCACGCTGGGCACCCTTGCGCTGCGCCACTTCGCTTTCCGAAATGGTCTTGCGGGACAGGAGCGCGTTGCCACGCTCCAGTTCGGTTTCGGCCAAGTCCAGACGCGCGCGGGCCGAGGCTGCGAGACCTTCCGCCTGCGCAACGGCTGCGGCATAGGGTGCCGGATCGATGGTGATCAGCCGGTCGCCCACCGCGACGAGCCCGCCTTCGCGGAAATGCACCTGCTGGATGGTCCCGGCGACCCGCGGGCGGATCTGCACGCGGTCCACCGCCTCCAGGCGTCCTGAAAATTCCTGCCAGGTGGTCACACTCAAGGGCTCGATAGCCGCGATCGTCACGGGGATGGCCGGGGCTGCGGCCGGTGCGGCTGCCGTGGGCGTCGCCTCGGCCGACTGACCGAGATCATAGTATAGGACAGCGCCTGCCACGGAGGCGGCCAGGGCCAGTCCGGCGCCCCACAGGGGCCAGCTTCGGTTCTTCGATGTCATCAATGGTCTCCTTGCGGCCTAACCCGGCCGCCACATGCTTTCAAATCGATAGTTCATGCACGCAAGTCCTGGACGAAGAGGCCGAACTGCACGCAGAGCGCCTGCATCCAGGCGCCGCCTTCCTCGTTGTAGATCTCATTCCAGCCGCTGCCGGCCGGAAAGACATGCTGGCGCACCCTGACCCCTGCCTCAGCAAGACGATCGGCATAACCGACCACCTCGTCGTGCAGCGGATCGTCCTCGGACGTCACCACCAGCGCCGGAGCCACCGCCGAGAGCCGCGAACAGAGGCTC
>JBKBXP010000253.1:0-4811 GCA_046314035.1 Pseudorhizobium sp. | reverse complement strand
GAACTCGACAATCTCGAATTTGCGGTCGAAGGCGACAATCTGGTTCTCGTGCTTGCTGACGGCACCGAGATCATCGTGCTGGGCGGTGCAGCCAACATCCCGACCTTCGTGATCGGCGACGTCGAGCTTCCGAGCTATCGCGGCGACATCATCAACGGCATCGACTTCAACGAGGAATCGCGCGTTCCCAATCCCGAGCGCCAGATGATGGCCTACCGCCAGTCGGCCGCGACGCTGAACCTGCTGCGGGCCTTCGCCATGGGTGGCTATGCCAACCTCGAGAACGTCCACCAGTGGATGCTCGGCTTCGTCAAGGATAGCCCGCAGGGCGAGCGCTACAAGAAGCTCGCCGACCGCATCAGCGAGACGATGGACTTCATGAAGGCCGTCGGCATCAACGCGGAAAACAACCCGAGCCTGCGCGAGACCGATTTCTTCACCAGCCACGAGGCGCTGCTGCTTGGTTATGAAGAGGCGCTGACCCGTGTGGATTCGACGTCCGGCGACTGGTATGCCACCTCCGGCCACATGATCTGGATCGGCGACCGCACCCGCCAGTTCGACCATGCACATGTGGAATACTGCCGCGGCATCAAGAACCCGATCGGCCTGAAATGCGGCCCGTCGCTGCAGCCGGACGATTTGCTGCAACTGATCGATACGCTGAACCCGGCCAACGAAGCCGGCCGGCTGACGCTGATTTGCCGCTTCGGCCACGACAAGGTTGCCGACCACCTGCCGAAGCTGATCCGCGCCGTCGAGCGGGAAGGCCGCAAGGTCGTCTGGTCCTGCGATCCGATGCACGGCAACACGATCACGCTCAACAACTACAAGACCCGGCCCTTCGACCGGATCCTGTCGGAAGTTGAAAGCTTCTTCCAGATCCACCGCGCGGAAGGCACGCATCCCGGCGGCATCCACATCGAGATGACCGGCAAGGACGTGACGGAATGCACCGGCGGCGCCCGCGCCGTCTCGGCCGGCGATCTTCAGGACCGCTACCACACCCATTGCGACCCGCGCCTCAACGCCGACCAGGCGCTGGAGCTGGCCTTCCTGCTCGCCGAGCGGATGAAGAGCGGCCGCGACGAAAAGCGAATGGTCGTCAACGGCTGATCGCTGCAGTCTGGAGCAAACAAGAAATGGGTCGGCCTTGCCGGCCCATTTTTCGTTGGCGCGGACACAGTTTTCTTGACGCTCAGCGTCAGCCGAATGCGTTTGACGACAGGCGCGTCGGCTCTAGGTTGGTTCCGGACCAGATCGGGAGGCAGATGATGGATCGGCACAACTTTGGGGGCTGCCTGTGCGGCGCGGTCCGCTTCGAGACGCGCGGGGAACTGCGCGAGGTGATCGGCTGCCACTGCTCGCAGTGCCGGCGCCAGGCGGGACTTTATTATGCGGCGACCGATGTTTCGCTGGAGCAATTTCGGCTTCTGGAGGAGGCGACGCTCGCCTGGTACAGCGCCAGCGCCACTGCCCGTCGCGGTTTCTGCTCCAGATGCGGATCGGCACTTTTCTGGCAGGCGGAGGGCAGCGACAAGATCTCTGTCCTCGCCGGTGCCTTCGACCAGCCAAGCGAGCTGAAGATGGGCTATCACATCTATTGCGACGACAAGCCAGACTTTTACGATCTGCCCGACGACGGTCTGTCCCGCTATCCGCAGGGAAGGCCCTGAGCAGAAGAAGGCAGACGATCTATGCCACGCAGTTCCATCGAGATCTATGATCTTCGCACGCGGGAATGCCAGACTGTCTGGCAGACGGAGGCGCTGTTCGAAGCGCCGAACTGGTCGCCCTGCGGCCGTTATTTGCTGCTCAACAGCGATGGCCGGATGTATCGGCTGATGCTGGATGGGCAGTCCTTGCCGGAGCCGGTGGAGACCGGGTTTGCTACCCTCTGCAACAACGACCACGGCATCTCGCCGGACGGCAGATGGATGGCGATCTCCGACAAGGTCGAATTCTCCAAGTCGGCCATCTACATCCTGCCGGCGGCCGGTGGCGCGCCACGGCTCGTGACGCAGAACCTGCCGTCCTACTGGCACGGTTGGTCGCCAGACGGCCGACACGTCGCCTACTGCGGCATCCGCGATGACCAGTTCGACATCTACACCATCGGCATCGAGGGTGGCGACGAACGGCGCCTGACCTTCGGAGAGGGCCGCAACGATGGCCCGGACTATTCCGCCGACGGTCACTGGATCTATTTCAACTCCAGCCGCAGCGGCCACATGCAGATCTGGCGGGTGCAGGCAGAAGGCGGTGAGGCCGAGCGGATCACCGACAGCCCCTACGGCGACTGGTTTCCGCATCCGTCACCGCATGGTGACAAGATCGTATTCCTTTCCTATGACGGTGACGTCTTCGACCACCCGCGCGACCAGGCGGTCCGGATCCGGCTGATGGACACGGACGGTGGCAATGCGGAGATGCTGTTCGAGCTCTTCGGCGGGCAGGGGACGATGAACTCGCCGAACTGGGCGCCCGACGGGCACCGCTTCGCCTATGTCCGCTACTTCCCCACCGCCTGAACGGGCTTGCTCCGGCGGCGGCGGTGGGGCATGGGTGGAACGTCAGGTGCCAGCGGGTCGCGCCTGCCGTGTGAGGAGGGATTGACGATGCGACCTGATCCTGTTGCTGAACCACAGGGCCTGAGGGCTGCCTCGCAGTTTTCCGCGGACGAGCGCGCCGCCGTCTACAAGGCGATCGAGACGCGCCGCGACGTGCGCGACCAGTTCCTGCCCGATCCTCTGCCGGACGATCTCGTCGCTCGGTTGCTGGGAGCCGCCCATGCGGCACCCTCGGTCGGCTTCATGCAGCCCTGGAACTTCCTGCTGATCCGCGACGCCGATATCCTGCAGGGAGCCTGGGAGGCGTTTGCGCGCGCCAATGAGGAGGCGGCCGCCCTGTTTGACGACGAGCGCCAGGCGCTCTACCGCAGCCTCAAGCTGGAGGGTATCCGAAAGGCGCCGCTCAGCATCTGCGTTACCTGCGATCCGGACCGTGCCGGCCCCGTCGTGCTGGGGCGTACCCACAACCCGCGGATGGATGTCTATTCCACCGTCTGTGCCGTCCAGAACCTCTGGCTTGCGGCGCGGGCGGAAGGTGTGGGTGTCGGCTGGGTCAGCATCTTCCACGACCGCGACGTGCGGGCACTCCTGGGCATCCCTGAGCGTGTGGAAATCGTCGCATGGCTCTGCCTCGGTTATGTCAGCGAACTCTATGAGCAGCCGGAACTGGCCGCCAAGGGCTGGCGCCAGCGCCTGCCGCTGGAGGAACTCGTCTTTCGCGATCGCTGGGGCAACCGCTAGCCGTTACTGCCGCGACTGTGCACCATCGGCTGCCGGGTTGGCGAGATCGATCGCACTGTCGTCGGGCAGGAAGGTGGGGCCGACGCTGCGGACATTCCCGGAGGGATCATAGGGCCTTTCGGGCGGCGGCGGCGGCGGTGCGGCCGCGGCCTGCGGTGCTGGCTGTTCCTTCGGGGAAATCGTGGTGATGCTTGAGCCGGACTGCGACGGGACATTCGGGACGGTCACGGTCGAAGTGTCCGTCTGCGGATCGACAGTCGCCGAAAGCGGCATGGTGGCGATGTCGCGGCACTGGTTGGCCTCGATGGCGGCGATGATGGCATTGCGCTCGCCGTCCGGCCGCACGAGGGAGCGGGAGCCCTGCTGCGATCGAATGGTCTCGCGGTCAGCCTGGGCCTGGCGCAGCGCATCGGTGATCTCGAAGCAGACGTCATTTGACCGTCCATAGGTGACGATGCTGCCCGAACCGCAGCCGGTGCGGCGCATTTCAGTGCGCAGATAGCGGATTTCGTCGTCAATCTCGCGCAGGGCATCGGCCTTGCGGCGAACCTCCGCGGTATTGCCGATGATCGTCGGAACGGAGGCGAGCCGCCGGTAGAGCGACTGGCAGATGGCCGTCTGGTCAGCTGCCGCAGCACCCGGAAGCACGAAAAGCATGGCGGCGGCAACAAGGCGCGGGTTCATGAACGTCTCCGGGTGCATCGACCTGCGGGTCCGACATCATCGGACCCACCCGTTGAGAATATCATAACTTGGAAGCGTCAGGGGGTGGAAGCCTCCACGACGGCAAGTGCCGCCATGTTGACCACGCCGCGCGAGGTGACCGACGGCGACAGGACATGGGCGGGAAGCGCCGTGCCGAGCAGGATCGGGCCGACGTGCAGCGCGTCGAGCATGTTGCGGACGATGCCGAGCGAGATGCTGGCGGCGTCGAGGTTGGGGAACACCAGGAGATTGGCCTCGCCGGTCAGCGTGCTGTCGGGCATCGCCCGTTTGCGCAGCGGTTCGGAGAGCGCCGAGCCTCCCTGCATCTCGCCGTCGACCTCCAAGTCCGGCGCCCGCTGGCGCACCAGCGCAAGCGCCTCGCGCATCTTGCGGGCGCTTTCGGAATCGCGCGAGCCGAAGTTGGAATGGCTGACGAGCGCCGCCTTGGGAACGATGCCGAACCGCTGGATGGCTTCCGCGGCGAGGATCGTCATCTCGGCGATCTCGGCAGCCGTCGGATTGTAGGTCACGAAGGTATCGGTCAGGAAGATCGCGCCGCGCTGGGAGATCAGGAGGCTCATGCCGGAGAAGGCGCAGACGCCGTCGCGCTTGCCGATGATCTGGTTGACGTCGCGCAGATGGCGGTCGTAGCGTCCTTCGACGCCGCAGATCAGCGCATCGGCCTCGCCGCGCTTGACGGCAAGTGCCCCGATCACCGTGGTGTTGGTACGTACGATCGTGCGGGCTGCTTCCGGATTGACGCCGGCGCGACCGACGAGCGCGAAATAGTCGTCG
>JBKBXP010000252.1:0-4817 GCA_046314035.1 Pseudorhizobium sp. | reverse complement strand
TCGTCGGCGTCGGGGGTCAGCACGGCATCGATGATGTCGTGGCGGGCGCCCTGGTCGCGCAAATAGACCTTGAGGCGGTCATGGAAGAAGGAGAGGAGATCGCCTGCCACATCGCCGGAGAGGTCGACGACCGGGAAGGTCTCGTTGATGTAGCTGTTGTCGGAGAGCGCCTGCGCTTTTTCCGAAGGCTCGCCTGTCATCGGGGAGACGGTCGGCGTGGCGCCTGAGCCCGGCATGGCGGCATTCATCACCGGAAGCAGGTTCAGACGAACGTTGCGCTCCAAAATCATGCGCACCACACCGAGCGCTGCACGACGCAGCGCATAAGGGTCCTTGGAGCCGGTCGGCTTTTCGTCGATCGCCCAGAAGCCGACCAGCGTATCGAGCTTGTCAGCGAGCGCCACGGTGATCGCCACTCTGTCGTCCGGCACGCGGTCGGAGGGCCCCTGCGGCTTGTAGTGGTCCTCGATGGCGGCGGCTACGGAGGCGTCCTCGTCCTGCAGCATGGCATAGCGGCGACCCATCAGGCCCTGCAGCTCAGGGAATTCGCCGACGGCTTCGGTGCGCAGGTCCGCCTTGGCAAGCACCGCGGCGCGATCCGCTAGGGCAGCATCGGCCCCGACGATCGGCGCCAGCTGCGCGGCCAGCGCCCGAATGCGGGCGACGCGTTCACCCTGGCTGCCGAGCTTGGCGTGGAAGGTGACGTTCAATGCATCGAGCTTGGCCATGCGCTGGTCGAGCGGCTTCTTCAGATCGAGGCCGAATTTGTCGGCGGAGGCCTGCAGGTCCTTCAGGTCCGGCAGGTCGCTCTGGTCGCGGGTCCAGAAATGCTTGGCGTCGGAGAGGCGCGCACGCACCACCTTGCCGTTGCCGTGCATGATCTCCTTGCCGCCGTCCTTCGCCTCGATGTTGGAGACGAGGATGAAGCGGTTGGAAAGGCCTTCGGCTGCGCCCTGGGGGCGGGTCACGAAGCACTTCTGGTTGGTCTTGATCGTCAGCCGGATGATCTCCGCGGGGATCTGCAGATACTCCTCCTCGAAGGCGCCCATCAGCACATGCGGCCATTCGACGAGGCCCGAGACCTCTTCGAGCAGGCCCTCGTCCTCGACCAGATCGAGGCCGTTGGCGAAGGCGATGTCACGGGCGTCGTGCAGAATCACATCCTTGCGGCGCTCGGCGTCGAGCAAGACCTTGGCTCTTTCCAGGCTTGCCGCATAATCGTCGAAGCGGCGCACCGTGATGGCTTCGGGCGCGTGAAATCGGTGGCCGTAGGTGACATTGCCGGCGACCAGGCCGTCGATCTCGAAGGGAATGACCTGGGTCTCGTCATGCTCCGGCCCGAAGACGCAGACGATCGACTGCAGCGGGCGCACCCAGCGCAGGCTTTCGGAGCCCTTGCCCTCGATGCCGCCGAAGCTTGCGCCCTTGGGCATGGAGGCCGAGCCCCAGCGCATGGACCGCGGCCAGGGGAAATTGCGGATGATGCCGGGCATGATCTCGGCGATGATCTCTTCGGCGGCGCGGCCGGGACGTGAGATCACGGCGACGTAGAAATCGCCCTTCTTCGGATCGCTGACGACCTGTGCTTCGGAGACCGAGGTAAGCCCGGCCTTGCGCAAAAAGCCCTGCACCGCCTGCTCCGGCGCCTTGGTGGACGGACCCTTGATCTCCTCGCGCTGGTCGGCGGAGCGCGCCTTCAACCCGCGGACGTCGAGCGTCAGCCGGCGAGGCGTCCAGTATTCGCGCGCACCCTCGTAGGTCAGACCTGCTTCGACCAGCGCGTCGGTGACGAGTTTCTTGAGGTCGCCGGCCGCCTTGCGCTGCATGCGGGCCGGGATTTCCTCGGAGCGGAGTTCAAGAAGCAGATCGGGCATATCATCAACTTTGCGGTGAATTTCACACAGATTGTGGAATGTGCCGAGGCTCTAGCAAGCCCATCGGCAAAAGTCATCATTGAGAGCGCCAAAAGTACCAGGCGCTACCACCCTCCACCACCGCCGCCGCCGCCGCCGCCGCCGGAAAAGCCGCCGCCTCCGGAGAAGCCGGAGGAGGAGGAGCTGGCCTTGGGTGCGGGAATGGTGGAGGCGATGGTCGAGGCCATGGCGGTGGAGAATCCGCCGATGCGGCCGCCAAAACCGCCGATGCCGTGGCCGCTGTACCAGCCAGGTGAATAGCTGGCGGCTGCGGCACCGGCCGCGGCCGTCGCCAGCCACGTCTCGAAGTGCTCGCTCCAGGGCTTTTCTACACCGAGCGCGACAGCGTAGGGCAAAAGCGTCTCGAAATGGCGCGGGGACATTTGCGGCGCCCCGGCCATGTTCATGCGGTCCTTCTCGGCGACCGTCAGATAGGTGCGCAGACCGTCGATCTCATCCATCCGCTTGCGGCCAAGCGGCGTCGGCGCGCCCATCAGGAAGAGGAAGATGACGTTGATCAGCACGATACCGCCGACGGAGACGAGCAGCGGCCAATGGTCGGCTCCGGAGAGATCGGCGACGATGACAACGAGAATGCCGGATATGGCCGAGAGGGCCACAAGGCCGAAGAAGCCGATCACGACGATGGCGAGGATCTTGGCGACCAGCGAGCTGCCACGGCGGAGCTTTCTGCCGAAGCTGACGGCGAAGCTGCCGAAGAAGGCGGCGAAGAAGACCGGCACCATGAAGGCGACGAGCAGGTCCGGCTCGATGTTGCCGAAGACGAACAGCAGGCCGAGCGCCAAGAGGCTCAGCACGATGCCGACGATCACATAGCCGGTGTTGGACCGGTAGTATCTGTCGCGATGTTCCTTCTCGATGGCGCGGCGGAAGCTGGCGCCGACCGTCTGCACCTTGGCGCCATTCGCCTTGTCGATCACCAGCTCGTCGCTTGGCCCGCCGATCTCCTTCAGGAGCACCGCCTGGCCAACCGGCAGCTGCTTGTCGAGAGCCTTGTCGGTGCGGCGGATGGTGATGGAGCTCTGGAGGTCGTCGAGGGTGACATAACTCTTGACGGCGAGGTCGAGGGCGCTGGCCGACAGAGCCGTCCAGCCGCCGCCGGAAAACCCCTTGTTGTCGATGTAGTTGACGAGTGCCGGCGAGATGCCGTCTGGCGGATCCCAGCGCGGGACCATGACGCCGCGGGCCGGATCGCGTCCGACGCGAGCCCAGTTGCGGGCGTAGTAGAGGGCGACCAGGATCAAACCGCCGAAGCCGAGGATGGCGTTGATGTTATCGCGGAACCACCAGCTGCGCTGCTCCTCGGCCGAGGGCGGTGTGATGACGCCCTTCGGGATGCCGACGACAATGGTCAGCCCCTCGTTCGGCTCCAGTGGCTGCGTCGCGGTGAAGACGGCGGTGTTGCCGGTGCTGCGCTTGCTGGCATTGGTATCGGCAGCGCCGAGAGGACCGGTGTAGGCGATCGTTTCGGTGATGCTGGCACCGTCGGGAAGCGTCACCCGTGCCGATGCCTGGGCGATCCTGAACATCCAGCCGTTGCCGGTGACGTTCCAGTAGAGCTCGTCGTGGTCCTCGAAGTATCGGATCTGCCGGTCCGTCCGGTAGGTGATCACATAGGTATGCTCGCCCGGCTCAAGGAGGACGTCCGCTGAGCCGGAATAAATGCGAATGCCGCCGGAGACGCTTTCGCTGCGCCATTCCTCCGGCTCCCCGTCGCGGGTGACGGAGAGCACCTCGAAATCGACGCGGATGGTGCGACCCTCGGAATTCTCCATGGTCAGCGGGAAATCGCGGAAGATGCCGCGGCGGATGTCACGGCCTTCGGCATTGACCGTGATCGTCTCGGCCACGGTCAGTTCGCCGTCGGCCGCCACCTGGATGTCGGAATGGTAGGAGCGGATGTATTCCGCCGCTGCCGCCGGCAGAAGCGTGCCGCACCAGAGGAGGGACGACAGCAGGATACGGAGCAGCATGGCGGCTTCCTAGAACTGGACGGCGGGGACGGCGCGGTCGGCTGCGTCTTCGATCTCGAAATACTCGCGCTTCGCAAAACCGAACTGGCTGGCGACGATGTTGGAGGGCACGCTCTCGACCTTGACGTTCAGCTCGCGGGCAGCACCGTTGTAGTAGCGGCGCGCCATCTGGATCTCGCCCTCGATGGTTTCGAGCGAGGTCTGCAGCTCCAGGAAGTTCTGGTTGGCCTTCAGGTCCGGATAGGCTTCGGCGAGCGCAAACAGCTTGCCCAGCGCCTGGGACAGCATGCCCTCCGCCTGCGCCCGGCCGGCGACATCGCCCGCCGGCACCGCCTGCGCCCGGTTGCGCAGCGCGACGACCTCCTCGAAGGTCGACTTCTCGTGGGCGGCATAGCCCTTGACGGTCTCGATGAGGTTGGGGATCAGGTCGGCGCGGCGCTTCAGCTGCACGTCGATGCCGGACCAGGCTTCCTCCGCCATCTGCCGCGACTTGACGAGGCTGTTGTAGAGAAAGACGCCGTAGAGAACGACCAATACGACAATGCCGAGCAGGATATACATCCAAGAATCTCCAGAGAACTTCGCGTCCCGGCGGGACACTAGGAAGCTTTCCGGATGCCGTCAAACGGCGGCTGTCAGGCCGCCTGTTTGCCGAGGTTGATGCCGCCGGCGTCCGTCAGCAGGAACGCTTCGCCGCAGGCCTTGGCGAGCGTGCGGACGCGCAGGATATAGCTCTGGCGTTCGGTGACGGAGATGACGCCGCGGGCATCGAGCAGGTTGAAGACGTGAGACGCCTTGATGCACTGATCATAGGCCGGGAAGACGCATTTGTGCAGCGTCTGGTTGGCATTCGGCACGGGCGCACCGGCTGCCAGCAGCGCCTGGCATTCCTTCTCGGCGTCGACGAAAT
>JBKBXP010000251.1:0-4833 GCA_046314035.1 Pseudorhizobium sp. | reverse complement strand
CGGAACTGTGTATCCCGCTCCCGCTTGAAGGAGAGCGGCTGCATCGGGTCGATGATCAGGCGGACGAGCCGCGCCGGATCGAGATAGCCTTCCTCGAGATCGAAATCCCAGGAGCGGTTCTGCTGCGCCATCAGCCGGCGCTGCAGACGGTTCGCCAGTCGTCCGACCGCGCCCTGCAAGTGCGCAAGCTGCTTGTCCAGGAAGGCGCGCAACCGGTCGAGCTCGGCCTCGTCGCACAGTTCCTCGGCGTGCACCTCCTCGTCGAATTCCTGCGTGAAGATGTGGTAGTCAACCTTGTCGTTGAAGTCGTCGAAGGGGCCGTTTGGCCGGCGCGTCTCGCCAGGCGTTTCCGAATGGTCGTCTGCCTCGTCCGACATCTCGTCGTCGGACATTTCGGCGCCGTCCATTTCGCCTTCGTCGAGCTCGTCGTCGGCTGCCTCGCTCTGCTCGGCCGGCGCCGCATCGGACCCGGCCTCCTCTTCGACTTCCTCGTTCTCGGCCTCGTTGCTGCGCGGCTGCTCCTCGTCGTTGGGGTTGTCCATCTCCTCGGGCTCGGACTCATCGTCTCCGAGGTCCTCCGCCATCTGCATGGACGACAGCATGTTGCGGACGAGCTTGGCAAAGGCCTGCTGATCTTCGAGTGCGCCCTTCAGATTGTCGAGGGCAGGACCGGCCTTGTCTTCGATGAAGGGGCGCCAGAGGTCGAGCACCTTGCCGGCGCTGGCCGGCGTCCGGGTGCCAGCGAGCTTCTCGCGCACCATCATCGCCATGGCTTCGGCGAGCGGCGCATCTTCCTGGCGCTCGATGCCGGAAAAATTCGCCTTGGCGTATTTCTCCGCGTTCATGGACTCGATGTTCGACGCCATGCCGGTCATCCGCAGCGCGCCGATCGATTCGACGCGGGCCTGCTCGACGGCATCGAAGACGCTGCGCGCATCGGCACCCTGCGGCGAGAGATTGGCATGGACACTGGTGTCGTGGCAGGCGATCCGCAGTGCCATGGAATCGCCGAGACCGCGGGTGACCGCAAGCTCCTGTGCGGTCGGACGCTTGGAGATATCCGGCAGGCGCACCCGGTCACCGGCAAGGCCGGGGCGATCATTGCTGAAGCTGACCTCGACGTCGCCGCCACCGGCGATCGAGCGGACGCAGCCGGTAATCGCCCGGCGCAACGGCTCCACATCCACGGGACCGCCCGCCTTGCCCTTCAGATTATCGCCGCGTCCTGCCATCCTTCAGTATTACCTCAGGCTCCGAGTACGATGTTGGCCGCACTCTCTTTCAGCTCCACGCCGAAGGCCCGCTGGTACTGTTCGGCCACCAGCGTACGCTCAAGCTCGTCGCACTTGTTGAGGAAGGTGATGCGGAAGGCAAAGGCGACGTCGCCGAAGATATCCACGTTCTCCGCCCAGGTGATGACCGTCCGCGGGCTCATCAGCGTCGACAGGTCGCCGTTCATGAAGGCCGAGCGGGTGAGATCGGCAACGCGCACCATCTTGGAGACGGTTTCGCGGCCTTCGGCCGTCTTGCCGAAGCTCTTCACCTTGGCGACGACGATGTCGACTTCCTTGTCGTGCGGCAGGTAGTTCAGCGTGGTGACGATCGACCAACGGTCCATCTGCGCCTGGTTGATCTGCTGCGTGCCGTGGTAGAGGCCGGTGGTGTCGCCGAGGCCGACGGTGTTGGCGGTCGCAAACAGGCGGAAGGCCGGGTGCGGCCGAATGACGCGGCTCTGATCGAGGAGCGTCAGGCGTCCCGAGGATTCCAGCACGCGCTGGATGACGAACATCACGTCGGGCCGGCCGGCGTCGTATTCATCGAACACCAGCGCGACATTGTGCTGGTAGGCCCAAGGCAGGATGCCGTCCTTGAATTCGGTGATCTGCTTGCCGTCCTTCAGCACGATCGCGTCCTTGCCGACGAGATCGATACGGCTGACGTGGCTGTCGAGGTTGATGCGCACGCAGGGCCAGTTCAGGCGAGCGGCGACCTGCTCGATATGCGTCGACTTGCCGGTGCCGTGAAAGCCGGACACCATCACACGACGGTTATGAGAGAAACCGGCCAGGATGGCGAGCGTCGTGTCGCGGTCAAACAGATAGTCGGGATCGAGGTCCGGGACATAAGGGTCGCCATGACTATAGGCGGGGACCCGGATGTCGGAGTCGATGCCGAAGACCTCACGGACTGAAACAGTGGTGTCGGGAAGGTTTGAAATATCAAGATCGATCTTGCTCATTATCTCTCCAAGGCGCGAGCCACCGCCCGCCGTCAGTCCTCTTTCAACTGATTTATCGCTTAGCAGAAACCTGCTTGCTTCAACAACTGATATGCTTGGATCACCTCTCGAAAACGTTCCTCCGAGCCGCGATCGCCGCCGTTGGCGTCCGGATGGTGCATCTTCACCAGTTCCTTGTACCGGCTCTTGATCTCTGCCGAGGTCGCCCTGGCGCCAAGTCCCATGGTATCGAAGGCCTTGGCCTCCAGCGTCTTCAGCTTGCGCGCCTGCGGCTCCATCCGCGGACCAGCGCTTCGGCTCGAAGCGACGAAGCCGAACGGATCCTTGATCTTTTGGCTGGGCCCTCCGGGCCCCGACCGGATCGTCGAATGCATTGATGCATGCTTTGCACCCGTGTTGACCCCGACGGCCCAGGTGGGACGATGGCCTGTGATTGCTTCCTTCTGGTAGCGCGCGATTTCGCTGTCGGACAGGCCCGAGAAGTAGTTGTAGCCCTTGTTGTAGTCCTTCACGTGCTCGAAGCAGAAGAGGAAGAACTGCCCTTCGGCATTGCGGCCGACCGGCGCCCGATGTGCGCCCGGGCGGTCGCACCCGTCCCATTGACAGGTCGGCGCCTCGGCGGCCGTTTCCTGCTTTGTTTTCCGGCGCGTCCGAATGCGATCGAAGTATTTGGAATCCAGTTTCATTTGACCTCATTATGGGGTGCGCGAAGAGGACGAACAAGAATTGACAAAACCCTTTCTTGCTGCTCTCTGGAGCACCCTTTCCTGATCCGCAGAGGCTGCTCATGTCCGTCAAATCCCGCATCGAGACCCTGCTCCAGGAGGGGCTCTCCCCCGAGCGCCTCGAGGTTATCAACGAGAGCCACCACCACGCCGGCCACCAGCAAAGCTTTGACGGAACTGGCGAAACCCACATGCGGGTCCGGATCGTTTCGGAAAAATTTTCCACGATGAGCCGTCTGGAACGGCACAGGGCGGTCAACGAATTGCTGAAGCCCGAGCTCGATGCAGGATTGCACGCGCTCGCGGTCGAGGCCGCGGCACCAGGCGAGGCGACCCGCTGGTAGCAACTATTCTGCCGGTACGTCAGTCGAATCGGCTGGCCGGATACGCAGCCGCGTAATGCGGTTTTTCTCCCGCTTCATGACGATGAAGCGCTTGCCGTAGAAGGTGAAGGCCTGCCGCTCCTGCGGGATGAGCTTCGATTCGTGGATGACCAATCCTGCGATCGTCGTTGCCTCGTCGTCGGGAAGGTTCCAGTCGAGGGCCCGGTTGAGATCGCGAATCGGCACGGAGCCATCGACGATGATGGAGCCGTCGGCCTCCTGCCGGACGCCCTGGATTTCCAGGTCGTGCTCGTCGGCGATGTCGCCGACGATCTCTTCCAGGATGTCCTCCAGCGTCACGATGCCCTGTACCTCGCCATACTCGTCGACCACGACCGCGAAATGCACCTTGCGCCGCAGGAAGGCGTTCAGCTGATCCTTCAGCGTGGTGCTGTCGGGGACGAACCAGGGCTTCTGGGCAATCTTGACGATATCGAGGTTCTCGGGCTCGACGTGAGGCTCGGCAAGCGCCCGCAGCAGATCCTTCGCATGCACCACGCCGATGATGTTTTCCGTGGAATTGCGCCACAGCGGCATCCGCGTGAACGGGCTCTCAAGCACTGCCCGGACGGCGACCTCTGGCGGATCGTCGGCATTGACCGCACGCATGACGGTCCGGTGCTTCATGACGTCGGAAACCTCGAGCTCCTCGAGGTCCAGAAGGCCGCCCATACGGTCGCGGTCGGCCTTCTTGAAGCCGCCCTCGCGGTGAAGGTGGTCAAGCGCACTGCGCAACTCCTCGTGCGCCGATAGCATCGACGCTTCTCGCGAGAGGTTGATCCCGAAGACGGCCAGAATGCCGCGGACGATGGCGTTGACGCCGCTGGAGAGCGGTCCGACGACCACCACATAGAGGCGAACGAACGGTGCCACGAACATGGCAAATCGATCGGGCGCCGAAATTGCCCAGCTCTTGGGAAGAACTTCGGAGAAGATGACAAGCAGTGCCGTCATCGACAGGGTGGCGATGGCGACGCCGGAATCGCCGAAGAGCGCGAGGAACAGGCTTGTGGTGAGCGAGGAGGCCAGAATGTTGACGGCATTGTTGCCGATCAGCAGCGCACCGATCAGGCGGTCGCGGCGCTTGATGAGCGCACCCACGATGCCCGCCCTGTGATCGCCGTTGCTTTCCAGCGTGTGCATGCGTCCCGGAGACGCCGCCGTCAGGGCCGTCTCGGATCCGGAAAAGAAGCCCGATGCGATGATCAGCAGCAAAATGGAGACGAGCGTCAGCCAGTATTCGGCAATGACTGATAGAAATACTTCCACAATGAACCCTAACGCATGTCCTCAAGGAAACTGATAACTTCCGACGTCGGTACGTCGTCCGCAACGAAAGATTGGCCGATGCCGCGCGTGAGAATGAAGGTGAGCTGGCCACCCTTCACTTTCTTGTCCTGCGCAATCGCCTCCATCAACATCTGGGTCGGAGGCAGGCCCCCGTCAATGTCCGCCATCCGCGTGGGAAGGCCGACCTCCGAGAGGT
>JBKBXP010000250.1:0-4888 GCA_046314035.1 Pseudorhizobium sp. | reverse complement strand
CGAAATCAGCGGCAGTGGCGGCGGTGCATGCTCCCAGCAGGATTGCGGCTGCAACGAAAGCGCGATTCACTATCTTCATTGTCATGCTCCTTCAGACAGGCCTTGCTGGCTCTGTTGAAAGACATAATAGCTTGCCCGTCCGCCCCTTCTTTGCGATTCCACAAATCAGATCGACAGTGATCTATTCTTTCTGGGTTTCTGCGACCACTGACAGTGCTTGAAGGTCGCGGACGAGTAGCTTCTGTCTGCCGCCTTCGACGATGCCTCTCCCTTCCCAGGCGCTCAAAATCCGGGAGACGGTGTGAAGAGTTGTACCAGTCATTTCAGCGATGTCCTGGCGTGTGATCGGGAAATCGATTCGGATGCCGTTTGCTTCCGCCTTGCCCGCCTGTTTCGCCAGGCGTAACACTGCATGTGCTACGCGTCTTTCGACCTCCTCGGTCGACATTTCGCGGATGCGGGTATGTGCCTCTTCGAGGCGTTGACCGATCGTCTGCATTGCAGAGACGGCCAGCTTGGGATGATGATCAATGAGATCGGGCCACATTTGCGTGGGCCAGCTGAGCGCCACACTGTCAACCGCTGCGGTTGCTGTGCCTGGGTAGTCTGAACGCTGCAGGGCCCTGGCGAACCCGAACAGGTCTCCAGGATGAACGACGCGCACAATGATCTGCTGTCCGCCCGCGGTAACCTGCGTCACCTTGAGCCTGCCGTGGAGGAGGAAGAAGAAATGCGTTGCCATTGCGCCTTGTTCGAAGACTGCCTCGCCGGGCGGGACGCGCCGCGAGAGCGAGTGCGTCAGGAGTTTCTCAAGGCTGTCGTCGCTCATGTTCTCAAATAGCGCGAACTTGCTGACCGTACGCTTGTCGATCTTCAATCTGTGTCTTCCCCAGTTGGCTGGGCGCAGGTTATAGCACGCAGGCCGCCGCTGAAAGAGGCCATTGACTCCTGCGGCATCGTGTTATGCACGAAGACCGTTGTTACGTAACGCGTTGAGGAGAGGATCGTACCACTTACCGGACTTGACCAGGCGGAAACCGAGGTTATCGGGCGGTGCGCCGACAGAACAACCACCGCCTTTTGGGTCGCGGATAAACGTGCTGGTCGGGGAACGATGCGGTCCAACCGCAACATTGACGCCGCAGATTGTTTCTACGGAACGTTGCGTGCCGTTGTCATAGAGGCTGACACGACGATGGCAAGTACTGGTCCATTCCCAGACATTGCCGGCGAAGTCTGTCAGACCATACTCATTCTCACCAAAGCTGCCGACGGGCTTCGGAGCAGGGTTGCGCCTAGATCGCGACGCGGCCTCCCGCTCATAGTCCGCGATCCATTTCAGGGCCGGGTTCGTGTTGGTGGGATCAAGTCCGGAGGCATCGTCGGGAAAAAGCGTCCCCGCAGCGTATGCTAAATTTAGATCAGACGGCAGCGTCCAGTAGGCACCGGTTTTTTCCGAGAGCCAGCGGGCGTAGATTATCGCATCATCGTAGCTCACGCCCGTGACCGGCAAGTTCGCATTGGGTGGGGCCGTCGCCGCGGCGGGTACGCAGATGCCGTCCAGAACGCATGCGCCATATTCGGACATAGTGACCTGGTATTTCATGATGATGAGAGGCGCTCTCTTTGTCACAGTCTTTAACGGTGCATCGACGGGATGGATGTCGCGGTAAAACTCCCCATCCGCTCTATACTGGAAGGTGCGTGGCGCAATGACCGCCACTTGCGGCTCATAGAATGTTGCGGTGCTGGGCCCTGTTCCAAACATGCCGACTTGCTGCGCAATGGCGATCAGTAAAGCCGACGCCAGTGCAAGGGGGAGAGCGGTTTGAACAAACGAGGATGCCAATTGATGATCGGCGGCGGACATGATCGCCTCCTCGGGCGAACCTGTTACAGGTCTCGACTATGCTATTAAGGAACCGGATGCGCGAACCGCAGTCCGCGCATCCGAGGGTGAGACGTCAGCTGCCGGTCGGCGAAACGACGGCCGTCATCAGGTCGTTGTTCCACTCACCGGTGACTTTGAAGTGGGCCGCGGCCCCCAGTTCAAAAGCCTCAATCAGGTTATGGTTGACATAGGCGTAGATGCCGGGCTGTTCGAAGGTGTAGAAAGCTGCGCCAGCCGTGCCCCCTGGGATGAACCAGGTCTCCTGATCCACATCCGGCGGGTTTCGGAACTTTCCGGTAGCCCAGACGTAATCGCCATGACCGCCGATCAGGTGCGGGCGAGTGTCTCGGTTCGCCTGCGAATGGACGATCAGCACCCTTTCCCCAACCGCAGCTGTCAAGGCGTTATCGCCTGTCAGCGCGCCAACTGCACCGTTGAATACGATGTGGCTCGGCGTCAACGTGCGCATCACCTTCAGCATGTCATCGTAGGAGTCACCGAGGCTCTCATACGTCTTGAAATTCCCTGCTTCGTCGCGTGGAATGTAAAAATCCTGTTCGCCGACATAGTAAACCTTGTCATAAACCAGCTCTTTACCGTGGCCGTCGGTCAGACCCTCGCGCGGTAGGACCATGATGGCGCCGTTCATGCCGGAGGTGACGTGCCAGGGAACCATCCCGGGAGGCGCGCAATGGTAGACGAAGACGCCGGCCTTGGTTGCCTTGAAGCGCAGGACCACTCTCTCGCCCGGATTAACAATGGTGAGCGCTCCACCACCGAGGGCACCGGTGGCCGAGTGGAAGTCGATGTTGTGTTGAAGCTCGTTGGTTTCGGGATTGATGAGTGTGAGCTCGACATAGTCGTTCTGGTGCACGACCATCAGCGGACCCGGGACAGAGCCGTTGAAGGTCATGGCATGGACCTCCGTACCTTGATCATCGAGCACCATCTTCTGCTCCTTGATGGTCAAGGTGAACTCCACGATCTTCGGCGCGCCGTCGGCCTTCTGCGTGTGAACGTGGACGAACGGCGGTTTGACGAGATCAACCTTCACCCGATGGAGTGCCGAAAGATCCGTAGCAATAGTGGCTGGGGCCACTTCTTCATTCGCGTTTGCGAACGATGCGGTCACGAGCGGACCAAGTGCGCCGGCAATGGCAGCGCCGGCCAACATCGAGCGTCTGGTCAAATTGAATTGGCTCATCGTCTTTCTCCTAGACTGAGCGGCGGAGCCTTCTCCGTCTCTCTGATGATGAAGCTACTTGGACTTAGAAAAAGATCTTTGATCCGGAACAATCAGTTCAAGCGATTTCTGCTTGCGAAATGGCAAAGAGAACCAAAGGAGTCTGGTCTAGACGAAGGTTAACTAGAAGGATCTGGATTATGACTTTTGACACTCTGCGTCGTGCGAAGAAGGGCGGTATCCCGCGGGGCCTGTCGCAGACCTCTCCGGTGCTGTTCTCCTATGGCTTTCGACCCTTCTTCCTGGCCGCGGGAATCTGGGCCGTGGTTGCTATGCTGCTCTGGCTGTTGAGTCTTGGTGGAGCGATAGCGGTTGCCATCGACTATGGACCGGCACATTGGCATGCCCATGAAATGCTGTTTGGATACTCATCGGCCGTGCTGGCCGGCTTTTTACTGACGGCGGTTCCGAATTGGACGGGACGGCTGCCGGTTTCCGGCTGGCCGCTGTTCTTTCTATTTTGTGTTTGGCTGGCGGGGCGATTGGTTTTCCTCCTTCCCGGCTTGATCGGGATCAAGTTCGCTGCCGTGGTCGATAGTCTCTTCCTGCCCGTCCTCCTGGTCATTTGTGTGCGGGAGGTAATCGCCGGGCGCAAGTGGAAAGACCTGAAGGTGGTTCTGGGTCTCGCTGCACTATCCCTGGGAAATGTCCTGTTTCATTTACAGGTCGTGTCGGGCGGGCACCCGGATTTGGCAATCAAACTGGCGGTCTCGGCCTATGTCATTCTGGTGACCATCGTCGGCGGAAGGATCATTCCAAGCTTCACGCGCAACTGGATCAACAAGAAGGGACGGGCCGATTTTCCCGCCTCGTACGGGCTGATCGATACCATCGCTATCTCGGCGGGAATCGCAGCACTGGCAGCCTGGGTTCTGCTTTCCGACGGACCTGTCGTGGCGACGCTGGCGACAGCAGCTTTTCTGTTCCACTTGGTGCGGTTGATACGCTGGCGGGGGTGGACGACGCTGTCGGAGCACCTGATAACGATCCTACACATAGCATATCTCTTTGTGCCGCTCGGTTTCCTCGGCATCGCCGTAGCAGCCCTCGGGCTCCTGTCGCCGATGGCCGCCCTGCATGTGCTGACTGTCGGGACCATTGCTTCGATGATGCTGGCGGTAATGACGCGAGCGACGCGTGGGCACACAGGCCGGGTCTTGACTGCTACGCGCGTCACGACCGTCATTTATACGGCAATTGTGTTCGCTGCCTTGCTGCGACCGGCGGCAGATCTCCTGCCGGATCATGCTCAAACTCTCTATGCCGCCTCCGGTCTCGCCTGGTTGACCGCCTTCGGCCTCTATCTGATGGAATACGGCCCGATGCTGGCCATGGTCCGACGAAAGATCGTTTGAGCGCTAACGGCGCAGGCACCGTATCGACAAATGCATGGAAGCCGCTTGTGGGACGGTCCTCACTCTGGTGCTCAGCCTGTAACTGGCGAGGCCTCAGACAGACACCATCTCCGGTGTCCATCGCGGCTCGTAGGTGAGGTGCACCTCGACGTGTTTCACGTCCATGATGGACGCGGTGGCAAAGCGAACCGCGCCAACGAGAAAGCCGGTCGCAGGGCAGCCGATGGTCGTCGTGGTCATGCTGATGTGCACGACACCTGCATCGGTCGCCTCCACCTCGTAGATCAAGCCCAGGCTGACGACATCGCGGCCCAGTTCCGGATCAATGACGTCCTTCAGCCTGGTTATTATACGCTCAACCAGCGTGGCAGCTTTACTGCTCATGGCGATGGGGCCTTG
>JBKBXP010000249.1:0-4906 GCA_046314035.1 Pseudorhizobium sp. | reverse complement strand
CCGATGACCGCCTTCGTCGGACGGGACAACATGGCAGGCTCTCAATTCCACCCGGAAAAGAGCCAGACACTCGGTCTCGCCTTGATCGCCAATTTCCTGCGCTGGAAGCCTTAAAGCATGATCCTCTTCCCCGCCATCGACCTCAAGGACGGCCAGTGCGTGCGCCTCAAGCTCGGCGACATGGACCAGGCCACCGTCTACAACGCCGATCCCGCCGCCCAGGCGGAGGCCTTCCAGGACCAGGGTTTCGAGTGGCTGCATGTGGTGGACTTGAACGGTGCCTTCGCCGGTGAGAGCGTCAATGGCGCCGCCGTCGACGCCATCCTGAAGGCGACGAAAAACCCGGTACAGCTCGGCGGCGGAATCCGCACGCTCGAACACATCGAGAACTGGCTGTCGCGCGGGCTTGCCCGCGTTATTCTCGGCACCGTCGCCGTGCGCGATCCGGCGCTGGTGATCGAGGCCTGCAGGCAGTTTCCCGGCAAGATCGCCGTCGGGATCGACGCCAAGGGCGGCAAGGTCGCCGTCGAGGGCTGGGCGGAAGCCTCAGAGCTCGGCGTGATCGAGCTTGCAAGGAAGTTCGAGGGCGCCGGCGTCTCAGCGATCATCTACACCGACATCGACCGCGACGGCATCCTTGCCGGCATCAACTGGGACGCGACGCTGGAGCTGGCGGACGCCGTCTCGATCCCGGTCATTGCGTCCGGCGGCCTCGCCTCTATGGACGACGTCCGGCGAATGCTGGAGCCCGATGCTGCACGGCTTGAAGGCGCCATCTCCGGACGCGCGCTTTACGACGGCCGCATCGATCCCGCCGAAGCGCTGGCGTTGATTGCGTCCCGGAAGGGAGTGGCCGCATGAGCCTCAAGGCCCGCGTTATCCCCTGCCTCGACGTCAAGGACGGCCGCGTCGTCAAGGGCGTCAACTTCGTCGACCTGATCGATGCCGGCGATCCTGTCGAGGCCGCGAAGGCCTATGATGCGGCCGGTGCCGACGAACTCTGCTTCCTCGACATCACCGCCTCCTCCGACAACCGCGACACGATCTTCGACGTCGTCGCCCGCACCGCCGATCACTGCTTCATGCCGCTGACCGTCGGCGGCGGCGTGCGCGCCGTGGCCGACATCCGCAAGCTGCTGCTCGCTGGCGCCGACAAGGTGTCGATCAATTCGGCTGCGGTGAAGAACCTGGACTTCGTGGCCGAGGCCGCCGACAAGTTCGGCAACCAGTGCATCGTCGTCTCGATCGACGCGAAGAAGGTCTCGGGCGCCGGCGAAACGGACCGCTGGGAGATCTTCACCCATGGTGGCCGCCAGCCGACCGGCATCGACGCCGTGGAATTTGCGGCAACGGTGGTGGACAAGGGCGCCGGCGAACTGCTGGTGACGTCCATGGACCGTGATGGCACCAAGAGCGGCTACGATCTTGCCCTGACGCGGACGATTGCCGACACCGTGCGCGTGCCGGTGGTTGCCTCCGGCGGCGTCGGCACGCTGGACGACCTCGTGGCAGGCATCCGGGATGGTCATGCCACGGCCGTTCTGGCCGCCTCGATTTTCCACTTCGGCACCTATACCGTGGAGGAGGCCAAGCGTTATATGGCCGACCACGGTATCGCGATGCGGCTTCACTGACGCCGCCGGAGGCATGATATGAGCGGTTTCTCCTTGGCCGATCTGGAACAGATCGTCGCGACCCGGGCGCAGGCCTCTCCGGACCACTCCTGGACGGCGAAACTCGTGGCCGCAGGACAGACGAAAGCCGCCAAGAAGCTTGGCGAGGAAGCGGTGGAAACGGTCATCGCTGCCGTTTCGCAGGAACCTGCCGACTTGGTCTGCGAAAGCGCCGACCTCCTCTATCACCTGATGGTCGTATTGAATATTGCCGGCATTCCGCTGCAGGATGTGATGGATGAACTCCAGCGGCGGACGGTGCAATCCGGTCTGCAGGAAAAGGCAAGCCGGCAGTCATGACCGTGGCAACGCAAACCCTTGAAGGCCAGGACCAGCTGTCCAGCGCCAATTACTCGCCGTATCACCAGTTCACCTCGGAGCAGTGGGCCCGGTTTCGCGCAGACACTCCGATGACGCTGACGGCGGACGAGGTGGCGCGGCTGCGCTCCCTCGACGATCCGATCGACCTGACGGAGGTGCGGCGGATCTACCTCTCCCTGTCACGGCTCTTGTCGGCGCATGTCGAAGCCTCCCAGCTGCTGTTCCAGCAGCGCAACCGCTTTCTGAGCATGTCGGATGTGGCGAAGACCCCCTTCGTCATCGGCATTGCCGGTTCGGTGGCCGTCGGCAAGTCGACCACCGCCCGCATCCTGCAGGAGCTTCTGGCCCGCTGGCCCTCGAGCCCGAAGGTCGATCTCATCACCACCGACGGCTTCCTCTACTCCAACTCGGTCCTGCGGCGCGAAGACCTGATGGAGCGGAAGGGCTTTCCCGAGAGCTACGACATCGGCGCGCTGCTGCGCTTCCTCTCGGCGATCAAGGCCGGCGAGCCGAACGTCCGGGCGCCGCGCTATTCGCACCTCACCTACGACGTGCTCCCGGATGAGTATACGGTCGTCGATCGACCCGACATCCTGATCTTCGAAGGCATAAATGTCCTTCAATCGCGCGATCTACCGGCAGACGGCAAGATCGTGCCGATCGTCTCGGATTTCTTCGATTTCTCGATCTACATCGATGCCGACGAGGCGCTGATCCACAGCTGGTACGTGGAGCGCTTCATGAGGCTGCGCCAGACCGCTTTCCGGGACCCGAACTCCTTCTTCAACCGCTACGCCACCATCGGCGAAGACGCGGCGCGGGCCATCGCCGAGGGATTGTGGGAAAACATCAACCTGAAGAACCTGCGGCAGAACATCATGCCGACCCGCCCGCGGGCAGACCTGATCCTGCGCAAGGGCTCCAACCATCTCGTCGAGACCGTGGCACTCAGGAAGCTCTAACCGGCGGGATAAGCGACAGGTCTCAATCCACCCGTCTTAGTGTCAGGTTGATCCTGCCACCGTTCTTCAGCAGCGTCGAGGTCGTCGGGTAGATCCGGTCGACGCCATGGAAGCACAACCGGCCCTCTCCATCGAGCACGACGACATCGCCGCTCTGCAGCCGAAACGAGCCGGTAGGATCCTTCCTGTGGGTGCCGCCAACGCGGAAGAGGCAGGTATTGCCGAGCGAGATGGACAGGACCGGGGCGGCCAGATCCGTCTCGTCCTTGTCCTGGTGCAAGCCCATGCGGGCATCGTCGGAGTAGAAGTTGACGAGGCAGGCCTGCGGCGGCTTCGGGTATCCCGCCACCTCCTCCCAAAGCGTCATCAGCGCTGGCGGGATCGGGGGCCAGGGCTTTTCGGTCACCGGGTGGGTGCCCTGATATCGGTAGCCTCGGGCCTTGTCCGTCACCCAGCCCAGAGATCCACAGTTGGTCATGCGCACGGACATCGGCTTGCCGGTGCCGGGCATCTCCGGGACATAGAGCGGCGCTTGCGCGACCACCTCACGGACAAGTTCCAGAAGATGCTCCTGCGCGGCGCGGTCAAGGCGACCGGGCAGATATCTGACGCCTTGAGGAAGACCGGCCATCCTATTCTCCCGTCGGCTTACCGCGCATCTTCTTGATCCCTGAACGGCCTGACTTCGCCTTCAGCCGGCGCTCGACCGAACCCTTGGTCGGCCTGGTGGCTCTGCGCGGCGGCGGCGGCGGCTCGGCGGCCTTGAGGATCAATTCCTTCAGCCGCTCGCGCGCGTCCTCGCGGTTGCGCTCCTGGCTGCGGAACCGGTTCGCCTCGATCATCAGGACGCCGTCCTTCGACAACCGGCGACCGGCGACGCGAGCCGCGTTCTCCTTGACGCGCTCGGGCAAGGACGGGGAGTTGAGAACATCGAAGAAAAGCTGGACGGCGGTCGAGACCTTGTTGACGTTCTGCCCGCCGGCTCCGCCAGCCAGCACGAACTGTTCCGTCAGTTCCCAGCCTGCGATCGTGATGCGGCTGTTGATGTAAAGGGGATTGCTGGCCATCGTTCGTCTCCGCCGTCTCTATCCCATAAACGCCGGAGGAAGGAAACCGCCGGCTTGACCCAGCCGGCGGCAGTGATGCAATCGGGATCGAGCCCGTTTATTCCGCCACGCTCAGCAGCACCGGTGCTGCCTCGCGCACCTTGCTGTCGACGTGATCCTCGAACTTTTCGAAGTTGGCGATGAACATCGAGACCAGCTTCTTTGCCTGCGCGTCATAGGCACTGCCGTCCGACCAGGTGGAGCGGGGATCGAGAATGGACGCATCCACCCCGTCCACCGCGACCGGAACCGCGAAGCCGAAATTCGGGTCGGTGCGGAATTGCGCGCCCTTCAGGTCACCGGTCAGCGCCGCCGTCAGCAGTGCGCGCGTCGCCTTGATCGGCATCCGGCGCCCGACGCCATAGGCGCCGCCGGTCCAGCCGGTGTTGACGAGCCAGCAGTCGACGCCGTGGCGATCGATCAGGTCACGCAGGAGATTGCCGTATTCCGCCGGATGGCGCGGCATGAAGGGGGCGCCGAAGCAGGTGGAGAAGGTCGCCTCCGGCTCGGTCACACCCTTTTCCGTGCCGGCGACCTTGGCGGTGTAGCCGGACAGGAAGTGGTACATGGCCTGTTCCGGCGTCAGCCTGGCGATCGGCGGCATGACGCCGAAGGCATCCGCCGTCAGCATGATGATCGTCTTCGGGTGCGGCGCGAGGCCGGTGTCCGAGGCATTGGGGATGAAGTGCAGCGGATAGGCGCTGCGGGTGTTTTCCGTCAGCGATCCGTCTTCGAAATCCGGTACCCGGTTCTCGTCGAGGACGACGTTCTCGAGAACGGTGCCGAAACGGCGGGTGGCGGCGTAGATTTCCGGTTCGGCTTCGGCCGAGAGACGAATGGCCTT
>JBKBXP010000248.1:0-4936 GCA_046314035.1 Pseudorhizobium sp. | reverse complement strand
CGCAGATCCAGCCTCTGGCTTATCTCGCACTTTCCTGGCTTGGCGCAGGATTGTTCGGTGCCTTCGGCTGGTGGCGGATCCGCCGCTGGCGAAGCGAACGCTAGACCTTTTCCCAGCCGTCGTGCTCGCTGGCGCGGTAAATGGCGTCGATGAACTTCTGGTTGTTCAGTGAGTTCTCCAGCGACACGATCTCCACCGTCTCACCGACGACCGCGCGCGAAAAGGCTTCCGCCTGGCGGCGGTACTGGCGGCTGTCCTGGAAGCGGAAGATCTGCGACTCGGTGTGCTTCTGGTTGGAAAGCTCGATCTCCTCGGCGCCCCAGCGGTCGGCGTTGAACGGTGACTTTACCTCGATGAAGCCTTCGGTGCCGTGGAAGACCATGGACTGGCGGTTGGCCATCTGGGTGGCGATGTAGAAGCTCATCTCGAAATCGCCGAAGTCGGCCTTGACGCTGGAATAGATGTCGGTGCCGAAATCGGGGTCGCGCTCGGTGACGGCCTGGATGCGCAGCGGCTCCTGGCCGGTGACGAAGCGGGTGGTGATGGTCGGATAGACGCCGATATCGGGCAGCGCGCCGCCGCCCAGTTCCGGGATATTGCGCATGTTGGCGGCATCGCGGTTGAAATAGGTGAACGCCCCCTGGACGTGGCGCAGCCGGCCGATCGCGCCCTCGGCGAGGAGTTCGCGCACCTTCAGCCAGACCGGCGCATAGGTTACCATGAAGGCTTCCGAGATCAGCACCTTGTTGCGATCGCGGGCAGCGATCAGCGTTTCGATTTCTTCGGCCTTGAGGGCAATCGGCTTTTCCGACAGCACGTGCTTGCCGGCATCCGCCGCCTTGATCGACCACTCCAAATGCTGGCTTGTCGGCAGCGGGATGTAGACGGCGTCGATGACGTCGGAGGCGAGCATCTCCTCGTAGGAGCCGAAGGCATGCGGCACCGAGAACCGATCCGCCATGGCGCGTGCCTTGGCGAGGTCGCGGCTGGCAATCGCCGTCACCACGCAGTTCTCGGCATCCTGAATTGCCGGAACGACCGCGTCCTTGCCGATCTTCGCCGTCGACAGAATTCCAAAACGCAACATGCTTCTCTCCCTGACCTGAATTGCCGCCGCACCATATGGTCGCGCATTGGTCGATGCAACGGAGGAGGTGCACGAAGAACATTCCATCCCGCATTGAGGCTTTGACAGATGCCGCCGAGGCCATACATTCGGGAGATCGGCATTCGCCGCATCATGTCTGGAGATCCCATGGAACAGCGTCCCCTCGGCCGTACCGGCCTTTCCGTCGCGCCGATCGTTTTCGGCGGCAATGTGTTCGGCTGGACGGCCGACGAGAAGACGTCCTTCGACCTGCTCGACCGCTTCTTCGACGCCGGCTTCAACACCATCGATACGGCAGACGTCTATTCCGCCTGGGTCGACGGCCACGAGGGCGGCGAGAGCGAGACCATCATCGGCAAATGGCTGAAGCGCGGCACCGTCTCCCGCGACCAGGCCGTGATCGTCACCAAGGTCGGCTTCGACAACGACGGTCGGAAGACCGGCCTCTCCGCCAAATGGATCATGGAGGCTGTGGAGGCGTCGCTGAAGCGGCTCGGCACCGACTACATTGACCTCTACCTCTCCCACAAGCCGGACGATGCGGTGGCCCACGAGGAGACGCTTGGCGCGCTTGCTCGCCTGAAGGAAGAGGGCAAGGTGCGCGCGATCGGCTGCTCGAACTTCGATGCGGGGCAGCTCCAGGAAAGTCTCGACGTCGCCGCTCGCGATGGCCTCCCGCGCTATGACGTGGTGCAGCCGGAATACAATCTCTACACGCGCAACAAGTTCGAGGGGCCGCTGGCGGACCTCTGCATCCGCGAGGAGATCGGTGTGATCAGCTACTATGCTCTCGCCGCCGGCTTCCTCACGGGAAAATACCGGAAGAAGGAAGACACCGAGGGTTCCTCGCGCGGCTATCGGGTCGGTGACTATCTGAACGACAAGGGCTATCGCATCCTTGCGGCGCTCGACGAGATCGCCGTCGAGACCGATGCGGCACCGGCCAGCATCGCGCTGGCCTGGCTGATGCGCAAACCTGGCCTGACCGCACCGATCGCCAGCGCCACCAGCCTGTCGCAGCTGGAGACGATGATCGCCGCAGGCAATCTGATGCTGTCGGAGGGGCAGATGAAGCTTCTCGACGAAGCTGGGGCATAGGGCATGACGACAGCCGTAACCGTTCGTGCCGCCCGGCCGGAGGACGAAACCCGCTGGCGCGAGCTCTGGGCAGACTACCTTGCCTTCTACAAGCTCGGCCTCGACCCCGCCGTTACCGATGCCACCTGGCAGAAGGCGATCGGCGATCGTTCGGCGATCTTCATGCGGGTTGCGGAGCTCGACGGGCAGGTGGTGGGCTTCAGCCTGTCGCTCACCCACGAGGGCACCTGGATCCACAACCTCGAGTGCTACCTCGAGGATCTCTACGTCGATGCAGCCGCCCGCGGGAGAGGCGTCGGCCGGGCGCTTCTCGACGACCTCGTCGCACTCTGCCGCCAGAACAACTGGTCGCGCCTCTACTGGCACACGGCCGAAGACAACAAGACGGCCCGGAAGCTCTACGACAGCTATGTCGAGACCGACGGCCATATCCGCTACCGCATCGAATTCTGAGCAAGGAGAACGTCATGAAGACCAGACAGCTAGGCCCGCATCTCACCGTTTCCGCCATCGGCCTCGGCTGCATGGGCATGAGCCACGGCTATGGCGGCCAGGAGGAAACGGACGCGATCCGCACCCTGCACCGCGCCGTGGAGCTCGGCGTCAACTTCTTCGACACGGCAGAGGTCTATGGCCCCTTCGCCAACGAGATCCTCGTCGGCAAGGGGCTGAAGCCCTACCGCGACAAGGTGATGATCGCCACGAAGTTCGGCTTCACCATTGGCGATGAGGCCAAGGCTGCCCGCCCCTCCGGCACCGACAGCCGTCCGGAGCATGTCCGCGCGGTGGCGGAAGCGTCGCTGAAGCGGCTCGGCGTCGACGTCATCGATCTCTTCTACCAGCACCGGGTCGATCCGGACGTGCCGATCGAGGAGACGGTCGGTGCGCTTGCCGATCTCGTGAAGGAGGGCAAAGTTCGGGCGATCGGTCTTTCGGAAGCCAGTGCCGCGACGCTGCGCCGGGCCCATGCGGTGCATCCGGTGTCGGCCCTGCAGAGCGAATACTCGCTGTGGACGCGTGACCCCGAAGGCGAGATCCTCGACACCTGCCGCGAGCTCGGCATCGGCTTCGTGCCGTTCTCGCCGCTCGGACGCGGCTTCCTCACCGGCAAGGTGCAGAAGCCGGAGGATTTCGGCGCCGACGATTTCCGCACGACGCTGCCGCGCTTCTCCGCCGAGAACATGGCCACCAATGCCTCGCTCGTGAAACTGCTGGAGGAGATGGCGCAGGAGAAGGGCGTGACGGCGGCGCAGCTGGCGCTCGCCTGGGTGCTGCATCGTGGCGATTTCATCGTGCCCATTCCCGGCGCGCGCAAGATCCCGCATCTGGAGCAGAATATTGCCGCCACCGAGATTGCCCTGACGCCGGAGGAAATCACCACGCTGGGCGAGCTTCTGGCCCCGGAGAAGTTCTCCGGAAAGCGCTATTCCGACGCCGTCGCCGCGATGACCAACCGATAGCGCATCATGCTTTTCGAGGCGCCGCTGGCACAAACGGCGGCGCCGCTGGTTCTGTCTCCGTAACAGGAGGCAGATCATGGACGACGACAAGAAGATCACCACCGGCATGAACGACCGGCCGCGCAACGACACCATCGCCCAGACGGGCGCCGGCATCCCCGACGACAGCGGCGGGGTTGCCGACTTCGACGATTCGCCGGTGGTTTCTTCCGGCAGGGAAGCGTCGGACGCTCCACGCGAACAGCTGGAGCGTGAGGTGAAGGAAGAGATCGAGAAGCCGCAGCGCGGCTCCGCCTGAACGCATTCCGGCTGCTGCGTCCCGCCTCGGCGGGAACGGAATGGCGGACGGAACGTTTAGTGAACGGAAGAGCGAGGTTCCCATGACTGATCAACACAATCCCAAGACAGATGCCGATCCGCAGTCGAACACGGAAAAGGATCCGGAAGACTGGGTGAGCGGCGGCGAGCCCATGACAGGCGCTCAAGGGTCCTATCTGAAGACGCTGTCGGAGCAGGCGCATGAGCCGGACGCATTCGCCGAGGATCTGTCCAAGGCCGAAGCCTCAAAACGCATCGATGCGTTGAAGGAGAAGCTGAAGCTCTAGCCTTCAGCGCCCGGCCAGCGCCGGAAATCCTTGGTACAGCGGCGAGTGATCGCCTTCGTGGTTCGCCATGCCCAGCTTCGTCAGCACGCCACGTGGCTGCGCGTAGCTCATGATCCGGCGCACGGGCCGTTCGTGCCACTGGATGTTGAAGGCCCAGAGCCTGGGGAAGAAGCAGAGCGAGGCATAGGGCAGGTGGTCGTGGATCCACCAGGCCATCGCCTGCCAGCCGCCCTCCCCCGGGTGCCGGTCGATCAGCCACGGCACGACGATGCAGGCCGTGGCGCCCATGCAGCCGTCGGCGTCGAGCCTGTCCCAGATATGGTCCGCGGCGGAGACTGCATTCGTCGCGCAGTTCAGTCCCTTGCTATTTCCGAACGCGTTGACCGCTGCCGCCCGATACCCGGAGCGCAGGTGAAGGCGACCGAATGTCGCCTGCAGAGGCTCCAGCAATTCCCCGCAAAGCCGCCGCCCGGCCTCGATCGCGAGATCGGGATCATCCGGGACATTGGCAATGCCGTGGACGGCGGCAATCTCGGAAAACAGGAAATCGCGGAAGAAGAAGTTCTCCGACAGCCTGACCCGGCCAAGTTCCTCCAGCCCCTTCATCGATTGCGGTGCGCGCATATCTTCCCCCAACAAAAAGCCTGCCCCAAAAGGGACAGGCT
>JBKBXP010000247.1:0-4945 GCA_046314035.1 Pseudorhizobium sp. | reverse complement strand
GCAGTTCAGAATTGGGAAGGCCGCATGTCCAGCAACCTTTTGACCGTGTTTCCAGCATTCTTCCGCGTCAGCGGCAGGACCGTCGCCGTCTTCGGCGACGGCGACGAGGCCTATGCCAAGGTCCGGCTGCTGCGCAACACCGACGCACGGATTGTCGCCTATGCAGCCGATCCGGAGACCGATTATCTGGCCTATCTGACGACCCACGATGTCGAAACCGTCAGGGCGGGCTTTTGCCTCGGCCAGCTGGCCGGCGTGACGCTCGTCTTTGCCGCCACCGGCGACGAACGGCAGGATCAGGCGATCGTCAGAGCCGCCCGGGCGGCAAAAATCCCGGCCAATGCGGTCGATCAGCCGGAGTACTGCGACTTCCTGACGCCGGCGCTCGTCAACCGCGCTCCGGTGGCGGTGGCCATCGGCACGGAAGGTGCAGGCCCCGTCCTGGGACAGATGATCCGCGCCCGAGTCGACCAGATGCTGTCGCCCTCGCTCGGCCGCCTGGCGTCGCTGGCCGTCGACTACCGCGATGCGGTGGAGCAGCGCATTCCGAAGGGCGTCTCGCGCCGCGTCTTCTGGCGCCGTTTCTTCACCGGCACCGTCGCCGACCGCGTCGATGCCGGCGATATTGCTGCGGCCCGCGATGAAGCTGAAGTCCTTCTCTCCGGCTCCGGCCGCGTCGAAGGCCATGTCTGGCTGGTCGGTGCCGGTCCCGGTGCCGAGGACCTGCTGACGCTGCGCGCCCAGCGTGTGCTGATGGAGGCCGACGTCATCGTCTTCGACGCGCTTGTGCCGCAGGCGATCGTCGACATGGGCCGCCGCGATGCCGAGCGTCTGTCCGTCGGCAAGCGCAAGAACTGTCATTCCAAATCCCAGGACGAGATCAACCGGCTGCTGGTGCGGCTGGGCAGCGAGGGCAAGCGGGTGGTGCGCCTCAAATCCGGCGATCCGCTCGTCTACGGCCGCGCTGCCGAGGAGATGGCAGCGCTGCGCGAGGCCGGCATCACCTATGAGATCGTGCCCGGCATCACCTCCGCCTTTGCTGCCGCGGCCGATTTCGAGCTGCCGCTGACGCTGCGCGGGGTGGCCTCCTCGCTGATCTTCACCACTGGCCACGACCTGACCGGCGACGTGCTGCCCGACTGGGCAAGCCTTGCCATCTCCGGCGCCACGGTTGCCGTCTACATGGGTCGCACGGTTGCCGCCTCCGTCGCCGGCCGGCTGATGGACGCCGGACTTTCGCCCGACACTACCGTCGCCGTGGTCGAAAACGCCAGCCGCGCCGACCGCCGCCTCTTTCACGGCGTGCTGCGCCAGCTGCCTGACCTTCAGACTCGCGACGATCTGACAGGGCCGGTGATGGTGATCATCGGCGAGGCCGTCGCCGGCGCCAATTTCGACAAGTCAGCGCCTTTGTCCGTCCGGACATCCTTGGCGCGCCAGGAAGTGGAAAACCAACGATGACAGACAAGGTGCTGACCGCCAACCGGCTGAGCGACGGCATTGCCGTCTGGCTCGATGCCAACGGCCAGTGGACGGAGAACCTGCAGGACGCGCTGGTGGCGCGTCACGCCGAGGCCGAAGCCGCGCTGGCCGCCATCGGCAAGCGGGATTTCGCCGGCAACCTTGTCGTCGACGTCAATGTCATCGACGTGACCGAGGTCGACGGCAAGCTCTGGCCGACCCGCCTGCGCGAGCGCATCCGCGCCGCCGGCCCCACCATGGAATACGCCGCCGGCTACAGCCCGGCCGACGCAGCCTTCATCGCAGTCTGAGGACATCATGTACCGCTACGACGAATTCGACCACGCCTTTGTCTCCAGCCGCGTCGAGCAGTTCCGCGACCAGGTGGAGCGCCGCCTCTCCGGCGAACTCGCCGAGGACGCCTTCAAGCCGCTGCGCCTGATGAACGGCGTCTACCTGCAGCTGCACGCCTACATGCTGCGCGTCGCCATTCCCTACGGCACGCTGAACGGCCGGCAGATGCGCATGCTCGCCCACATCGCCCGGAAATACGACCGCGGCTACGGGCATTTCACCACGCGCCAGAACATCCAGTACAACTGGCCGGCGCTCTCGGACACGCCCGCGATCCTCTCGGAACTCGCCAGCGTCGAGATGCATGCCCTGCAGACGTCCGGCAACTGCATCCGCAATGTTACCGCCGACCATTTCGCCGGCGCTGCCGCCGACGAGGCGGCCGATCCGCGGCCCTATGCGGAGATCCTGCGGCAGTGGTCCTCCGTCCACCCGGAGTTCTCGTTCCTGCCGCGCAAGTTCAAGATCGCCGTCACCGGTGCCGAGCGCGACCGCGCCGCCATCCAGGTTCACGACATCGGCCTGCACCTCAAGAAGGACGCCGATGGTCGGATCGGCTTTGCCGTCTACGTCGGCGGCGGGCAGGGCCGTACGCCGCTGATCGCCAAGAAGATCCGCGACTTCCTGCCGGAAGAGGACCTTTTGACCTATACGACCGCGATCATGCGGGTCTACAACCTCCACGGACGGCGCGACAACAAGTACAAGGCGCGCATCAAGATCCTCGTCCACGAGACGGGCGTCGAGGAGCTGACCCGCCAGGTCGAGGACGAGTTCTCCCACCTGAAGGGCACCGAGCTGACGCTGCCGCAGGCCGACATTGCGGCGATCACCCGCTATTTCGCCCCGCCGCCGCTGCCGGAGCGGCCGGAAGGCTGGGCGCAGCTTGCCGGCTGGAAGAAGCAGGACGACAATTTCGCCCGCTGGGTGGACCAGAACGTCCAGCCCCACAAGCATCCCGACTACGGAATGGTGACGGTGTCGCTAAAACCCATCGGCGGCATTCCGGGCGACGCCAGCGACAGCCAGATGGATGCCATCGCCGAGATCGCCGAGGAATATGCCTTCGACGAGATCCGCATCAGCCACGAGCAGAACGTCATCCTGCCGCATGTGGCGCTGGCAGACCTCGAGCCGGTCTACCGGGCGCTGGTCGCCCAGGGGCTGGCGACGGCGAACGCCGGGCTGATCACCGACATCATCGCCTGTCCCGGGCTGGACTACTGCGCGCTGGCGAACGCCCGCTCGATCCCGGTGGCGCAGGAGATCTCCACCCGCTTCGGCGATCCCGACCGGCAGGCGGAGATCGGCGAGCTGAAGATCAAGATCTCCGGCTGCATCAACGCCTGCGGCCACCACCACGTCGGCCACATCGGCCTGCTCGGCGTCGAGAAGAAGGGCGCCGAGCTCTACCAGATCACGCTCGGCGGCTCCGGCGACGAGCACACCTCGATCGGCGAGATCATCGGCCGCGGCTTCGAGCCGGAGCGGGTGACCGACGCGGTGGAAAAGATCGTCGACACCTACCTCGGCCTGCGGCTCTCGAAGGATGAGATCTTCCTGGAAGCCTACCGCCGCGTCGGGCCGCAGCCGTTCAAGGACGCGCTCTACGGCTCGACGGTGGAAGCGGCATGACGGAGGCGGGTGCAGTGACAAAGATCTGGCGAGAGACCGGCTTCGTCGAGGGCGATCCCTGGGTGGTCGAGACCGAGGAGCGCAAGGCGGCGGGCGACGAGAAGCCGCTCCTGACGCTCGAGGCGCTGATCGAGACGGCGGACGCCAGCAACGACACCGGGCTTGGCGTGCTGGTCAAATCCGGCGACGACGTGCGGCGGCTGGAGCCCTATCTCGACCGCCTGGCGATCGTCGCGGTGGACTTCCCGGCCTTCAGCGACGGCCGCGCCTTCTCCCATGCGACGCTGCTGCGCGAGCGGCTCGGCTACAGACAAGAGCTGCGCGCCGTCGGCGACGTGCTGATCGACCAGGTGCCGCTGATGCTGCGCACCGGCATCGACAGCTTTTCCGTCACCAATGCCACGGCGCTGAAGCGGCTTGCCGAACAGCGCCTGCCGGGGATCGACGAGCACTACCAGCCGGCCGCCCGGACGGAGGTTCGTCCAGACGGCGAGGGCGCCGCCTACGCCTGGCGCCGCCGCTCGACCGCCTCCTGAGGGGTAAAGCGGCGCCATCTGCACATATTTTCCGGGCAGCCCGCGGCATATGTTCGCGCATGCCTTCAAAAGCCGGGGCGGATGGTATATTTCGCTTCTGCGAGACCACCAGCTTAAGCGAGACGGAAGCCGCATGAACGCTCCAGCCAAGACGGACGAATTTCTGGCCCAGAAGCCGACCAACATCCCCGACAACGTCTATGCCGAGACGGTGCTGGCGGTGGAGCATTACACCGAGCACCTGTTCCGCTTCCGCATGACGCGGCCGGCCGGCTACCGCTTCCGCTCCGGGGAATTTGCCATGATCGGCCTGATGGTCGGCGACAAGCCGATCTACCGCGCCTATTCGATCGCCAGCCCCTCCTGGGACGAGGAACTGGAGTTCTTCTCCATCAAGGTGCCGGACGGGCCGCTGACCTCCCACCTGCAGAAGATCAAGCCCGGCGACACGGTGCTGATGCGCAAGAAGCCGACCGGCACGCTGGTGCTCGACGCGCTGACGCCGGGCAAGCGGCTCTACATGTTTTCCACCGGCACCGGCATCGCGCCCTTCGCGAGCCTCATCCGCGACCCGGAGACCTACGAGAAGTTCGAGGAGGTCATCCTCACCCACACCTGCCGCGAAATCGCCGAGCTGAAATACGGCTTCGACCTGATGGCCGAGATCCGCGACCACGAGTTCCTGGCCGAGATCGTCGGCACCAAGCTGAAGCACTATCCGACCGCCACCCGCGAGGACTATCCCTTCCAGGGCCGCATCACCGACCTGATGGAGAGCGGCAAGCTCTACACCGATCTGGGCCTATCGCCGCTCGATCCCGTGACCGACCGCGCCATGATCTGCGGCTCCACCGCCATGCTGAAGGACACCAAGGCGCTGCTCGAAGCCGCCGGCCTCACCGAGGGCGCCAACAACAAGCCCGCCGAATTCGTGATTGAGAGGGCGTTTGTGGGGTGAG
>JBKBXP010000246.1:0-4964 GCA_046314035.1 Pseudorhizobium sp. | reverse complement strand
ACAAATGATCCATGTCCTTAAAGCTTTGCTGGCGGGTGCCGCCGTTGCGGCCGCCGCCCTCCCCGCCCAGGCGCAGATGAGCACAGTCACCGCATCCGACATCGTCGTTCGGTCCGGACCGGGCGACGACTACCCCGAGGTCGGCCTTGCGACCCGCGGCAGCGCCGCCGTGATGGACGGCTGCATCGCCGGCAGCAGCTGGTGCCGTATCGATGTGAACGGCATGCGCGGTTGGGTGTTTGCGGAATACCTGACGATCGAGCGCGACGGCGCTCCGGTGGTGGTCGAGGAGTACCGCACCCAGTACGACGTGCCGGTCGTCACTTATGAGACAACCGTAGCCGCGCCGACTGCCTCGCCCGCCCCGGGCGACATGCTTCTCGGCCCCGTTGAAGACGTCATCGTCGTGGAGCCCCCGGAGATCGTCAACACCTACATCGAGCAGAACCGCACCGGAGCCGTCTACGTCCAGAACGACGTGGTCGTCGGCGCCTCGCTGCCGCCCGGCATCGTCATCCAGGAAGTCCCCGATTACGACTACGACTACGTCGTGGTGAATGACCGGGCCGTTCTCGTCGATCCGCAGACGCGTCGCATCGTCCACATCTACGACTGAAAAACCGATGGAGCCGCAACAGCGGCTCCATCCCCACCCGACGACCCGTCCCACTGACGATTGCGGTTGATTGTTGCTGCCGTTCGCGCTTTATCGGTTGCGACGGATCACGGCAGGAGCCCCCTACAGAGGGCTCAGGTGGAAAGGACAGGGTGTGTCAGGCGCACCGGCAGCAAGAGCAGTGAAGAAAATTCCGCCGGCCATGCCGGCAGTCGATGAGGCGCAGATCGATTTCGAGACGATCGAACTGCTGTTCTTTGCCTATCGCGACTTCGTATCGGACCCTGACGCCATTCTGTCGACGATAGAGATGGGTCGCGCCCACCACCGGGTGGTCTATTTCGTCTCCCGCCACCCCGGCATGATGGTAACGGATCTGCTCGACATCCTGAAGATCACCAAGCAAAGCCTGGCGCGCGTTCTCAAACAACTGATCGAAATGGGCTATATTCGACAGATGGCCGGCGCCAAGGACAGACGGCAGCGGCGGCTCTACCCGACACTGGCCGGTCGCGAACTGGCCCTGGCCCTGTCGGAGCCGCAGTCACGCCGGATAACCCGGGCGATGCAGGCCCTGCCCCCGGAAGGCCGTGCGGCCGTAGCGACCTTCCTGCGGGAAATGCGGGGCCGCGACCCCAACCTCCCGGCCGTTGAAAGCGAGTTGGAGTGATGACCCTGCTATTGTCCGATGACGCTGCCCACCTCCTTGTCGTCGATGACGACACCCGTATCCGCGAACTCCTGAGCCGATACCTCACCGAGCAGGGCTTCCGCGTGACTGTCGCAGCCGACGCTGCCGATGCGCGCAGGAAGCTGGTCGGCGTGCAGTTCGACCTGATCATCCTCGATGTCATGATGCCGGGTGAATCGGGGCTGTCGCTCACGGAATCTCTCTACCGCGACAAGACCACGCCGGTGATCCTGCTGACCGCGAAAGCCGAAGCCGAATCCCGTATTGCCGGGTTGGAGGCAGGCGCCGACGACTATCTGTCCAAGCCCTTCGATCCGCGAGAACTGGTGCTGCGGATCAACAACATCCTGAGGCGCAATGCCACGCCGGATGCGCCGAAGATCGAACAGGTCATGTTTGGGCCCTATACCTTCTCCATTCTGCGCAAGGAATTGCGCAAGGCCGCGGAGACGATCCGGCTGACCGACCGCGAACAGGAAATCATGTTGCTGTTTGCCTTGCGGGCCGGCGATACCATCCCGCGCCACGAGTTGATCGGCAGCGACGCCGAGGTCGGCGAGCGGACAATCGACGTGCAGATCAATCGTCTGCGGCGTAAGATAGAAGACGACCCCGCCAATCCGATCTATCTGCAGACCGTGCGGGGCATAGGCTACCGGCTGAGTATCGATTGACGGTAGCCGGACGACGAACAGGAGCGGCAGGGCAATGGCACTGTTCGACAGTTTGAAGCGCGATATCGCCCGGTTCCAGCTGCCCGGTCTTCGCCATTCCCGGCGTCGGCTGAAGCGGCTGCTGCCGACGCGCCTCTACACCCGCTCGGTCCTGATCGTCATCCTGCCGATGATCCTGCTGCAGACGGTCGTGGCCGCGGTGTTCATGGAGCGCCACTGGCGGATGGTCACGGAGCGGCTGTCGGAGGGCGTGACGCGCGACATCGCCGCCATCATCGAGATGATCGAGGCCTTTCCGAACCCGGAAGACTTCAGCACCATCACCCGGATCGCCGACGGACAGCTGGACCTGAGCATCATTATCGAACCGGGCGGCGAGCTCCCGCCGCCGCGACGCAAGCCCTTCTTCTCGATCCTCGACGGGATCCTGGCCGATCAGATCAGCGATCAGATCCAGCGGCCCTTCTGGATCGACACGGTCGGCGACAGCCGGCTGGTGGAGATTCGCATCAAGCTCGAGAGCAATGTCCTTCGGGTCTTCACCCGGCGTAACCAGACCTATGCCTCGAACACCCACATCTTCCTGGTCTGGATGGCCGGCACCGCACTGGCGCTGACGGCGATCTCCGTGCTCTTCCTGCGTGGCCAGATCCGTCCAATCCTGCTGCTTGCGCGCGCGGCCGAAGCCTTCGGCAAGGGACAGCGCATCCAGGACTTCACGCCCCGCGGTGCCGACGAGATCCGCCTTGCGGGCTCGGCCTTCATCCTGATGCGCGAACGCATCGAACGGCAGATCGAGCAGCGGACCGCCATGCTGTCCGGCGTCAGCCACGACCTGCGCACCATCCTGACCCGCTTCAAGCTCCAATTGGCACTGGCGGGCGACAAGCCCGAGCTGCAGGGCATGAGCGACGATGTCGACGCCATGCAGAACATGCTGGAAGGATATCTCGCCTTCGCCAAGGGTGAATCCGAGGAGGACGTCGGCACGCTGCGGCTCAGCGATCTTCTGGAGAAGGTCAAGGGTGATTTCGAGCTCAAGGGCAAGACGATGACCTACGAGATCGATGGTGACGATTCCATCGCGGTCCGTCCCAATGCCTTCTCCCGGCTTGTCGACAACCTTGCCGGCAACAGCGAACGCTATGCCGACCGCCTCCATGTCGAGGCGCGCCACACCGCCCGCTGGCTGACCCTGATCTTCGACGACAATGGACCGGGCATCCCCGAGGACGCACGCGAAAACGTCTTCAAGCCGTTCTTCCGGCTCGACGAAGCCCGCAACATCGACAAATCCGGAACCGGCCTCGGCCTGTCGATCGTGCGCGACATCGCCCACGGACATGGCGGCAACGTTACTCTCGCAGACAGCCCGTTGGGTGGCCTGCGGGCAACCGTCCGCGTGCCCGCCTGACGTTAGATGAGCTTGCGGCCGTTCGGCACCGGCCGCTCGATGGCGGCAAGTACGATTGCGCCGCTCTCGTCCTCGAAGCCGAGCGTCAGCACTTCGGACCGGACCGGGCCGATCTGACGGGGCGGAAAGTTGACGACCGCCAGAACCTGCCGGCCGAGAAGCTCTTCCGGCTGGTAGTGCACGGTGATCTGCGCCGAGGACGTCTTGACGCCGATGTCCGACCCGAAATCGATCCTCAGCTTCCAGGCCGGCTTGCGGGCTTCCGGAAAAGGCAGCACTTCGACGATCGTGCCGCTGCGGATATCGACCTTTTCGAAGTCGCCGTAGGTGATTTCATCCGTCATGGCAAACCTCAGCTACCGAGTTCTTCGGCCCGTCTGCGAGCCTCGCCAAGAGCCTTGTCGAACAGGGGCTGCATGCCATCCTCCGCCATCAACACGGCGAGCGCCGCTGCGGTCGTGCCGCCAGGCGACGTCACGTTCTGGCGAAGCCGGGATGCGGGTTCCTGCGATCTGTGCAGAAGCTCGCCGGCGCCGGACACCGTCTCCCGTGCAAGCCGCATGGCAAGGTCCGCCGGCAGGCCGAGCTTGCGCCCCGCCTCCGCCATGCATTCCACGAGGTAGAAGACATAGGCTGGCCCGCTGCCGGAGACGGCGGTGACGGCATCGATGTCCGCCTCCTGCGCCACCCACTCGACCGGGCCGCTAACCTTGAGAAGCGCATCGACCTGCGCCCTCTGGGCAGTCGTAACGCGGGGATTGGCGAAGGCACCGGTGACGCCGCGGCTGATGACCGCCGGTGTATTGGGCATGGCACGCACCATGGCAGCTTCGCCGAGATGCTCTTCCAGGAGGCGCAGGGTCGTGCCTGCGGCGACGGAAACGACCACCGTCTCGGCTGAAACGATGCGTTTCAACGGCGGCAGCACCGTTGCCATGGCCTGCGGCTTGACGGCCAGAATGATGACCTCGGCCATCAGTTTTGCTGGGGGAGTGGCGAAATGGCTGGCACCGCCCTCTTCGATCTGATGCGCCATGGCTTCCGAAGGAGAAGGATCGAGAACGGTGATGCTGGCGCCGGGAACGCCGTTCCTCAGCCAGCCCGACAGCATGGCACCTCCCATGTTGCCAGCCCCGACGAGGACGATCGATCCGGTCGACGGCGAGCGCATCAGGCTTCGCCGACCGTTTCGAACAGAACCGCGTCCATGGCACTCTTGGCGTCCAGACCGGACCAGACAACGAACTGGAAGGCTTGGAAATAGGTCTCGCAGGCCTCCAGGGCACTGGAAAGCAGCACCTCGACCTGCTGGTTGGTGGGCTCCGCTCCACCCGCCAGAAGCAGGGACTGCCGGAAGATCACGACATCCTCCTGCCGCCAGAGGTCGAAGTGCCCCATCAGCACCTGGCCGTTGACGTGCGAAAGAAGCCGGATCACCTCATTGACGCGAATGTCGGGGATCTTGAGGTCGAAGGCGCAGGCCAGATGCACTGCCTCGAAGTCTTCCATCCAGGAGAAGGAGACGTGGTAGTCGGCCCAGCGGCCTTCTACCGTCATGGCGATCTCGTC
>JBKBXP010000245.1:0-4975 GCA_046314035.1 Pseudorhizobium sp. | reverse complement strand
CGCATGTGGTCCCCGCGGAGGAGGAGGCCCGGGAACCTGAATGCTGGAATTGCGAAACACCGAAAAGCTTGTCGGGGAGGAGCATCACATCCACCCCACCAGCCTCGTGCTTGAACGGGGAACGTTGAACGTCCTTCTGGGACCGACGCTTTCCGGCAAGACGTCGCTGATGCGGCTGATGGCGGGGCTCGACGTGCCGACCGCCGGCTCCATCCATTTCGATGGCCAGGACGTCACCGGCGTCCGGGTGCAGGATCGCCATATCGCGATGGTCTACCAGCAGTTCATCAACTACCCGGCCATGACGGTCTACGAGAACATCGCCTCTCCAATGCGGGTTGCCGGCAAGGACAAGGCGACGATCGACCGGGAGGTGCGCAAGGCCGCAGAACTCCTGAAGCTGACGCCCTACCTCGACCGGACGCCGCTCAACCTCTCCGGCGGGCAGCAGCAGCGCACGGCGCTCGCACGGGCGCTCGTCAAGAACGCCAGCCTCGTCCTGCTGGACGAGCCGCTTGCCAACCTCGACTACAAGCTGCGGGAAGAACTGCGCGAGGAGCTGCCGCGGATCTTCTCCCAGTCGGGCGCCGTCTTCGTCTATGCGACGACCGAACCGACGGAAGCGCTGCTTCTGGGCGGCCGGACCGCGACGCTCAGCCAGGGACGGGTGACGCAGTACGGCGAGACGATCGAGGTCTACCGGCGGCCGGCCGATCTGCTGACGGCGAAAACATTCGCCGACCCGCCCCTCAACACGATCGAGATGACGAAGACGGGACACGGGCTTCACATCGACGCGCAGCAGGCCATTCCCGTGCCACCGCATCTCGTTTCGGTTCCGGACGGCCCGGTGACGATCGCCTTCCATCCGCATCACCTGTCGGTGCAACCGGTGTCTGACGCAGCGGCCAGGCTCTCCGCTCAGGCGCTGATCTCCGAGATCGCCGGCTCCGAGAGCTTCGTCCACATCGACTATCGCGGCAACCGCTGGGTGATGCTGCAGCACGGCGTGCACGAGGTCGAACCGGACGCCATGATCGACGTCCATCTCGATACGCGCCACCTGATGGCGTTCGGCGAAGACGGTCGGTCCCTCCATGCCACCACGGGAGACGCATGATGGCCCGGATCACGCTCGACCACATCCGCCATGCCTACGGGGCAAAGCCATCCACGGACAAGGACTATGCGCTGAAGGAAGTGCATCACGAATGGGACGATGGCGGCGCCTACGCGCTTCTCGGGCCATCCGGCTGCGGCAAGACGACGATGCTCAACATCATCTCGGGCCTGCTGACCCCGTCGGAAGGAAAGATCCTCTTCGACGGCACCGACGTCACCCATCTGCCGACCGAAAAGCGCAACATCGCGCAGGTCTTCCAGTTTCCGGTGATCTACGACACGATGACCGTCTACGACAACCTGGCCTTCCCGCTGCGCAACCGCAGACTGCCGGAGGCCGAGGTGGACAAGCGCGTCCGCGATATCCTGGCGATGATCGACCTTTCCGACTGGGCGGGCCGCAAGGCGCAGGGGCTGACAGCCGACCAGAAGCAGAAGATCTCGCTCGGCCGGGGGCTGGTGCGCAGCGACGTCAACGCCATCCTCTTCGACGAACCGCTGACGGTGATCGACCCGCACATGAAGTGGGTGCTGCGATCGCAGCTGAAGCGACTGCACCGGCGCTCCGGCTTCACCATGGTCTATGTGACCCACGACCAGACGGAAGCCCTGACCTTCGCCGACAAGGTCGTGGTCATGTACGAGGGCGAGATCGTCCAGATCGGCACGCCGGTGGAGCTCTTCGAGCGGCCACGCCATACCTTCGTCGGCTATTTCATCGGTTCGCCCGGCATGAACTTCCTGCCGGCGGCCCTTGCGGGCTCCATCATCACCGTGGGCCATCAGCAGATCGCGCTGGCGCACCGACCGGAGGTCGCGCCGAATGCGAAGCTGGAGCTCGGCATCCGGCCGGAATTCGTGAAGCTGTCGCGGGAGGGAATGCCGATCTCGATCTCCAAGGTGGAGGACGTGGGGCGCCAGAAGATCGTGCGCGCCAGATTCCAGGGCCATCCGCTGGCCGCCGTCGTGCCGGAGGACACGGAGATCCCGGCCGAGCCGCGCGTGACGTTCGAGGCGGATGCCCTCAACCTCTATGCCAATTCCTGGCGCGTCGAGACGGGAGCCCGAGCATGAACAAGACCTGGAACAACAAGGCCTGGTTCCTGGTGTTGCCGGTGCTGCTGCTCGTCGCCTTTTCCGCCATCATCCCGCTGATGACGGTGGTCAATTATTCGATGCAGGACACCTTCGGCAACAACCAGTTCTTCTGGGCCGGGACCGACTGGTTCACCGATGTCCTCCACTCCGACCGCTTCTGGAACGCGCTTGCCCGCAACCTGATCTTCTCCTTCGTCATCCTCGCCATCGAGATCCCGCTCGGCATCTTCGTGGCGCTGAACATGCCGAAAAAGGGCATCGGCGTGCCGGTCTGCCTGGTGCTGATGGCTCTGCCCCTGCTGATCCCGTGGAATGTGGTCGGCACCATCTGGCAGGTCTTCGGCCGTGTCGACATCGGCCTTCTCGGCCATTACCTGCGCATCCTCGGGGTCGACTACAACTACACGCAGGATCCGGTCGATGCCTGGGCGACCGTCATCGTCATGGACGTCTGGCACTGGACGAGCCTCGTCGTGCTCTTGTGTTACGCCGGCCTCGTGTCGATCCCGGACGCCTACTACCAGGCGGCCAAGATCGATGGCGCCTCGCGCTGGTCGGTGTTCCGCTACATCCAGTTGCCGAAGATGAAGCGGGTGCTGCTGATCGCCGTGCTGCTGCGCTTCATGGACAGCTTCATGATCTACACGGAACCCTTCGTCGTCACCGGCGGCGGGCCGGGCAATTCGACGACCTTCCTGTCGATCGACCTCGTGAAGATGGCCGTCGGCCAGTTCGACCTGGGACCGGCGGCGGCGATGTCGATCATCTACTTCCTGATCATCCTGCTGTTGTCATGGGTCTTCTACACCGTGATGACGAGCCAGGACGCGAAAGGCTAGGAGGGGGACCATGAGCACGTCACACGTCAAGAGAAGCTGGGCTTGGATCATTCCAACGCTCTACATCCTGTTCCTGATCGTGCCGATCTACTGGCTGATCAACATGAGCTTCAAGAGCAACTCGGAGATCCTCGGGAACTTCTCGCTCTGGCCGCAAAATCCGACGATCCGCAACTACATGGTGATCTTCACCGATCCCTCCTGGTACAACGGCTACATCAACTCGATCATCTACGTGGTGATGAACACGGTGATCTCGGTGACCGCAGCACTTCCGGCCGCCTATGCCTTTTCCCGCTACCGGTTCCTCGGCGACAAGCACCTGTTCTTCTGGCTGCTGACCAACCGCATGGCGCCGCCGGCCGTCTTCGCCCTGCCGTTCTTCCAGCTCTATTCTGCCTTCGGCCTCATCGACACGCATATCGCGGTGGCCATCGCCCACTGCCTGTTCAACGTGCCGCTGGCGGTGTGGATCCTGGAGGGGTTCATGTCGGGCGTGCCGAAGGAGATCGACGAGACCGCCTATATCGACGGCTATTCCTTCCCGCGGTTCTTCGTGAAGATCTTCATGCCGCTGATCGCGTCGGGCATCGGCGTTGCCGCCTTCTTCTGCTTCATGTTCTCCTGGGTGGAACTGCTGATCGCGCGGACCCTGACCACCACGGATGCAAAACCGATCGCCGCAACCATGACCCGCACCGTCTCCGCCTCGGGCATGGACTGGGGCGTGCTGGCGGCGGCCGGCGTGCTGACGATCATTCCGGGGGCGCTCGTCATCTATTTCGTTCGCAACTACATTGCCAAGGGCTTTGCCCTGGGGAGGGTGTGATGACCGCAGCATCCGGACGCAGCCGCCGCTGGCCCATCGTGCTGGCCGGCATCCTCGCGATCTACGCCGCCGCCGCCGTGTCGCTTGCCCTTTCCCTGCCAGTCGAGGACGGCGGGCGCGACTGGTTTGCGCCGCTTTCCCCGGGCGGCTGGATGGCCTGGTCGTTTCCCTCGGCGATGTTCTTCCTGACGATCCTGGCGCTCCTTTGCCTGATGGCGGTGTGGGAATATGCCCGGCCGGGCGGGCATCCGAGGGTCGGCATCCTCGGGTTCGAGACGACCCGCGGCGACCGGCTCTTCATATCGCTGCTGGGATCGGCCTTTATCAATCTCGCATGGCTGGGGCTGATCGGCTCCAGCCTGTGGTGGTCTCTTGCGCTCAGCCTGATCTACGCGTTCGCGGTGTTCAGGACCGTCTGAGGCAAGTCGATGGGGTGCCTCGCGGCATCTCGTGAATTCGTGCAATCGCAACCTGGGAGGATGATATGCGACGGCATCTTATGACAACAACGGCAGCGGTGCTGCTGGCCATGACCGGCAGTGCCTTTGCCGGAATGGAGGAGGCAAAACAGTTCCTCGACGCGGAGATCGGCGACATGTCGGTCCTGTCCCGCGCCGAGCAGGAACAGGAAATGCAATGGTTCATGGACGCGGCGCAGCCTTTCGCCGGCATGGACATCAAGGTGGTGTCGGAGACGATCACGACCCACGAGTATGAATCGAAGGTGCTGGCGCCGGCCTTCACGGCCATCACCGGCATCAAGATCACCCACGACCTGATCGGCGAAGGCGATGTGGTCGAGAAGCTGCAGACGCAGATGCAGTCGGGCGAGAATATCTACGACGCCTATGTCAACGATAGCGACCTGATCGGCACCCACTGGCGCTACCAGCAGGCCCGCTCGCTGACCGACTGGATGGCGAACGAAGGCGCGGACGTCACCAATCCGGGCCTGGACCTGGAAGACTTCATCGGCCTGAAGTTCACGACTGCGCCCGACGGCGACCTCTACCAGCTGCCGGACCAGCAGTTCGCCAACCTCTACTGGTTCCGTTATGACTGGTTCAACGACGAGAAGAACCAGGCG
>JBKBXP010000244.1:0-5033 GCA_046314035.1 Pseudorhizobium sp. | reverse complement strand
CGTTCGCCATCTTCTTCACATCCCACTCACCCGTCGCAACCAGCATGGCCGCTGCGACCGGCGGCACGCCGGCGGTGTAGGAAATGCCCTGGGAGCCGACCTCGTTGTAGGCTTCCTTGTGGTCGGCGACGTTGTAGATGAACACCGTCCGTTCCTTGCCGTCCTTGATGCCCTTCACGAAGTCGCCGATGCAGGTCTTGCCTTCATATTCCGGCGCCAGCGACGACGGATCGGGCAGGCAGGCCTTCACGACCTTGAGCGGCACGACTTCCGAGCCGTCGGCGAGCTTGACCGGCTGTTCCGACAAGAGGCCGATCGACTTCAGCACGGTGAAGACGTTGATGTAGTGATCGCCAAAGCCCATCCAGAAGCGCACGTCGGCGCCGTCCATGTTCTTTGCCAGCGAATGCACCTCGTCATGGCCGCAGAGATAGGCGCGGCGGGTGCCGACGACCGGCAGGTCGTAGTCCTTGCCGATCTCAAACATCTTGTTGACCTGCCATTCGCCGCCCTGCCAGGAATAGACCACGCCGGTGAACTCGCGGAAGTTGATTTCCGGGTCGAAGTTCGTGGCGAAATACTTGCCGTGGCTGCCGGCATTGATGTCGACGATGTCGACGTCGGTCACCTTGTCCAGGTACTCGTCCTTGGCGAGACGCGCGTAGGCGTTGACGACGCCCGGGTCGAAGCCGGCGCCGAGGATGGCGGTGATGCCCTTCTCCTCGCATTCGGCCGCACGCTTCCATTCGTAGTTTCCGTACCAGGGCGGGGTCTCGCAGATCTTGTTCGGCTCTTCATGGATCGCCGTGTCGATATAGGCGACGCCGGTGTCCATGCAGGCGCGCAGCACCGACATGTTGAGGAAGGCGGTGCCGACATTGATGACGATCTGGCTGCCGGTCTTCTGGATGAGGGCCTTGGTCGCCTCGATGTCCAGCGCGTCGAGCGCATGGCCTTCGAGCACGCCAGGCTGCTTCATCGCCTTCTTCTCGTGGACGGAGGCGATGATCGCGTCGCACTTGCTCTTCGTGCGCGATGCGATGTGGATATCGCCCAGCACGTCGTTGTTCTGAGCGCACTTGTGCGCCACCACCTGCGCGACGCCGCCGGCGCCGATGATGAGGACGTTCTTCTTCATGATAGGGACTTGCTCCTTCGTGTCCAATCGTCAGAAGCCTCAGGAGAGGCTTTGCTCGTAATCCGCATAGTCGAACTCACGGACCGTCCTGATGCTGCCATCCAGTTCGCGAATGGCGATTGACGGCATTTGCACGCCGTTAAACCAGTTTTTCTTGACCATCGTGTAACCGGCCGCGTCCTGGATCGAGATCCGGTCGCCCACCTTCAGTTCCTGGTCGAAATTGTATTCGCCGAAGATATCGCCGGCGAGGCATGACTTGCCGCAGATCATGGACCGATGCGGTCCGTCGTTCGGCAGCAACTTGGCGCTTTCGCGGTAGATCAGCAGGTCGAGCATATGCGCTTCGACCGAGGAATCCACGATGGCGAGGTTCTTTCCATTGTAGAGCGTGTCGAGGACGGAGACTTCCAGCGTCGTGGACTTGGTGACTGCCGCCTCGCCTGGCTCCAGGTAGACCTGCACCTGATGCTCGCCGGCAAACCGCTTCAGCCGCTCCGCGAGCTTTTCCAGGGGATAGTCTTCGCCGGTGAAATGGATACCACCGCCAAGGCTCACCCATTCGGCTTTGCGGAGAAGCGGCCCGAACTTTTCCTCGATCTGGCCGAGCATCCGGTCGAAAAGCTCGAAATCGCCGTTCTCGCAGTTGTTGTGGATCATGAAGCCGGAGACAAGGTCCATGACCGGCTCGACTTTCGCAAGATCCCATTCGCCGAGCCTCGAAAACGGGCGGGCAGGATCGGCGAGATCGAAACTCGAGGAGGAAACGCCGGGGTTGAGCCGCAGGCCCCGGGTGATGCCGGAGGCCTTGTCGGCAAACCGGGTCAGTTGGCCGATCGAATTGAAGATGATCTTGTCGGCGTGGCTGACGACCTCGTCGATCTCGTAGTCGGCATAGGCGACGGAATAGGCGTGGGTTTCCTTGCCGAACCGCTCGTGGCCGAGGCGCACCTCGTTGAGCGAGGACGAGGTTGTGCCGTCCATGTAGTCGCGCATGAAGTCGAAGACGCCCCAGGTGGCAAAGCATTTCAGCGCCAGCAGCGCTTTTGCACCAGAGAGTTCGCGCAAGGTGGCGATCGTCTCCATGTTGCGAAGAAGCTTCGACTTGTCGATCAGGTAGTAGGGGGTCTGGATAGTGCTGGTCACGCCTAGCCTCGGAGCTTGCTCGTCACAAAGGGGGGCGAATACCCCGGATCGGACGGAGGTTCAACCCAACAGCGCATATGTGACAGACAAGCTTGCGAGAGCGCGGCTGCCCGCAAAAGCGAATGGCCCTCCCGAAGAGGGCCATTCGTCAGATCAGCTCGCCGGCGTCAGCGTCATGGATGTGCCGGTGGCCGCGATGTTGAGGCCCAGCTGTCCCTGCACACTGACGGTCTGCAGATGGATCGAGCCGGACGTGCCGCCGATCAGGATGTTCGCGCCGATGCCGGCACCGACGGTCGCTTCTGCGGTTGCGCCCTGGTAGAGACCACCGAGCGAGCCCGCGTGATATCCAGCCGTCGGTGCAAAGACCGCCCAGACCATCTTGCCGCGCGTCGTGAAGCCGAGGTCGATGCCCATCTTGCGCAGGCTGCCGACATAGGCGTCGCTGCGATCGCCGTCAGTCGAGGTGAACACGCAGCTGACTTCCTTGGCCGAGCCCAGTACGTAGCCGACGCCGCCACCGATGTCGCAGGCCAGATAGCCGAGCTTCACGCCGTTGCGCGCGCCAGAGTCCTGATAGACCGGCGCTGTGTCCTGGTAGCCGACGGCGTCAGCGGCGAACGCGGCCGGTGCCGATGCGAATGCGACGGCTGCTACGGAGGCGGTAAGCGCGAGAATCTTTTTCATTTTTAACTCCTTCTGAAAATGCTGTCGCACATCGCCTCATGGCGCCGTGCGTCATTTCAGTTGGAGAGAACGAATGTGATGGAAAAATGATCCATCGCTTGTGATAACGCTTCATTAACTTGTGTTTCAGCCGGAGGTAGCGGCTTGCGGGACGAAGATGGCCTCGGGCTCCCCGCTTTCTTCCACCGTCGTGACTAGAAGCCTTCAACTCCTGCCCTAAGTCCGGTCTGGAACGGTCACGCCAAGGAATGGGTCACGATATGCGCTGGGGAGCCGGATTGGCCACCGATAGGTCGAAGCGAGGGTCTTCATGATCCTCAGCCTGAAGTTTCTGCATATTGCAGCCATCGCCATATGGGCGGGCGGTCTTGTCAGCCTGCCGGGCCTCTACGTGCAGCGTGCCTACGTCGAGGACAAGGACTCCCTCTACCGCCTGCAGATGATCGTCCGCTTTTCCTATGTCGCTATCATTTCACCCGCTGCATTTCTGGCAGTCGCAACCGGCATCATGCTGATCTTCGGGCAGGAGACATTTGCTGGCTGGTTCTCGCTGAAGCTTTTCTTCGTCGCGCTTCTCGTCATCCTGCACGTCCTGACGGGTCTGGTCATCATCCGCCTGTTTCGCGAAGGAGAAGTCTACCCCATCTGGCGTTTCGTCCTGACGACAGTGCTGACCGGCTGCGTCGTTGTCGCCATCTTGTTCGTCGTTCTGGCCAAGCCAGCGATCCACGCATCGATCGCGGGGGGCCTGCTCGAGCCCGGCGGACTGCGACGATACGTGCAGTCCATCAGTCCTTGGCCGATACCATGAGGCCAATCCCGTGATCGAAGATGAGCTTGCCCCCATGCCAACCGGCCATACCCGTGACGACCGCAGCCATTGCCGAGACCAGCAACCCATGCGGCAGGACGTCAGCCGATTCCGTGACGCGCAGACCCCAGTTAAGGCCGGCAAGTGCGATCAGCATGATGGCGGCGATGGCATGCGCCCAGCTCGCGACGCGCTCACGTATGCCTGCAACGGCCAGCAGTTCGATCGTCCCGATGATACCGGCTCCAGCGCCCATGAAGAATGCACCGCCGGACGACCAGAGGCCGGCGCGGAGCCAGAATGGATCGCCGGACCACCAATAAAGAACGTCGATCGCCAGTGTGACGAAAACCAGCGCGATCGGGAAATGCACCGTCATTGCGTGCAAGGGATGGCCGGCCACAGCGACCGCAGAGGTCGCGTCCTTTTCCATAACCTCGGAGATTACCGGATTTTCACTGTCTTCGACGTCGGCCATGACCGTACTCCCTTTCGCACCATAATCCGGCAATGTCGCAACTGGTTCCCGATGTCGCTGCTCGGAATGGGTTGTGCAACTCTCGCCGGCTGCACCGGCAATCTGTCAGCCCTCGATCCGGCAGGACCATCTGCGGCATCGATTGCACGCTTGTGGTGGGTGATGCTGGGGGCATCCACGCTGCTGTTCCTGCTGGTGATGGGCCTTCTGTTGCTTGCCTACCGCTTTCCCGATATCGGCAGGCGGGCTTCGCCTCGTTTCTGGATCCTCGCCGGCGGTCTGGCCCTGCCGATCCCTATTCTCTTTGCTCTGACATTTTACGCTTTCTGGCAAGGCGAATACCTCCTGAGAGGAGGCGGCACGAACGCTGAGGATCTTGTCCGCGTCGAAGCGCTGGGAACGCAGTGGCAGTGGGAATTCCGCTATCCGGACACGGCTGAAAACCCCGCGACAATTGGTGTCATGCATATCCCTGCAGGCAAGACCATCGAGGTGGCGGTCACCAGCACTGACGTCATCCACAGCTTCTGGATCCCCCGCCTGGCCGGCAAGATCGACGCCATCCCCGGCCACGTCACCTATCTGCGACTGCGCGCCGACAGACCGGGCCGATACGGCGGCCAATGCGCGGAATATTGCGGCATCGGCCACGCGGGCATGAACTTCGAGGTCCACGCCCATACCGACCAGGATTATGCCGCAGCACTCGGCATTGAGAGAACACCATGACAGATCACCCAGACAAGCCCACGTCCGCGATCGCTCTTCATCAC
>JBKBXP010000243.1:4667-5060 GCA_046314035.1 Pseudorhizobium sp. | reverse complement strand
GGATCGCGCGACGAGGGGGATCGTATTGCCCTCATCTGCACGTCAGGGGAAACCAAGAGTTGACAAGCCGGCAGGCTTCCTCTATCAAGGGTTTATCGATATTTTCTTGCTGAGCTTTGTTTACCACGCGATTAGCACCGCGTTTCTGACGAACCCTCCATTTAAAGCATCGTTATCATCATCCAAAGCGCGTCTTCGCGCTGCGGTAGTCTATATTGCTAAGAAAGGGTTCATCATGACCACTGGCACAGTAAAATGGTTTAACGCCACCAAGGGCTTCGGCTTCATTCAGCCTGACAACGGCGGCCCGGACGCTTTCGTCCACATCTCGGCTGTCGAACGCGCTGGCATGCGCGAAATCGTCGAAGGCCAGAAGATCGGCTACGACATGGA
>JBKBXP010000243.1:0-4657 GCA_046314035.1 Pseudorhizobium sp. | reverse complement strand
GTCGGGCAAGATGTCTGCCTGCAACCTCCAGGCTGCTTAATTGGGATCTGCTTTCCGCTGACCACGGATGTACTGGCAACGTTGAAAGCATGAGACCATATGAGGTCAGGCAAATTGCCTGGCCTTTTTTTTATGGCCTGTCCTCCACCGCCGTTCTCCTGATCTCCTCACCACGATTTTGCCGGCCGCCTCGTTCTGACGCGCACACATCGAATATCGATCTTTGCCTCCGGGCTCTTGCAGGTCGAAAATCTCGCCTTACATGCTTCAACAATTCAACGGATATTGAAGCATGGACAATCTTCAAGCTGTCTCGGCGTTCAGCGCCCTATCCCAGATCACCCGTCTTCAGGTCCTCCGCGCCCTTGTGGTGGCCGGCAAGGAAGGGTTGGCGGCTGGAAAGCTCGCCGAAATGATCGGCGTTGCGCCGTCCAACATCAGCTTCCATCTCAAGGAGATGGAGCATGCGCAACTGATTGCATGTCGGAGACAAGGCCGCTCACTCATCTACTCCGCGCGGTTCGAGGTGCTCGGTGATCTCGTCCAGTTCATGATCCGCGACTGCTGCTCCGGCCATGCAGCGACCCCCGAGGAACGCGAAGACCTTGGCGCCGCGGCGCCGTGACGATTGGAGAACGAACAGCATGGAAAGTGTGATGACCGAACTTCCGGCAGCCGTTGCCGAACACCTGCGAATGCCTGACCCTGACGCCTTGCGCCCGGCGGCCTCGACGCACAAGCCCAGGATACTGATCCTTTACGGCTCCCTGCGGGAGACATCCTACAGTCGCCTCCTCGCGCAGGAATCCGGGCGCCTGCTGGAGCAGTTCGGATGCGAGGTTCGCATCTTCGATCCGCGAGGTCTGCCGCTTCCCGACGCGGAGCCAGCGACGCATCCGAAGGTTCAGGAGCTTCGGTCGCTGTCGGAATGGTCCGAGGGACAGGTCTGGGTGAGCCCAGAACGGCATGGCGCCATGACGGGGATCATGAAGGTCCAGATCGACTGGATTCCGCTTGCCATCGGCGCTGTGCGCCCGACGCAGGGCAAGACGCTTGCCGTCATGCAGGTTTCCGGCGGCTCGCAGTCCTTCAACGCCATCAACCAACTGCGGGTGCTCGGTCGCTGGATGCGCATGATCACGATCCCGAACCAGTCCTCGGTCGCCAAGGCCTTCCTGGAATTCGACAAAGATGGACGGATGAAGCCTTCTGCCTATTACGACCGCGTCGTCGACGTCTGCGAGGAACTGGTCAAGTTCACGCTGCTGACGCGGGATGCATCGGCCTATCTGACGGACCGCTACAGCGAGCGCAAGGAGACCGCTGAGGAGCTCTCGAAGCGGGTCAACCTGAGCGAATCCATCCGGTAATCGCGTTCAATCCGATCTGGGCGAGCAGGCTGTGCCGCCGCCGCAAGGGCATCAATCCGTGCGGCTGCGCTTACGGTTCGCCTCACGTGCAGCGACACGGACAAGGACTGCGGTCGATAGAAGAATGCTCGACACCAGTGCGGCGATCGACAGCAGCCCGCCGTTCGTGATCTCCGCCTCGGCCTCAAAGCCCGCATGCTTGTTGATCCGCAGCGAAACCTTGGCGCGTTGCCGCTCGGCACGAAACGAACGCAGACGGGGTGGCGCCTCCAGCGCTCCGTTGACCTCGTTCTCCGCGCCACGTCCGGGGTTCGGAATGAGAGACTGCCCTGGACGATCCTCGGCACGATGCTTCATTCGATGTCTCCTGTGCGTCCGATGCCAGTTGGGTCCCGCGCTCGCTTTGATGTATCCACATGGAGGTCCGGGGTCCGAACGAGCAGTGTTGTCACCTTGAAACGACAGCTGAATTCGGAAGTTCCAAGCCTCGGGCTGCCTCGCTGCCGGGCTGAAATCCAAGGACGAATTCGACGACTTTCGACGCCGACATTTCGCAGGGCTTCAGCACCAGCCGATCGTCGGAAAAACGGTAGAGGTTGAAAGAGACGATGTCCCTGCCGCCGAGTTCTTCGGCGTAGAGCCAGAGCCGACGACCGTCGCCCGACCGGGTGACCGTCAGCCCCCAGCGCCCGCCGTTGAAGCTCCCCGTGCTATGACCGGTGGGAAGTTCAGCAATGGCATCCCGGAAGGTGGGGCCGACCGCGCCGACACCCATAGTCATGGTGCGAGGCACTCGTCGCAGATCCCGCAACCGTCCTCGGTCTGCGAGAAGAAGCTACGCCCGCAACAGAGACAGGTGCGCGCCTGACTGTCATCCATTGCGTGAGGGTCCGGCGGCAGAATCTCGATTGTGTCGTCAGCGATCAGCTCAATAGCGTGCTCGTCCATCGTGATGCTCCAGCTCGTCCTGCCAGAGATAGGAACTCCTGTTCGCCGAACAAGCTGCCGCCTCTCCGACGCAGCGCGTGTTCACAGCACTGGCAGGCGGCCTGACTTGCAGAGATGGTCAGCGCCACCATGGCCAGGAGAAGTCACGTCGAAAAGCCATAATCATCGGCTCTAATCAATCCTCGCGTCGTTCGACGCTTCCGTCGCCCGAGAGATCCTCGTGAAGCGACTCCTTCCAGCGCCATGAGGATAATCCATGATACTTCCGCAGAACACAGTCGTTGCCGTGACCGATGGCGAAAAGCTTGACCTCTATCGCAACACCGGTTCCGGCTCCGAACTGAGCCTGACTGCCATGCCCGACGTTTCGGTCGTTGACGGACCCAAAGGCTCCGGCGGCGGCCACGCCAGCAGCGCGGCCAATCCCGGCGACAGCCAGGTTGATGAAGACAGCTTCTCCGCCGGCGTCGCGCAGTATCTCAACAAGCAGGTGCTCGAGGGTCATATCGACAATCTCGTCGTCATCTCTGCGCCGCGTTCGCTGGGCGAACTGCGCAAGCATTACCACAAGTTCCTGACGGCCAAGCTGCTCCTGGAGATCCCTAAGGACTTGACGGGACATTCCGTGGAAGATGTCGAGAAGGCTGTCTCGGCCGGCTGATCACCAGGTCCGGCCGCAAAGCCGGACCCGCGCAAGTTAGTAAGTGATGGTGACGACGACCGTGTCGCTGTACTGGCCGGTCGCCGCAGGCTGCGGGCCGATCCGGCCATAGACGGCGATGGACTGCTGGCCTCCGTCGCCAGTGCCCTCGACCTGGGTGGCTGCGGTCACTCCCCATGGAAGGGAGTGGCCCGGGTCGGAATAGAGGCCATAGGCAATGGCATCGGCGCCGGACTGCATCAGTCGCTGCTCGGGATTGGCGGCCCCCGTCAATCCGCCATCCATGGTGATCGTATAGGCGGTACCGGGCGTGCAGGTGACATCGATGCCGCCAGTGGCCGTCACCTCGCTGTCGATGATCCCTTGAATGCCAAAATCGATGTCGTCGACGACGATCAGGCAATTGGCCGCCACCGCGGCATCGACGGTGAAGGCCGCCTGGGTCAGCGTGCCGGAGGTCGGGGCAGAACAATTGAGCGTGCTGCCTTCCGCATAATAGAAGGAGGCATCGGCACCGCTGAAGGTGGAAAGATAGGTGCCGGTCGCGGCTGTCGTCTGTCCGGCGGCCACGGCACCGTAGAGTGTCATCTCACCGTTGGCTGTACCGTCGGAGACCGGCAGTTGGATGGCCTGCGGCTGGCCGAGCGATGTTTCGTCAAAGGCTCCCCAGGAAGCGCTGCGACCGCTGTCACCATAGAGCTGGTAGTCGAGCGCCTGCGCTCCCGAAAGCATGCGCCGCATGCCACCGGCGGCGCCGCCGCTGCCGGCGCCGAAATTGCCGCACACGGTGACGGTCGTTGCGGTGTCCGTGACGCCGTCGCAGCTGATCGACACCTGGGCGACACCGTCAAAGGACATGCCTTCCAGGGTATCGACGTTACCGAAGCTCAGCGGCTCGACGCTGGCGCTGCAGGCGGCGGCAGCGGCGCCCGCAATCGTTGCCACATAGAACATCGCTGCCCATGCCAATCGCGCCACCGTGGCCTTGAGGATACTAGGGTCTGCAGATCGCATCGCGGATACTCACTTGCTTGCCGGGTTCGGCCTTGTAGGGGAAATCAGCGACGCAGATGCTGCCGTCGCGCAGGGTGACGTTGACACGGTTGGAAGGGGATAGGCTTTCGACCAGAGCCTGGCCGTCGTAACCGATGACGAAGGCCGCCTCGGCCCCGTTCTGCCCGACGGCGCCCATCTCCACCGGTCTGCCGTCCGGCATGACGAATGTCACCAGTGCCGCATCCGCATGGGTATCGACGTCAAAGCGGACGACGATGCCGGAGCGGTCGGCCGGCATCACGACATCGCGGGTTTTGTTGACCACGGCATCCAGCGGCAGATTGGTCGGGTCGATCGAGATTCGGTTGTTCTCGTAGGAGCGCAGGCGCGGCAGCAGCAGTTTGCCATTGCGATCCGTCAAACCCGCGGCGCGGTTTTCGAACTGCACCTCGACATCCGGCGCACCGACATCGACGATAGCGAAGGCATCATGGATCGGATTGGACAGGAACACCCCGCCGCCCGCGGCCACCACGGCACCGACCGCCTTTAGGCTGGCGCGATTGAGATCGCCCCGCTGATCGACCCGGGCCGAAACATTGGCAACCTTCGTCCGGTAGCTGCCCGAGGCGGACGTGACGGAATTGTCGGACTGCTGGCGGGCAACGCTCCAGCCATAATC
>JBKBXP010000242.1:0-5067 GCA_046314035.1 Pseudorhizobium sp. | reverse complement strand
GCGGAGGTCGTGCGGCTTCTCGAAAAGGTCCGCATCCCCAACGCCAAGAGCCGCTTCGACGAATATCCGCACCAGTTTTCCGGCGGCATGCGCCAACGCGTGATGATCGCCATGGCACTGGCGTCGAAGCCGAAGCTTCTGATTGCCGACGAGCCAACCACGGCGCTCGACGTGACGATCCAGGGGCAGATCCTCGACCTCATCAAGACGCTGCAGGACGAGGAGGGCATGTCAGTCCTCTTCATCACCCACGACATGGGCGTGGTGGCCGAGGTCGCCGACCGGACGATCGTGATGTATCGCGGCGAGGGCGTCGAAAGCGGCCCGACGGAGGAGATCTTCCACCGCGGCAGGCATCCGTACACGCGGGCGCTCCTGTCGGCGGTGCCAAGGCTTGGTTCGATGGGTGACCGCAAGCTGCCCCTGCGCTTTCCCAGCATCGACATCAGCACCGGCGAGCAGTTCGCGCTGCTGGACGTGACGGATACGGTGGGAAAGACGCAGACGCCGATCCTCGACGTCCGCGATCTGACCACCCGCTTCGACATTCACACGGGGATCCTCGGGCGCAAGACTGGCGCCGTCCATGCGGTGGAAAAGGTGTCCTTCCAGGTGTTCGAAGGCGAGACGCTGGCCTTGGTCGGCGAATCGGGCTGCGGAAAATCCACCACCGGCCGCTCGGTCACCCGGCTGATCACGCCGACAAGCGGCGAGGTCACGATCGACGGCTACAACGTCATGCAGCTCGACAAGACAAGCCTGCGGGCCATGCGGCGTTCGATCCAGATGGTCTTCCAGGACCCGTTCGCCAGCCTCAATCCGCGCATGAGCATCGGCTCGGCGGTCATGGAGCCCTATCTCGAGCACAAGCTCGGGACGAAGAACCAGGCGCGGGAAAAGGCTGCCGATCTCCTGAAGAAGGTTGGTCTGTCGCCGGACATGATGCGACGGTTCCCGCATGAGTTCTCCGGCGGCCAGAGGCAGCGCATCGCGATCGCCAGAGCATTGATGCTCGATCCGAAGGTCATCGTCGCCGACGAGGCGGTTTCGGCGCTCGACGTGTCGATCAAGGCGCAGGTCTGCAACCTGCTTCTCGACCTGCAGCAGAGCCTCAAGCTCGCCTATCTCTTCATCAGCCACGACATGGCCGTCGTCGAGCGTGTCAGTCACCGTGTCGCGGTGATGTATCTCGGCGAGATCGTCGAGATCGGGCCCCGGGCCGCCGTCTTCGAAAACCCGCAGCATCCGTATACCAGGAAGCTGATGGCGGCGGTGCCGATCCCCGACCCGTCGCGGCGTGGGATCAAGCGCAACATGACGATCGAGGAGATCAAAAGCCCGATCCGTCCCGTGGACTACATTCCGCCGGTTCGGGAATACCGCGAGGTGTCGGCAGGCCACCACGTGCAGGTGGTCTGAGCCCTTCGATTGCTGTGGCTGCACCTGCCATGTCCCTTGCCGATTGTTTGACAGCCGGCGGCGAAGCGTGGCAGCAACGACGCCAGGAGGAATGCACTCATGGCGAAACGGTCGGACTCCAACGGGCGGCTTGACGACGCGGCACGCGCCGGCTGGCTCTATTACGTCGCCGGTCGGACGCAGGACGAGATTGCCGCTTCCATGGGGATCTCGCGCCAGTCCGCCCAGCGCCTCGTGTCGCTTGCGGTCGCCGAACGGCTGATCAAGGTCCGGCTCGACCATCCGATTGCCGCCTGCCTGGAACTTGGGGAAGCTCTGCGCGCCAAGTACGGGGTGAAGCAGGTGGAGGTCGTGCCGAGCGATCCGACGTCCGGCTCCACCACCGTCGGAATTGCCGAAGCCGGAGCCGCCGAGATCGAACGCTGGCTGAAGCGGCCGGAGCCCATCGTGCTGGCGGTGGGGACGGGCCGAACGCTGAAGGCAGCGGTCGATCAACTGCCGCCGATGGAGTGCCCGCAACACCGCATCGTCTCGCTCACCGGCAATATCGCCCCGGATGGCTCGGCCGCCTATTACAACGTGATCTTTTCCATGGCGGACGCCATCAAGTCGCGGCATTTTCCGATGCCGCTGCCGGTCCTGTGTTCCTCGGCCGAAGAGCGCGATACGCTGCATGAACAGGCGCTGGTGCGCTCCACCCTGGCACTCGGCGCCCAGGCGAACGTCACCTTCGTGGGGATCGGCGAGCTCGGGCCGGAGGGGCCGCTCTGCATCGACGGCTTTCTCGCGAAGGACGAGATGATGACGCTGGTGGAGGGCGGTGCTGCGGGCGAGATCTGCGGCTGGATGTTCGACCATGACGGCAAGCTTCTGTCCGGATCCATCAACGACCGCGTCGCCAGCGTGCCCATCCCCTCCAGCGACACATCCTGCATCATCGGGCTTGCCCAGGGGCGGCGGAAGGTGACGGCGATCGCTGCGGCTTTGAAGGGGCGGTTGATCAACGGGTTGATCACCGATGAAACCACCGCTGAGCAATTGCTCCGTCTGTGAGCATAAATTTCTCTAACCTTCACAATGGTTTGATGGATTTCGCTGCAGCGCAGCGATGAATTTCCGTTGACTTGCCCTAGGTGAAGATGAGTAATTGCCCATGAGCAAAGCGAATGCTCGTTCCATCTTCGGGAGGAAGATCATGACACTGAAAACGATTCTGCTGGGCGCATGCTCAGCGCTGGCCCTGTCCGGCGTGGCTTCGGCCCAAACCCTCACCATTGCCACCGTCAACAACGGCGACATGATCCGTATGCAGGGTCTGACGGAGGACTTCACCTCCAAGAACCCTGACATCCAGCTCGAGTGGGTCACGCTCGAGGAAAACGTGCTGCGTGAGCGCGTGACGACGGATATCGCCACCTCCGGTGGCCAGTACGACATCATGACCATCGGCAACTACGAAGTGCCGATCTGGGCCAAGCAGGGCTGGCTGACGGAACTTGCCGACCTAGGTGACGACTACAACGTGGACGACCTTCTGCCGTCGATCCGCGGCGGCCTGACGGTAGACGACAAGCTCTACGCTGCGCCGTTCTACGGCGAGTCGGCGATGATCATGTACCGCACCGACCTGCTCGAAAAGGCCGGTCTCGAAATGCCTGAAAACCCGACCTGGGAATTCATCGCCGATGCGGCCCGCAAGATGACCGACCGCAGCGCCGACATCAACGGCATCTGCCTGCGCGGCAAGGCCGGCTGGGGCGAAAACATGGCCTTCATCACGGCGCTGACCAACTCCTACGGCGGACGCTGGTTCGACGAGAACTGGCAGCCGCAGTTCGATCAGCCCGAGTGGAAGGAAGCCCTGCAGTTCTACGTCGACCTGATGAAGGATGCCGGTCCGGCCGGCGCTTCCTCCAACGGCTTCAACGAGAACCTGACGCTCTTCCAGCAGGGCAAGTGCGGCATGTGGATCGATGCCACCGTGGCTGCTTCCTTCGTGTCCAACCCGGATGATTCCACCGTAGCCGACAAGGTCGACTATGCGCTGTTCCCGTCCAAGGAAGGTGTCGACAATCGCGGCAACTGGCTGTGGTCGTGGAATCTTGCCATTCCTGCAAGCTCGCAGAAGGCTGAAGCCGCGCAGAAGTTCATCGCCTGGGCAACCAGCGAAGACTATGCAGAGCTCGTCGCTGACAAGGAAGGCTGGGCCAACGTTCCTCCGGGCACGCGTACCTCGCTCTACGAAAGCGCGGAATACAAGGAAGCTGCTGCTTTCGCAGAGCCGACGCTTGCCGCAATGCAGGCTGCCGACATCACCAAGCCGACCGTCGAACCCGTCCCCTATACCGGTGGCCAGTTCGTTGCGATTCCTGAATTCCAGGCTATCGGCACGAATGTCGGACAGATCTTCTCGGCCGTGATTGCCGGGCAGTCCTCGGTCGATGATGCGCTCGCCCAGGCACAGTCCGCGACCGTCCGCGAAATGACCCGCGCCGGCTACATCAAGTAAGCTCCTCCCGAGCAATAACCTGCCCGGCCTTCGTGCCGGGCGGGTTTCCCCAAACCCTTTTTTCCACCAATTGACGATGGCGGGGCCGTTCCCCAGCCGCTGGCGGATACGCCGATCCCGAGGGAGCGTGAAGATGGCGACGCAAAACACCAAGGCCCTTGCCCGTCTGATGATGGCGCCGTCCGTCATTCTGCTGCTGGTCTGGATGATCGTGCCGCTGTCGATGACGTTGTATTTCTCGTTCCAGAACTACAACCTGCTCAACCCGGGCAATGTCAGCTTCGCCGGCTTCTTCAACTACCGCTACTTCTATTCCGATCCCGCGTTCTTCCAGTCGATCTGGAATACGCTGATGATCGTCGGCGGCGTGCTGTTGATCACCGTCATCGGCGGCACCTTCCTCGCCCTTCTCCTCGACCAGCCGATCTTCGGCCAGGGCATCGTGCGCATCCTGGTGATCTCGCCCTTCTTCGTCATGCCGCCGGTGGCCGCGCTGGTGTGGAAGAACATGATCATGCACCCGAGCTACGGCGTCTTTGCCGATATCAGCCGGCTCTTCGGCACGACGCCGATCGACTGGTTCTCGCAGTATCCGCTGCTGTCGATCGTGATCATCGTCGCTTGGCAATGGCTGCCGTTTGCGACCCTCATCCTGCTGACGGCGCTGCAGTCGCTCGACAGCGAGCAGCGCGAAGCCGCCGAAATGGACGGGGCAAACTTCGTGTCCCGCTTCATCTACCTGACGCTGCCGCATCTCGCCCGCGCCATGACCGTCGTCATCCTGATCCAGACGATCTTCCTGCTCGGCGTCTATGCGGAAATCCTCGTCACCACAAATGGCGGCCCGGGGTACGCGTCGACCAACCTGCCGTTCCTCATCTACCGAACGGCCCTGCTGGGCTATGACGTGGGGGGCGCATCGGCTGGCGGCATCATTGCCATCATCCTCGCCAATATCGTCGCCATCTTCCTGATGCGCGCCGTCGGCAAAAACCTGGACCGATAGGGGAAGAGCATGGCACGCGCTGTCACCAACCGCCACAAGGTCATCGTCACCATCGTCGCATGGCTCATCGCCTTCGTGATCTTCTTCCCGATCCTCTACGCGGTGATCACCAGCCTGAAGACGGAACCGGAGG
>JBKBXP010000241.1:0-5086 GCA_046314035.1 Pseudorhizobium sp. | reverse complement strand
ACCGGCAGGCCGACCCAACGTGCGCCGATTTGCTCCGCCAGTTCCGCACCGGTCATGCGCGGCATCGAATGGTCGGTGATCACAAGGTCCACCTGTCTGCCACTGCTGAGAACATCGAGCGCATCCTGGCCATTGTACGCCTCGATCACCGTGTGACCGAGATCCTCCAGCATCAGGCTGGTGTTCATCAGAACCAGTGCGTCATCGTCGACGGCAAGGATCGTCAGCGGACCAGGCGGAAGGTCGGGACTTCCCTGTCCCGATGACAGTTCCTGGACGGTTTCATCGGATGTCTCCACTGCGGCGGCCGGCAGGACAAGCGAGACGGCTGTTCCCCTGTCGGGTCCGCTGTCGATGAACAGGCGGCCACCCGACTGCTCGACCAACCCCTGGACCATGGAGAGGCCGAGGCCCGTTCCCTTACCGACTCCCTTTGTGGTGAAGAAGGGCGCGGTCGCCTGCTGTAGCGTTTCCTCGTCCATGCCCTGTCCTGTATCGGTAACCGACAGGCGCACGTAGCCCAAGGGCGCGACGTCGTCCGGTGAAGCCTCGATAGGTTCTGCATGCAGGATGATGCGGCCGCCCTCGGGCATGGCGTCCCGCGCATTGATGATCAGGTTGAGGAGGGCTGTCTCCAGTTGCACCGGATCGGTCATCACGGGCGGCACCTGGTCGGGGAAGCTGGTGGTAAAGGAAATCGTCGATCCCACCGAACGCTGGATGAAGGCCACCATGCCGCAGACAATCTCCGGCACGTCGACGGCGCTCATGTTGAGGTTCTGCTTGCGCGAATAGGTGAGCATGCGCTGCACCAGAGAGACGCCCCGCTCGGCGCCCTGGATCGCATTGTCGAGGAGCGGCGCCATCGACGGGTCATCCGGCAATTTCTTCTTGAGGATTTCCAAGCTCCCGAGGACGGCCATCAGCAGGTTGTTGAAATCATGGGCGATGCCGCCGGTCAGCTGACCGATGGCCTCCATCTTCTGCGCCTGGAAGAGATCCTCGCGCGCCTGGTTCAGCGCCTTCTGCGTTTCCACCTTCTCGGTAATGTCACGCGTCACCTTGGCAAAGCCGAGAAGGTTGCCGGCCTCATCGCGAATGGCGTCGATGACCACATGGGCCCAGAAACGCGATCCGTCCTTTCGCTGGCGAATGCCTTCCTTTTCGAAGCGGCCATCCCGTCGGGCGATCTCAAGCCCCTTTTCAGGCTGACCTGCCGCGCGGTCCTCCTCGACGTAGAAGCGGGAGAAATGCGAGCCGATCACCTCGTCGCTCTCATATCCCTTGATCCGCCGGGCGCCGGAATTCCAGTTGGTGATGTGACCGTCCCGGTCGAGCATGTAGATCGCGTAATCGGTGACGCCCTGGACGAGCAGTTGGAACTGTTGCTCGCTGTCGAGCAGCTGCAGCCGGGCGACTTTCTGTTCCGTCAAGTCGCGGGTGACATTCGCATAGCCGAGGAGTTCGCCTGATGTACCCCGGATCGGATCGATGGTCGCATGCGCCCAGAAGCGGCTTCCATCCTTGCGAACTCGCCAGCCTTCGTTCTCGAAGCTGTTTTCCTCCCGTGCGACCTGCAGTGCTCTTGCGGGGAGGTCGGTGGCGCGGTCCTCGTCCGTGTAGAAGCGGGAGAAATGCTCTCCCAGAATATCCTCGGATCGGTATCCTTTGATACGCTGTGCTTCCGGGTTCCAGCTGCTGATGCGGCCATCGGGATCGAGCATGTAGATCGCGTAGTCGGCGATAGCTTCGATCAATAGCCGATATCGGTCCTCTCCCGACAGCGCGACCTGTGACAGACTGTCCATGAATGTTCCCCCCTGCCACGAACGGCAGCCAACCGGGCTTAATCCCCTGATCTCAAATATGTTCCCTGGCAGTAAGCCTTGGTCCTTAGATTCGATCCTGAGAAGCAGAGGCCAGTCTTCGGATCAGCCATCGCGATCTCGTCTCAGGAAGGCGTGCTGGTGGTCGCGAACGGCGGCGTAGATGAAATCCGCCACCAGCCGGACCCGCGGTACATGGCTGAAATCGCGGTGTCGAACGAGCCAGTAGTTGCGCGTCAGGGTCACCTCTTCCGGCAGCAGGATCTGCAGGTCCGGCTGCGTCCGCGCAATGAAGTGCGGCAGGACGCAGAGACCAAGCCCGTTCTTCGTTGCCGTCAGCTGGGCAAAGATGCTCGAGCTCTGGAAATGCGGCTTCAGGCCGGGATGGACGTCGCCGAGGTAATCCAGGCCGGGCGCGAAGATCATGTCCTCGATGTAGCCGATGAAAGGGTGGTTCAGCAGATCTGCGGTCGACCTGATGGGTGAGGCGTTCGCGAGGTAGTCCTTCGAGCCGTAGACGTTGAGGACGTAGTCGCTGATCTTTTCCGTGTTGTAGGGCCCGCCCTTGGGAGGGTCGAGCGTCACGGCAATATCGGCCTCCTTGCGCGACAGCGACATGATCTGCTGGATCGTCACCAGCTCCAGCGCGATATTGGGGTGCTGAGCCTGGAAGGCGCCAAGGCGGTGGCTGAAGAAGAAGTTGGCAAATCCCTCCGGCGCGCTCAGCCGGACGACCCCTTGCTGCACCGTTGCACCGGTTGCGATGTCCGCCTGCAGACGGTCCGTTTCCGTTTCCATCTTTTCGGCGGTCTCGATGAAGCGCTGCCCGATGGCGGTGAGCACATAGCCGCGCGGGTTGCGTTCGAAAAGCTTCACCTTCAGCGCCGACTCGAGGCGGTCGATGCGCCTCGATACCGTCGCATGGCTTGTTCGCAGATGGCGCGCAGCAGTCGACAGCTGCCCGGTTCTGGCGACGGCGAGAAAATACTGGAAGTCGTCCCAGCTGAAGGTCGGGTTGGGGATCATGTTCGCAGTTCTGTTCAAAAATGCACAGAGGGTGTTTGCAATTAGATACTTGGATCCCCTTGCGTCAACCGTCAAATTCCACAACCATACGAGCTGGAACGGTCGTCTTGAGGAGGATGACCACCCAAAATTGAACAGACTCGCACTCTGACATTCTCTGGGAGGAGATATCATGCGAACCAACCTTATTGCGTCGCTGGCAGTTCTGCTGGCGGGGAGCACGGCTGCCTTTGCGCAGACCGCTTCCGACGGCAAAGTGAAGATCGGCATCCTGAACGATCAGTCCGGCGTCTACGCCGACTTCGGTGGCAAGTCCTCGGTGGAGGCCGCCATGATGGCTGTCGAGGATTTCGGCGGCACGGTTCTCGACGTGCCGGTGGAGATCGTCGACGCCGATCACCAGAACAAGCCCGACATCGCCTCCAACATCGCCCGCCAGTGGTACGACACCGAGCAGGTGGACGCGATCATGGAGCTGACGACGTCGTCGGTCGCTCTTGCCGTTCAGGCGCTCAGCCGCGAAAAGCAGAAGATCAACATCGTCACCGGTGCCGCCACGACGGAGCTGACCGGCAAGCAGTGCAGCCCCTACGGCTTCCACTGGGCCTATGACACCCATGCGCTGGCGGTCGGTACCGGTGGCGCGCTGGTGAAGCAGGGCGGCGACAGCTGGTTCTTCCTGACCGCCGACTACGCCTTCGGCTATTCGCTGGAAGAGCAGACCAGCACCTACGTGAAGTCGGCTGGTGGTAATGTGGTCGGATCGGTGCGCCACCCACTGGCGTCCAACGACTTTTCGTCCTTCCTCCTGCAGGCGCAGTCGTCCGGAGCCAAGGTCATTGGGCTTGCCAATGCCGGTCTCGATACGGCCAACGCCATCAAGCAGGCGGCCGAATTCGGCATCACCGCGGGCGGACAGAACCTCGCGGCACTGCTCTTCACGCTGGCCGAAGTGCATGGCCTCGGCGTTGAGTCGGCGCAGGGCCTGACGCTGACGGAAGGCTACTACTGGAACCTCGACGACCAGAGCCGCGAGTTCGGTAAGCGCTTCTTCGATCGGACCGGGTCGATGCCGAACATGGTGCATGCCGGCACCTATTCCGCCGTGATGCAGTATCTGAAAGCGATCGAGAAGGCAGGTTCGGACGAAACAGAAGCCGTCGCCAAGGCGTTGCATGAAATGCCGGTGGACGACTTCTTCGCCCGCAACGGCACGGTCGGCGCCAACGGCCGGATGATCCACGACATGTATCTGCTGCAGGTCAAGAAGCCAGGCGAAAGCGACGAGCCGTGGGACTACTTCAACGTGCTCTCCACGATCCCGGGCGCTGAAGCCTACATCGATCCCGCCAAGAGCGGCTGCGAGCTGGTGCAGTAGGCCCTCATGGCGCAGCCTGCAGTCCAGTCCCTCAACGAGTCGCGGGTGGTTCTCACCGCCCGCGGCCTCACCAAGACCTTCGGCTCGTTCGCGGCGGTCAAGGACGTCGACCTCGATGTCCGCGATGCGCAGGTTCACGCCCTGATCGGCCCGAACGGTGCCGGCAAGACCACCGTCTTCAACCTGCTGACGAAGTTCCTGCAGCCATCGGCCGGTAGCATCAACCTTCTCGGAACGGATATTACCCGGACGGCGCCCGACAAGGTCGCGCGCATGGGGCTGGTGCGGTCATTCCAGATCTCCGCCGTCTTTCCGCATCTGTCGGTGCTCGACAATATCCGCACCGCCCTGCAGCGGCCGAACAATCTCGCCACGCAGTTCTGGCTGCCGGTGTCGTCGCTTGACCGGTTGAACGGGCGGGCGGAGGAGCTTCTGACCGCCGTCGGGCTGATCAAGGAGCGCAACACGATCGCCGCCGACCTCTCATATGGGCGAAAGCGCGTGCTGGAGATCGCGACTACCCTGGCGCTCGATCCAAAAGTTCTTTTGCTCGACGAACCGATGGCCGGCATGGGTCAGGAGGATATCGGCAACGTCTCCAACATCATCCGCGAGGTCGCCAAGGAGCGCGCCGTGCTGATGGTGGAGCACAACCTCTCCGTGGTCGCCGATATCTGCCACCACGTCACGGTCCTCCAGCGCGGCGAAATCCTGGCGGAAGGCGACTACGCCACGGTGAGCCAGGATCCGCGGGTTCGCACCGCCTATATGGGCGAGGAAGAGGCCTGAGATGACACCATTGCTTCAGGTTACCGGCCTCAACGCCTGGTATGGCGTAAGCCATGTGCTGCAGGGC
>JBKBXP010000240.1:0-5114 GCA_046314035.1 Pseudorhizobium sp. | reverse complement strand
GCGCGGCAAGCGGCGTATCCACCAGAAACCCAACATGGGTGAGATCCAGCAGTGTCGCTGGTGGCTCAGCCAGGAGATCGCGATGGTGAAGCCGAAGCTGGTGGTTGCCATGGGTGCCACGGCCTATTTCGCGCTGACTGATGAGAAGCAGAAGCTCTCCGAAGTGCGCAGCAAGCCGATGCCGATGGACGGCGGCAGGACCCTGTTCGTGACGGTCCACCCTTCCTATCTGCTGCGGATTCCCGATGGCGAGCAGAAGGCGGCGGAGCTTCTGCGCTTCAAGCGGGACATCGAATCAATTCAGTTGCTTGCGCGTTCTTTCTGATGGGCTGATTCATGCGGGTGTTCACGGGTGGGCTGTCAGGGCCGCCTCGTCGATATGGGCGCGTGCATAGACTTTCGCCGCGATCACGGCGAGGAGCACGAGCGTGATGGACGCCACGATGCAGCAGGCAGCGAAGCCAAGCGAGAAGCTGGCTTTGGCCGTTTCCAGCCAGGCAGTCGACCCGGGATCGGGCAAGGATCGTGCAGTTTCGACCGCACCCGCCAGGGTGGTGGAGACTACGTCTGCCTGCGCCGGCGTCAGGCCCTGGAGGTCGGCACCCCGCATCGACATCCGGTACACGAGCGTGGCGAGGCTGCCCAGCAGCGCGATTCCCAACGCGCCGCCGAATTCCGCGCTGGTTTCCGATATGGCCGATGCCGAACCGGCGCGCTCCGGCGGTGCCGTCCCGACGATCAAGCCGGTCGTGGTGAGGACTACCGGCACGAAACCGAGTCCGACGATCATGCTGGATGCCAAGACCCCGAAGAGGCTTTCCGCATAGGCGGCAACCGCCATGGATGCCGTTCCGACAGCGTTGACAAGAAGCCCGGCGATCACGGTCCGGATAGGCCCGAAGTGGTTGGTGAAGCGGTAGGCGTGGAAGGACATGATCGTGAATACCAGGGCGGAGGGGATCGACCACAGGGCCGCTTCCAGCGGCGAGAGGTCGAGGACCAGCTGCAGGAACAGGTTCTGGAAGAGGAAGACCCCAAAGACGAAGAAGACACCGGCCAGATTAACCATCAGAGACGCGGTGAAAGCCGGGATCCGGAAGAGGCCAAGGTCGATCAACGGGTCGGCCAGCGTTTTCTGCCGGTGTACGAAGGCAAGGCCGAACAGGAGGCCGACGAGGACGAATGCGAGCTGGGAAAGGTGAAAGCCGTCGGCTGCCATGTGCTTGATGCCGTAGACGATCGGCAGGACTGTGGTCAGCGAGAGACCGACGCTCAGAAGGTCAATTCGGCCGGCGTCCTCGTTGCGGTACTCGGGCAGCAGGAAAGGCGCCACGCCCAGCAGGATCATCATCACCGGAATGTTGATCAGGAAGACCGAGCCCCAGTGGAAATACTGGAGCAGCACGCCGCCGATCAGCGGACCGACGAGGCCGCCCAGCGCAAATGCCGTCCCCCATATGCCGATTGCCCGGTTCCGCTCGCCCTCGTCCCGGAAGAGGTTGACGATGAGCGAAAGTGTCGAGGGTGCGATCGTCGCGCCGGCTATGCCGAGCATTGCCCTTGAAACGATGAGCTGCCCCGCGGTGCTGGAGAAGGCGGCGAAGGCGGATGCGACGCCGAAGCAGAAGGCGCCGATCAGGAGAACCCGCCGACGCCCGATCCGGTCTCCGAGTGTCCCCATGGTCACCAGGAAGCCGGCGACCATGAATCCGTAGATATCGTTGATCCAGAGAAGCTGCGCCGCCGACGGGTCGAGGTCCGCGACGATGGCGGGCATGGCGAGAAACAGGACCGAGAGGTCCATGGAATAGATCAGGCAGGCGATCGACAGGACGCACAGTCCGACCCATTCCCGGCGGGTCGCCCGCTCCGGCGTCAAGGTACCCTCGGCCATGTCATCCTCCCGAAAAGCCGGCGGAGGTTTCCCCGATTTTTCCAGCTTGGCAAGTCCCAATCGATCCGTCCCGCGACGGGACGGGGGTGTCGCAGGCCAGGCCTGTTACGCCAGCGTCTGCGGGCCCGTGACATAGGCGTCCAGCCGCGCCAGCGTCTGCTTGCCACCCTCCTGCGCGCCGTGCTCCAGGATCGCGTCGCGCGCTTGCACCGTCGGGAACTGCAGGGAAATCGTGATGCGGGTGCCGTCGCCCTCGGTTTCGAGCGTAATGGTGCCCACGAACCATGGGGGTTCTCCCACTTCGGCGCCATGGTCATACACAATGCGTTCGGGCGGGGTGATCTCGGTATAGCGGACCCAGTTCTGCCAGTCCTTGCCGTCCGGCCCGTGCATGGTGTAGCGCCACAGCCCGCCGACTTTGAAATCCATCTCATGGGTTTCCGTCTTGAAGCCGTCGGGGCCCCACCACTGGTCGAGATGACCGGCTTCGGTCAGCATCTTGAAGACCAGGTCGCGCGGCGCGGCAATCAGGCGGTCGACTGTCAGGCTGGTGTTCGGATCGAGTTTCACGGTCATGTCAGTTGGCTCCGGCAGATTCGAGAAGATTTTCCAGACGATCGAAATTCTGTTCGTTGGCGGCGGCGATGAACTTCTGCAGTTGCAGGTTCTCGTCGGTCGGCTCGAACAGCATGCGCCAGCGAAGCCGCGTGCCGCCATCTTCCGGCAGGAAGTCCATCTCCATGGTGAAGATGTGCATGGGCTCGTGATGGAGGAAGACGATCCGCCGGCCTGGCACGATCTCCTGGAACGTCGACCGATTGGCGAAGTCCGTGCCGTCGGAGGCGGTCATGGTGATCCGCCAGATGCCGCCGGGGCGGAAGTCGAAGGCGCCGATCGTGTTGGTGAAGCCATGCGGCCCCCACCAGAGCTTCAACTTTTCCGGATCGGCGAAGGCATCGAAGAGCGTCGCAGGATCGACGACGAAGAAGCGCTCGTTGAGGATCTCCATCTGTCCGGTCATTTCGGTTCCTCCGTCTGCCCCGTCTCGCCGTCCAATGTGGCGAGATACTCCTCAAGCCTGTCGAGCCGTTTCTCCCAGAGAACCCGGTATTCGCCCAGCCAGTCATCCACCTGCTCCAGGGGAGCCGCCTCCAGCCGGCAGGGGCGCCATTGCGCGTTGCGGCTGCGGGATACGAGCTTTGCCCGCTCCAGCACCTTCAGGTGCTTGGAGACCGCCGGCAGGCTCATGGCGAAGGGGGCGGCCAGTTCGTTCACCGTCGCCTCGCCCTGTGCCAACCGTGCCAAGATGGCGCGACGGGTCGGGTCGGCAAGGGCGGAGAGCGTAGACGAGAGCGGATCCATTGATGGTATTTATCCGATGAGTTAATTAACCTAATGGATAAGTATCCGGCTTGCCTGCTGTCGTCAAGCCGCGGGTGCTACGATCAGGGATGCCTCAGGCCGCACGCGGCGTTATCGCGTCAAGCTCTTCAGAAATGACGCGCCGGCGTTGCATCAGATCAAAATCAGCCTGAAGACCGAGAAAGTACCCTTCACTCAAGCCAAAGTAGCGGGCGAGGCGTAGGTCGGTATCGGCGGTGACCGCTCGTTTGCCGAGAACGATTTCGTTGATACGGCGCGGGGGCACGCCAATCGCGCGCGCCAAAGCATTCTGGCTGAGCTCGACTGGTTTCATGAATTCCTCCGCGAGGATTTCTCCCGGCGTCGGGTTCTGAAGCAGATCGCCGTCATTCATGGTAGTCAACGATTTCGACATTCTCTGCACCTCCGTCCTTCCAAACAAAGCAAACGCGCCATTGATCGTTGATCCGGATGCTGTGTTGGCCTGAGCGATTGCCCCGCAAGAGTTCGAGCCGATTGCCGGGCGGCACCTTCAAATCCGAAATCACCCTGGACTGATTGAGCATGCGCAGTTTGCGAAGTGCGACTGCTTGTATGTCCGAGGGGAGCTTTCGGCTCCGGCGCCCCGACCAAACAAGACTGGTTTCATCGTCAGCGAAACTGCGGATCATCAGCGATTATAACAAAACCGCGCCCATAACGCAACGCGTCATGGGCGCGGTTTTCCGACCGATGTTCGGTTGATCAGAAGTAGCTCTGCAGCGGACGAACCTCGAGGCTGCCGGCCTTCAGGGCCTGGATGGCCATGGCCGCGGCTTCGGCGCCGGCCATGGTGGTGTAATAGGGCACCTTCTGCATCAGCGTGGCACGGCGCAGCGACTTGGAGTCGGAGATTGCCTTGTTGCCATCGGTGGTGTTGATGACCAGCTGGACCTGGCGGTTGCGGATGGCGTCCTCGACGTGGGGACGACCCTCCAGAACCTTGTTGATCTTGGTGGCGGCAATTCCCTGTTCGGCGAGGAAGCGTGCCGTGCCGCCGGTTGCCATGACCTTGAACCCGCACTCCATGAGGATGCGGATCGCCGGCAAAACGCGTGTCTTGTCCTCGTCGCGGACAGAGACGAAGACTGTGCCGTCGCGCGGCAGCTCGACGCTGGCGCCGAGCTGTGACTTGGCAAAGGCCAGGGCAAAGTCGGTGTCGAGGCCCATGACTTCGCCGGTCGAGCGCATTTCCGGGCCGAGAAGGGTGTCGACGCCGGGGAAACGGGCGAAGGGGAAGACGGCTTCCTTGACGGCGATATGGGTCAGATTGCGCGGGTCGGGCTTGGCGCCATAGGCCGCGATCGCCGCATCCAGCTTCTCGCCGGTCATGATGCGCGCGGCGATCTTGGCGATCGGCGCACCGATGGTCTTGGCCACGAAGGGCACGGTGCGCGAGGCGCGCGGGTTGACCTCCAGGACGTAGATCACGCCGTCCTTGATGGCGTACTGGACGTTCATCAGGCCGACGACGTGGAGTGCCTTGGCCATGGCCGCGGTCTGGCGCTCCAGTTCGTCGAGCGTCTCGTCGGAGAGCGAGCGGGACGGCAGCGAGCAGGCCGAGTCGCCCGAATGGATGCCGGCCTCTTCGATGTGTTCCATGATGCCGGAGACGAAGACGCTTTCGCCGTCGCAGAGCGCATCGACGTCCACCTCGACGGCATTCGTCAGGTAGCTGTCGAAGAGGAGCGGGTTCTTGCCGAGCAGCGTGTTGATCTGGCCCGTCTTGTCGTTCGGGTAGCGCTGCTTGATGTCTTCCGGAACGAGTCCCGGGACAGTGTCGAGCAGGTAGCTCTGCAGCATCGATTCCGAGTGGATG
>JBKBXP010000239.1:0-5126 GCA_046314035.1 Pseudorhizobium sp. | reverse complement strand
AACCACGTCTTCACGTGCTGTGAGACGCCGTAGTTGTACAGCGGCACGGTGAACAGCAGCGCCTCGGCGTCGATGAGTTCGTCGGCGAGCAGCGTTCGAAGGGCGACGGCCTCCCGCTGACCGTCCGTGTGCTGGTCGGCGGGGGTGAATCCCGAGGTCACCGAGTTGCGCCAGGCGGTTGCGGGAATGGGGTCGGCGGCGACGTCACGGCGCACGACCGTCGACGAGGGGTGCGCGGCCGACCATTCGGCCTCGACCAGATCGCCGAGTTGGCGACTGGCGGAGGTGGCGGGGAAGATGCTGGCATCGAGGCGGAACAGAGTCATAAGCTTCTCCGATCAGAGTGACTAATAAAAGACAAGTAGCTCTGCGCACGCTAGCACACGTAGGATAAGAGCATGGCCGAGGATCACGACGCTCGACAGTGCGACGCCGCCGTCTCGCGCGCATTCTCCGTGCTCGGCAAAAGATGGAACGGCATGATCCTCGACGTGCTCGGTCACGGGGAATTGTCGTTCTCCGGCCTGCGTCGAGCCGTGTCCGGGATCAGCGACGCCGTCCTTTCCGACCGCCTCACCGAACTCGCCGACACCGGGCTGGTCGATCGCCGTGTCGACGCCGGGCCGCCCGTCGCGGTCGCCTACGCGCTGACGGATGCCGGATGCCGGCTGGTTCCGATCCTGGGCCAGCTCGGCGAGTGGGCCGAGGGCAATCTGCAGCGTCGCTGAGCGTGAGGCGCGGCGTGTGGGGCGCTTCGTGTGGGGCTGTCCGTGACGCGGTATGCATCCAGATCCCGTTAGCGCCGATAATGCACATTATGTCAGTTTGCGGAGAACGGTCTGCCTGACGGATCGCGGACTCGCCCCGAGCGCCGCGGCGGACCGGGCTCACGGTCGACCGGTCTCACGAGCACCTCGGTCGTCGTCATCCTGGTCGAGCAGCATCCCCAACGACGTGGCGCACGCGTCACCGCGCCACGCTTCACCGCCTTCACGAAGGGCGAAGACGGCGATGACGAGACCGGCCACCGCGTCGGCCCACCACCAACCGAACGCCGTGTTCGCCGCCAGACCGGCCAGGACGGCGGTCGACAGGTAGGTGCAGATCAGCGTTTGGTTCGCGTCCGCGACCGCTGTCGCCGAGCCCAGCTCGCGACCGGCGCGTCGCTCGGCGTACGACAGGAACGGCATGATCGCCACGCTCAGCGCGGTGATGACGAGTCCGAGCGTGCTGTGCGAGGGTTCGATCCGCAGGAGCAGGGTCGCGGCAGACGAAGCGATCACGGAGCCGGCGAGCGCGAAGAACGCCACGGCGATGACGCGGAGGGTCCCCCGCTCCCACCGATGCGGATCGTCACGTGTGAACTGCCACGCGACGGCGGCCGCCGAGAGCACCTCGACCGTCGAGTCGAGACCGAAGGCGATCAGCGCGCCCGACGATGCCGCCGCCCCGGCGGTGATGGCGACGACGGCCTCGATCAGGTTGTATCCGATGGTCGCGGCGACGATCCAGCGGATGCGCCGCTGCAGGACACCCCGGCGATCGCTCGTGCCGCTCTCGGCGGTCATGAGCAACGGCACTGCTCCTCCGAGCAGCACTCGGGTTCGAGGGTGAGGGTCGTGTCGAGGAGGGTGTCGAGGGCGCCCGCGAGAGCGGGGTCCGCGAGTCGATACGACGATCGGCGGCCCTGGATGTCCGCGACGACCAGTCCGCAGCCGCGAAGGCACGTCAGTTGGTTCGACATGACCTGCCGCGACACGCCCAGCGCCTCGGCGAGGTCGGTGGGATAGGCGGGCCCATCGCGGAGCGCGAGGAGGACGCCCGCCCTCGTCGGGTCGGCCAACGCGTGACCGAGGCGCGAGAGGGCCGCGGTGTGAGGTCGGGTCGCCGTGGGCATGCGAACGACAGTACATGACTTGCTGTACTGATTCACGCCGTCGACCGGATGGTCGCGTGGCTCGTCCGGTGCGTCGCCCTCCGCCGCTCGCTCGCCTCGACGTCGGAGGAGCTCGCACGGATGATCAGACGCCTCGCGCGATGGGCCCGCGCACGATCACGACGCCGAGCGCGCGAACCGCCGACGTCCGTCGCCACTGCACGTCGTCCGAAGCGGGGTGCCACCACACCGCGGCCATCGGCTGAGCATTCCGGCGCGACGCCCTCTCCCCCGGTCTCCGACCCGCGTCAGCGGATCCAACCCGACGTCACGTCGATCACGCGCGACCCCGTCAGATCGCTCAGCGAGAGCGAAGCGAAGCGCACGGCGGCCTCCGAGGTCTGCCAGCGGAAACGCGGGGCGTCGGTGGTCGCCGCCTCCACGACGGTCTCGGCCGCCTCTTCGGCGGCTTGCCGCCCATGCAGGATGGCCGTCACTTCCGTCGCCAGAATCTTCTTTGCTTCGTTGATCTCCGAGCCGCCCAGCTGCGAGAGCTTCTCGATCTCCGCCATCGGCAGGGTCGTGAACAGCTTGGCAAACCTGATGACGTCGGCGTCCTCGGTATTGCGCCAGTACTGCCAGAAGTCATAGACCGGCAGCAGATCCTTGTTCAGCCAGATCGCGCCCGACGCCGACTTGCCCATCTTGGCGCCCGACGAGGTGGTCAAGAGCGGCGAGGTCAGCGCATAGAGCTGCGGCGTCCCCATGCGGTGACCAAGGTCGATGCCGTTGATGATATTGCCCCACTGGTCCGAGCCGCCCATCTGCAGCCGGCAGCCGTAGCGCTGCGACAGCTCGACGTAATCGTAGGCCTGGAGGATCATGTAGTTGAATTCCAGGAACGACAGCGACTGCTCCCGATCGAGGCGGGTCTTGACGCTGTCGAAGGAGAGCATCCGGTTGACCGAGAAATGGCGTCCAACGTCGCGCAGGAACTCGAGGTAGTTGAGCGGGCGCAGCCAGTCGGCATTGTTGATCATCAGCGCCGGATTGGGCTGGCGCTCGTAGTCGAGGTAGTTGGCGAAAACGTGCTTCAGCGAGGTGATGTTGTCCTCGATCATGTCGACCGTCATCAGCTTGCGCGCTTCCTCCTTGAAGGAAGGGTCGCCGACCATGCCGGTGCCGCCACCCATCAGCGAGATTGGCTGGTGGCCGGTCTGTTGCATCCAGTGCAGCATCATGATCTGGGTGAGGTGACCGACATGCAGGCTCGACGCCGTCGGATCATAGCCGATATAGGCAGTTACCGTTTCCTTGGCGAACAACGCGTCGAGACCTGCCTCGTCGGAGATCTGGTGGATGAAGCCGCGCTCGTCGAGCGTACGGAGGAAATCGGATTTGAACCTGGACATCTCTTATCTCTGTGGATGTGTTTTCATTTGCGAGGCGGCGTCTAGCACTGTTTCCGAGCATAATCACTTCAAAATTGATTCTGAGTGTCATCCATGGACGGAATGAAAACGGCAATCGGACTGATGAGCGGGACGTCGATGGATGGCATCGACGTCGCCCTGCTGCGTACCGATGGGCAAGGCCGGGTGGAGCGCGGCGCCTTTCTGGGCGTCGCCTATGAGCCGGCTTTTCGCGAGAAACTGAAGCAGGCGCTGCAGGATGCGAAGGCAATCCGCGAGCGGTCGGAACGTCCCGGTGCCCTTGCGGCGGTTGAACGGGAACTGACGGAGCGCCACGCCGCCGCCGTCCAGACGTTCCTGCAGCAGAACGATCTCTCGGCCACCGACATCGAAGTCGTCGGCTTCCATGGGCAGACGGTGCTGCACCGCCCGGATGATGCCCTGACCGTCCAACTGGGCAACGGACAATTGCTGGCCGATCTGACCGGGATCACGGTGATATCCGACATGCGGGCAAACGACATGGTCCATGGCGGGCAGGGCGCTCCCCTGGTGCCGGCCTATCATGCAGCGCTCGCCGAAGGCCTCGACGCGCCGCAGCGCCCGGTCTGTTTCGTCAACATCGGCGGCATATCCAACCTCACCTTCATCGGCCGCGATGGCACACTGACGGCTTTCGACAGCGGCCCCGGAAACACCCTGATCGACCAATGGGTCGAGGCGCAGGCGGGCATCCCCTTCGACCAGGGCGGGATGATCGCCTCGGAGGGGCAGGTGATTGCCGAACTGGCAGAGAGCTATCTCTCCCAACCCTTCTTCACGGCCAAGGCTCGCCGGTCGCTCGATCGCAATGATTTCCTGCCGCCGCGCGGCGATCAGGCTGAGCTTGCCGATGGAGCGCGGACGCTCGCTTACGTGGCGGCCGCCGCGATCTTGACCTCGGCCGTCCATCTGCCGGAAGCGCCGGCGCTTTATGTGATCTGCGGAGGCGGACGGCTGAACGCGGTTCTGATGGAGGACCTTGGCAGGCTCGCGGGAGAGCGCGGCGCACAGGTAGTTTCGGCCGAGGAAGTCGGCCTGGACGGCGACGCGATGGAAGCTGAGGCCTGGGCCTATCTGGCGGTTCGTGCGATGCAGGGGTTGCCCCTGACCTTTCCGGGAACGACAAGAGTTTCAGCGCCTGTCTCAGGTGGCTGCATCAACACGCCGCAGAAGATCGCGTGAATGGAGGCTCTCGTATTAACCTTTGATTGGGCCAGCAGGTGTAGGCGCTGTGTTAGCGCAAACATGGATGTCTCCAGGGCGATGATTTCAGGTCTTCGAACATGAACGGCACCAACTTCCTTCTGGGGGTGAACTTCGTCATCGCCATGTCCTTCTGCCTCGCCTTCTACGTGGTTTCCACCCGCAGCAGATCGAAGACGGCTGCACGCTGGATCGCGGCAGGATTTGCTATCGCTTCACTCTCGGCGCTCTGCGAGCTTGCGGTTGCCCACACCGATTGGGTGAAGATCTTCGCCGTCGGCGCGTTCTCTACCGTCCTGGGCGGTCTGCAACTGCTGCAGATCGGGGTGGCTCGGCTTTATGCGCAAACGATCAACCTCAACAGACAGATGCTGTTCTTTCTTACCTGGACGGTCGTTGATCTGATCATTTACGATCTTTCGCGGGGCAGCGTCGCGCACGCCATCCTCTATCAGACGCCGTTTGCGCTGATCGCATTGCTTGCGGCGCAATCCGTCCTGAAGCAACAACCGCGTGGCGGCCTCGATCAGGCGCTGGCCGTGCTTCTGATCGTCACCGGTCTGCATTTCTTCGCAAAGGCGTTCGCCGCCATC
>JBKBXP010000238.1:0-5157 GCA_046314035.1 Pseudorhizobium sp. | reverse complement strand
GGCGAGGCCGGTTTCGCATCGCGGCTGGTGCCCTTCATGCAGAGCGACTATGGCGGCGACTACGACCATCTGGCGCGGGTCGCGGAATGGTCGACGGCCGACGACGAGGAGGGCGAGCTTGATGAGTGACGCCCTGCCTCCCGGCGACGATCCGCTCCACTGGCTCGACTGGACGACGCTGCAGCAGTCGCTGGCGTCGGATCCCGTCAGCTCCGCCTGGGTCTCTGCCAATGCCGGGTCGGGAAAGACGCATGTGCTGACGCAGCGGGTGATCCGGCTGCTGCTGTCCGGCTGCCGCCCCTCCTCCATTCTCTGCCTCACCTATACCAAGGCGGCGGCCTCCGAAATGTCCAACCGAGTTTTTCAGCGGCTGGCCGAATGGGCGGTGCTGGATGATGCGGCTCTGACGCAGAAGATCGCGGCCATCGAAGGTGGTGAGCCGGATTCGCTGAAGCTTGCAGAAGCCCGACGGCTGTTTGCCAAGGCACTGGAAACGCCGGGCGGCCTGAAGATCCAGACCATCCACGCCTTCTGTGAGGCGCTGCTGCACCAGTTTCCGCTGGAGGCCAATGTCGCCGGGCATTTCTCGGTCCTCGACGATCGCTCCGCCTCCGCGCTGCTGGCAGAGGCGCGCCGGTCCTTGCTCACGGCGACGTCGGCGGAAGACGATCCAGCGCTTGCCGAGGCCTTTGCGCATGTGCTCGACCTGGGCGACGAGTTCGGCCTGGAGACGCTTCTCGGCGACATCATCGCACGGCGCACGGCGATCCGCCGCTTCCTCGTCCATGCGCAAGCCCAGGGCGGAATCGATCCGGCGCTGCGGCAGGCCTGGGGTCTGCCGCAGGACGCGACGGAGGCAACCGTCGCCGCCGGCTACTGGCCGCTGGCCGGACTCTCCGGCGGCACGCTGGCAAGCTATCTGCAGCTGGCGGACGAGAAGGGTGGCTCCAAGGTCCTCGAGGTCGCCTATGGGCTGCGGCTCTGCGAGAAGGAAGCGGATGCCTCTGTCCGCGCCCGCATCCTCGACGGCATCTTTCTCACCAAGGACGGCAAGCCGAAGGCCGATACCTCCCTGATTGCCAAGAAGATGCTCGACGCGGCGCCCATGCTTGCCGATGCCGTCGAGCGGGCGCGGACCCATGTGGTCGAGTGCCGCAACCGGCTGCGGATCATGCGCATGCTGACGGCGACCAAGGCGGCGCTGATGCTGGCGGAGCGGCTGAACGACGACTACGAGGACCTGAAGCGCCAGCGCAGCCTGCTCGACTTCGAGGACCTGATCGCCAAGACGGCCGACCTTTTGACCCGCGATGGCGTCGGAGCCTGGGTGCACTACAAGCTTGACCAGGGAATCGACCACATTCTCGTTGACGAGGCCCAGGACACGAGCCCGGTACAGTGGACGGTGATCAAGTCGCTGGCGGAGGATTTCTACTCCGGCCGCAGCGCCCGGGAGATCCGCCGGACGATCTTTGCCGTCGGCGACGAGAAGCAGTCGATCTACTCGTTCCAGGGCGCCCGGCCGGAGCGTTTCGCCGAGGAGCGCATCCGCACCGAGAAGGATGTCCGAGCAAGCGGCCAGGGGTTCAATCCGGTGCGCCTGCCCCTTTCCTTCCGCTCGACCGCCGACGTGCTGGCCGCGGTCGACCAGGTGTTTTCGCTGGTGGACAACGCCCGCGGCCTCACCTTCGGCGGCGAGCCGATCGTGCATCGGTCGAACCGCATCGGTCACCCCGGCGCCGTCGATCTCTGGGACGTCGTGGTACCGGAGGTTGTGGATGCTGGCGAGGACTGGACGGCGCCCTTCGACGCCACGCCGGACAAGGCACCCTCGGCCATTCTCGCCGCCCGCATCGCCCACCGCGTCGGCGAGATGATCGGCCGGGAGACGATCATCGAGAAGGGCGTCGAGCGGCCGATCGAACCCGGCGATATCTTGGTGCTGGTGCGCAAGCGGGACGCCTTCGTCAATGCCCTGACGCGGGCGCTGAAGCGGCGCGACAACATTCCGGTGGCCGGTGCCGACCGGCTGCGGCTGACCAGCCATATCGCCGTCCAGGACCTTCTGGCGCTCGGTCGTTTTCTGGTGCTGCCGCAGGACGATCTTTCGCTCGCGGCACTGCTGAAGAGCCCGATGTTTCACCTGTCGGAAGAGGATGTCTTCGAGGTGGCGGCGCTGCGGCCGGAGGGCTCATCCGTGTGGCAGCATCTCGTGCAGCTGTCGGACGAGCAGCCGCTGCGCTTTTCGCAGGCCGTGCGGGATCTGCGGCACCTTCTGGCGCTGTCGCGGCGGATGAGCCCGCACGATCTCTATGCCCGGGTTCTCGGGGAGCTCGGCGGAAGGCGCAGGTTCCTCGGCCGACTCGGCACGGAAGCCGCCGACATTCTCGACGAGTTCCTGACCTTCGCGCTCGATCACGAGGGAAAAGGCCTGCCGGGCCTGCAATCCTTCGTTTCGACGCTGGAGATAGAGGCGCCGGAGATCAAGCGCGAGCAGGACAGCGGCCGCAACGAGATCCGCATCATGACGGTGCACGCCTCCAAGGGGCTGGAGGCGCCGATCGTCTTCCTCGTCGACAGCGGCTCGAAGGCCTTTATTTCCTCGCATGTGCCGAAGCTGCGCCTGCTGCCGCACGAGGGCGTCGAGATCCCCGCCTGGGTGCCGACCAAGACGCTCGCCAATACGCTGACGGCGCTGGACGACGAGCGGCTGAAGGCCGCGACCGAGGACGAATACCGGCGGCTTCTCTATGTCGGCATGACGCGGGCGGCAGACCGGCTGATCGTCTGCGGCTATCGCGGCGCCCGGCAGAACCCGGACACCTGGAACAGCATGGTGGCGAACGCGCTCTGCAGCCATGCCGACCACTGCATTGCCGCCCGCTTCAGCGCGCCAGATGGCGAATGGGGCGGTTTCCACTGGCGGCTTCCCGCAGCGGCGCGGCCGGTGGCGCAGCAGGAACGGTCGGAAGGGACACGGCAAGAGATTGCAGTGCCGCCCCTGCCGCCTGCCCTTGGCAGGCCGCTGCCGCCTTCCGTCTCGCTGCCACGCCCGCTCAGCCCGTCCGGCGCTGGCACGATGATCGAGGACGACACGGACGATCTGATCATGGGTTCGCCGCTGTTCGGCGAAAAATCCGAGAGCAATCTAGCGCTCCAGAAGGGCCGCCTCGTCCACCGCATGTTGCAGGTGTTGCCTGATTTTCCGGTTGAGGACCGGGCATCGGCGGCGCGGCGCTATGCCGAACGAGCCGCGCGGTTCTGGCCGCTCGACGAGCGCGAATCGCTGATCCGTTGCGTGCAGGCGATCCTGGAGCAGCCGCAGCTGCAGCCGGTGTTTGCGGGACACAGCCGCGCCGAGGTGTCGGTCATGGGCACGCTGCGGCTCGGCGTCAAGGACTATGCGATCTCCGGGCGGATCGACCGGATGGCCGTCGACGAGCGGACCGTCACCATCCTCGACTACAAGACGAATCGGAAGGTCCCTCTGCGAGAAGAGGACGTGCCGCTGGCCTACCGGGCGCAGCTGGCGATCTACCGCGAGATCCTGCAGCCGCTCTATCCGGACCATGAATTCCGCTGCGTGCTCGCCTATACCGAAACCGGCCGTGTGATTTCCATTGGCCACGACACTCTGGCGCAGTCGCTTGCCGCGCTTCGGACAAAGTGACATAGCGGTATTGAAACGAGCCGCCCACCGCCTCACATTGAGCGCAACCAAACACATTCCAAGGAGAGCCCCATGGCTACCGTGAAAGTCGACAACAGCAACTTCCAGGCTGAAGTTCTGGAATCCACCCAGCCCGTCGTCGTCGATTTCTGGGCGGAATGGTGCGGCCCGTGCAAGATGATCGGCCCGAGCCTGGAAGAGATTTCCAACGAGATGGCCGGCAAGGTCAAGGTCGTGAAGCTGAACATCGACGAGAACCCGGAACTGGCCGCCAAGTTCGGCGTGCGCTCGATCCCGACGCTGGCCATGTTCAAGGACGGCGAAGTGGCAGACATCAAGGTCGGAGCCGCGCCGAAGACAGCGCTCTCCGCCTGGATCTCCGGCGCCGCCTGATCTCTCAATCTGTTCAAGATGAAGCCCGGCCGAGAGGTCGGGCTTTTTTTATGTGGGCGGCGTGCCGTTATCGGCCAGCACGTTGCCGACGAGATAGAGGGAGCCGCCGACCAGAATGCGCGGCGGCGCCTGTTCTGCAGTATGGCGTTCGGCGATCTCGACGAGCGCCTCCCCTACCGAGCCGACAGGCTCTGCGATCAATCCGGCATCGAAGGCCGCCTGAGCGAGGACCACCGGATCGAGACCGGCGTCAGTGTCACGGATCGGCACCGTGAAGACATGTTCGGCGATATCGGCGAAGGCCCGGAAATAGCCGATCGGATCCTTGGTGTTGATCATGCCGATGACGAGATAGAGGGGCCGCGCCTGGCGCTCCTCCAAGCCTGCCATGGCTTCGGCGATGACTTCTCCGGCCCCCGGGTTATGCCCGCCATCGACCCAGAGTTCAGATCCTTGCGGCGCAAGTTCCAGCAGCCGTCCTTCGGACAGGCGCTGCAGGCGGCCAGGCCAGTCTACGCTTGCCATGGCCTGTTCGATCATGGTGTCCGTCAGCACAAAGCCTGCAGCCTTCACGGCGCGGATGGCGGCGGCGGCATTGGCGATCTGATGGCGTCCCGGGAGCCGGGGCAGCGGCAGATCCGCAAGGCCACGCTCGTCCTCATAGATCAGCCGGCCGAATTCCTCGTGGCCCGAGTAGTCCTGCCCGTAGACGCTCACAGGACAAGACAGGCGTTCCGCCGTGTCGGACAGCACTTCGAGCGCCGCATCATACTCCTGCCGGCCGATGACGACCGGACAACCGCGCTTCATGATGCCGGCCTTTTCGGCGGCGATCAGTTCCACCCGGTCTCCGAGATAGGGCTGGTGATCCAGCGAGATCGGCATGATGACGGAGACGGCGGGCGTGTCGACGACATTGGTGGCATCGAAGCGGCCGCCGAGACCGACTTCAAGGATGACCGCATCGGCGGGCTGTTCGGAAAACAGCACGAAGGTGACCGCAGTCAGGATCTCGAAGACGGTGATCGTCTGACCGGCGTTGGCGTCGCCCACGCGACGCAGCGCATCGGCAAAGAGTTCGTCGTCGACGATGG
>JBKBXP010000237.1:0-5176 GCA_046314035.1 Pseudorhizobium sp. | reverse complement strand
GCAGATGCGTCAGCACGACCACGGTGACATCTTCCGGCGTATAGCCGCCTGCGGCCAGGCCCTCGATCAGGCGTCCCATACCCTGCGCGCGGCCACCCTCGCCCATGCCGGTGTCGAAGAGGACGACGTCGCTTCCGGTGTTGATCAGCGCCGGGGCAAAGCTGTTGACGAACCCCTCGGCCGGCAGGAAATTCTCCTGGAGCAGCTCGCCGACCATCTCGGCCGATTGATCCGTGCCGAAGGTTTCATTGGGCGCACCAGAGGCGCGCGCACCATCCTTGACGACCAGTATCCCGAAGCTTCCAACGTCAAATCTGTCTGTTTCCGGCGGCATCGCCCGGTTGATCTCCAAACGCTGCGTTTCCTGCGCCCGCGCCTTGCTCCCCAAAAGAGCCGGCGCCGCGACTATACCCATTCCGGCTGATCCCAAAAGGGCCCGGCGTCCTATCAACGGCATGGTCATGTTCGTCTCCCCAAAGTATTCGTTGGCTGCCAACAGGGCAGCATGAGGTCTAAGATATCCAGGACCTGCTCACCGGAAAGCGGTGTCACGCAGACGTGATGCTCCGTTGGCAAGATGCTCCTCAGGGCGTTGGCAAACCGCACGCATGGGTCTACACAGGACCTCCCCTCCGCCTGCCGTGCCTGATTGATGAACCGCGTCGTCCCCCTCATCCTCGCCGTCGCCCTGTTCATGGAGCAGATGGATTCCAGCGTGATCGCGACCGCCTTGCCGGCGATTGCCGCGGATCTCGGCGTCGGGCCGATCACGCTGAAGCTGGCGCTGACCTCCTACATGGTGGCGCTGGCGATCTTCATCCCGATCAGCGGCTGGATGGCGGACCGGTTCGGCGCCAAGAAAATCTTCCGGCTGGCGATCCTGGTGTTCATCATCGGATCGATCTCCTGCGCCATTTCCGAAACGCTGGTGCAGTTCGTGCTGTCGCGCTTCCTGCAGGGCATGGGGGGCGCGATGATGACGCCTGTCGGCCGGCTCCTGCTGTTGAGGACGACCAAGCGCAGCGATCTGGTCTCGGCGATGGCGCTCTTGACCATCCCGGCACTCGTCGGACCGCTTACCGGCCCCCCGGTCGGCGGCTTCATCACCACCTATTTCACCTGGCACTGGATCTTCATCATCAATGTGCCGATCGGCTTCCTCGGCATCTGGCTGTCCGGCATCTACCTGCCCAAGGTCGATACCGTGCAGCCGCCGCCGATCGACTGGCTGGGCTTCTTCCTGATCGCCATGGCGGCGGCCGGAACGGTGTTCGGCCTCTCTGTGGTAAGCCTGCCGGCGCTGCCGCCGGCCTTCGGCATCAGTGCGACTGCGCTCGGTATCCTCTGCGGCTTCCTCTACATCGGGCACCAGAGGCGACACCCCTCGCCCATCCTCGGCCTGTCGCTGTTCCGCAACGAAGCCTTCCGCGCCGCCACCTCGAGCGGGACGATCTTTCGCATCGCCACCGGCGCCATCCCCTTCCTGATGCCGCTGATGCTGCAGCTTTCCTTCGGACTCAATCCGTTCCAGTCCGGCATGATCACCTTCGCCGGGGCGCTCGGCGCGCTGATGGTGAAATTCGTCGCCCGCCGCGTGTTTGCCGCCACCGGCTTCAAGGCAACGCTGATTGTTGCCGGCCTGTTCAGTGCCGCCGCGACCGCAGTCAACGGCTTCTTCACGCCGGAGACCTCGCATGCGCTGATCATCGCCTTCCTGGTGATGTCGGGGCTCTGCCGGTCGTTCTTCTTCACCGGCAGCAATGCGCTGAGTTATTCGGAAATCGAGGATAGGCAGGCAAGCCAGGCGACCTCGATCGCCTCCGTGCTGCAGCAGGTGAGCCTGGCGCTCGGCGTTGCCTTCGCGGCGCTGATCCTGGAGGCGTCCTCGGTCATGTCCGGCTCGCACCTGCAACTGGCCGATTTCCACCTGGCCTTCTTCATCGTGGCGGGCGTGTCGCTGTTTGCCGTCGTGCCGCTGCTCGGCCTGCGCCGGGACGCAGGATCGGCGGTCTCGGGCCATGGACGCGCCGCCGTGGACAGCGAGGCGGCGCAGTAAGCATCGGATCAGTCGCGGGTGCCCTCGTCGGCATCCACTTCAGCAAGTTCACGCGGATCAATGTCTTCGGCATCGACTTCAGCTTCTGGTCCGGCGCCGGCTCCGGCTCGGCGACCCTTGAAGTGCTTGGCGAGCAGGAACATCTCGACCGATTCCGATCGCGAGGCGCCCGGCTTGATGTGGATGACCTGCCGGAAGTTCGCCTTCAACATGTTGAGGAGATCGCGCTCGGTGCCGCCCTGGAAGGTCTTGGCGAGAAAATGGCCGCCTTCCTTCAAGACTTCCACGGCGAAATAGGCCGCGACCTCGCAGAGATGCATGGTGCGCAGGTGGTCGGTCTTCTGGTGGCCGGTGGTGGGGGCTGCCATGTCGGAGAGGACGAGATCGGGCTCGCCGCCGATGCCTTCCAGCAGCAGGCGCGGCGCTTCGTCGTCGAGGAAGTCGAGCTGCAGGATCTTGACGCCGGCAAGCGGCGCCATCTCCAGGAAGTCGATGGCGGCGACCCGCACGTCCTCGTCCGTCGATCCCGTCACCTTGGCGGCGATCTGCGACCAGCTGCCGGGAGCGGCCCCCAGATCGATGATGCGCCGGGCGCCTTTGAGGATCTGGTGCTTCTCGTCGATCTCCAGCAGCTTGAAGGCGGCGCGGGCGCGGTAGCCCTCGAGCTTTGCCCGCTGCACATAGGGATCGTTGATGTGGCGCTCGATCCAGCGCCGCGACGATGCCTTGAGCTTGCCCTTCTTGACCTTCTGCCCGAGCTTGCGGCCCGTGCGATTGCTGCCGACCGGCGGTTTGGTCATCGGCGTGCTCCTTCGTCGCGGTCTTGTTCGGTGCGGCGGGGGCGCGATCGCCTCCAGGCGCCGTCGTCGGCCATCATGTCCGTTAGAATGCCCTCGCGCAGGCCGCGATCAGCGACCCGCATCCGCTGGCTCGGCCAACGCCGCCGGATCGCCTCCAGGATGGCGCAGCCCGCCAGCACCAGATCGGCGCGGTCGGGACCGATGCAGGGATTGGCAGCGCGATCAGCAAAGCCCCATGACAGGAGCTTTGCCTGCATTGCCGACACCTCGTTGTCGGACAGCCAGAGCCCATCCACCTTGCGGCGATCGTAGCGCGGCAGGTCGAGATGCACGCCGGCGAGCGTGGTGACCGTGCCCGACGTGCCGATCAGGTGGAAATCGTCGAGCCCAGCCTGCGGCGCCAGCACCGGCGGGCAGTGGAAGCTCGAGAGCATTCCCTCCACCTCGGTGACCATGGCCTCGAAGACCTCCGGCGTCACGTCGCGGCCGCCGTGGCGCTCCGACAGCGTCACGACACCGACCGGCAGCGAGGTCCAGTGGGTGATGTGGTTGGCAAGACGGCTGGAGCGGTTGTTGTCGATGCGGATGACGGCAATCTCCGACGAGCCGCCGCCGATGTCGAAGAGCACCACCGAGCGCGCCTCGCGCCCGACCAGCGACGAACAGCCGGAGACTGCAAGGCGCGCTTCCGTCTCGCGGTCGATGATCTCCAGATCGAGGCCGGTCTCGCGCACGACGCGGGAGAGAAATTCCTCGCCGTTATCGGCGGCACGGCAGGCCTCGGTGGCGATCAGCCGCATCTTGCGGATCGGCCGGGTGGTGAGCTTTGCGGCGCAGACCTTGAGAGCCTCGACGGCCCGGTCCATGGCCTCGCTCGACAGCCGGCGGTTGGCCGCCAGGCCCTCGCCGAGCCGCACGATGCGCGAAAAGGCATCGACCACCCGGAACTGGCCGGGGCGCGTCGGCTGCGCGATCAGCAGACGGCAATTGTTGGTGCCGAGATCGAGGGCCGCATAGAAATCATCGCGGTAGACCCGCGGCGCCTCGGGAACCGGCCGGCCGTTCCCATTCGACGTGGTGACGGATGCGGCCTGGCCGGCCGGTGCCGGGCGGGGCGCATAGGCCGGTTCAGCGCGTGCCTGCGCCAGCGGACGCCCCTGCAGGCCGCGGCCACCACGGTTCTTCTTGCGGCGTTTCTTGGGTTTGCCTGGTCCGGCTGTTTCTGCAGCCGCTGCCGGCGCGGTGACCGACACGGCAGCCGCAGTCACGCCCTGGGCGTCCGGCTTGGCGGCCGAACCCGACCGCGCACGGCGGCGCTTGCGCTTTCGCGTCGGATTGAGGGCGTCGTCCGTTGCGGGCCGTTCGGCCGGGGCAGCATCCTCTGCTATCCCGCCATGCACGGAAGGCGCCGCGTTGAGGTTCTTTCCCCTGCGCTTCGCCTTGCGGCGGCGGGAAGACCTCCCCTCGCCGCGACCTGCAACAGATGCCCCGCCTTCTGGCGGCTTTCCGCCGCTATCGGGGTCCATCAGTTTATGTCCATCTCGCCGCGCAAAGCCCTGGAGCATGCAGCAGGCGTCTATCGTTACGTTGACGACAGGATAACAGCGGCAGCGGCATTCGCCAACGGCTTTTTCGCCGGCTACGCCTGCAAGCCGCCTCGGCCCGAAACGGCGACTGCAATTTTTTTCATAAAGGGTATTTGCATCGGCCGGTGCTTTGGTTATAAGCCGCCCACACCGACCGGCGCCACGCGCCGCGACGGCTTTGGGGAATAGGTTAACGGTAGACCCACGGACTCTGACTCCGTTAGTCCTGGTTCGAATCCAGGTTCCCCAGCCAATTCTCCCTAAAAGCCCTTATTTCCTTGATTTTCCAGTCGTGCCGGATCCCGTTTTGGCGTCATTGGCGACCTGATGCCCAAAGGTGATGCCCAGGCGCTGACGCGCCACAGCCAAACCTTCGGGAGAAGACAGGGCATTCGTCATGGCCGTGCGCCACGAAGTCGAGAATCTGATCCGCCGCGGCAACATCTTCTATTGGCGACCGCTCGGCGCGGCGCTGTGTTGTTAGGCATTTTTTTAATTCAGCAGATCCGTAGAGAGACTGACAACCTATTGATCCGCGCATCATCAACGATGTTCGTTGTTGGATGCGCGCGCGTGCCCCCTCCGGCGGATAGCTCACGTTCACGGTGCCGCCGAGTTGTCCGGCCAGCACGCGCTCGAGCAAGGTCGAGCCGAAGCCGCGGCGGTCGGAGGCGTGACGGGAGGACCATTGCTTTCGGCCCATTCCAGGTGGAGCATGCAGGTTCTCGCAAAAC
>JBKBXP010000236.1:3574-5206 GCA_046314035.1 Pseudorhizobium sp. | reverse complement strand
CTCGATGATCTCAAAGACGTCGCCGCCGGAGGAGAAATTGCCGCCGGCGCCCGTCAGGACCACGGCGCGGATATCGGAGGCATAGGCGAGATCGCGGAAGATGTCGCGCAGTTCGGCGTAGCTCTCAAAGGTCAGCGGGTTCTTGCGCTCCGGGCGGTTCAGCCGGATCGTCGCGACGCGACCGTCCTCGCTCACCTCCCAGAGAAAGTGCCGTGCCTGATAGTCCTTGAAGGGTCGCAGATGACCTGCCATCGAAACCGTGCTCATCCCGCCAGTACCTCCCCGCCGGCGATAGCGATCGCCTGGCCGTTGATCGAGGCCGCACCGGGTGATGCCAGCCAGAGAACGGCGTCCGCCACTTCCTCCGGCGTGATCAGCCGCCCCTGCGGATTGTTTCTGGTGAAGGATGAGGCCGCCTCCTCGTGGCTGCGTCCGGTCTTCGTCATGATCGTCTTGATCGCCTGCGCAATCATCGGCGTGTCGGTGAAGCCAGGGCAGACGGCGTTGACGGTGATGCCGGTCTTGACCAGTTCCAGCGCCAGCGACCGCGTCAGGCCGATCACACCGTGCTTGGCGGCGGTGTAGGCCGAAACATAGGCATAGCCGGTGAGGCCGGCGGTGGAGGCGACATTGATGATGCGCGCACCGGGCCCATGCGCCTTCAGATCGGCAAGGGCCGCCTGCGTCACCAGGAAAACGCCGGTCAGATCCACCGCAAGCACGTGGTTCCAGACCTCCAGCGAGGTCTTCTCGAAGGGTGCCGTCGGCGCCTCGCCGGCATTGTTGACGAGGATGTCGATCGGGCCGAAGGCGGTGCGGGCATTGGCCATGCCGTCATTGATGGCCGTCGCGTCAGTCACGTCGAAGCCGGCGGCAGTCTGCGCCGATACACCGATCTGTGCCGCCAGCGCTTCGAGCGGTGCTGCACGACGACCGGCCAGCGTGACCCGGGCGCCGGCCGCAGCGAGCGCCACGGCGATGGCCGAGCCGATGCCGCTGCCGGCACCGGTCACCAGTGCGTGGCGTCCTTCCAGCTTCCTGTTGCCATCCATCAACCGATCCTCACTTTGCTGCGACCGCACGTGCCAGGTTGGTCTCGTACTGCTGCTTGCCGGAATAATACTGCTTCGGCCAGGCAATGTCGGTGAGGCCAATGCGGGCGGCTTCGTGCAGCACCCAGGCGGGATCGGCGAGATGCGGACGAGCGACGGCGCAGAGATCGGCGCGGCCGGCGGCGATTACCGAATTGGCGTGATCGGCCTCGGAAATTGCGCCCACGGCCATGGTGGGAATGCCGACCTCGTTGCGGATCTTGTCGGAGAAGGGCGTCTGGAAGAGGCGGCCGTAGACAGGCTTTTCTTCCTTCCAGACCTGACCCGACGAGCAGTCGATCATGTCGGCGCCCGCCTCCTTGAACATCCGCGCGTAGATCGTTGCATCCTCCGGCGTGTTGCCGCCCTCGAACCAGTCATGGCAGGAGAGGCGAACCGAGATGGGCTTGTTCTCTGGGCAGACGGCGCGGATGGCGCGGAATACCTCGAGCGGATAGCGCGCGCGGTTCTCGTGGCTGCCACCGTATTCGTCGCTGCGCTGGTTGGTGAGCGGCGACAGGAAGCTCGACAGCAGATAGCC
>JBKBXP010000236.1:0-3564 GCA_046314035.1 Pseudorhizobium sp. | reverse complement strand
CGGTTCTCGTGGCTGCCACCGTATTCGTCGCTGCGCTGGTTGGTGAGCGGCGACAGGAAGCTCGACAGCAGATAGCCGTGGGCGCAGTGCAGTTCCAGCCAGTCGGCACCGGTGCTGGCGGCAAGCTCGGTCGCACGCACGAAGTCGGCCATCACCCGGTCCATGTCGGCGCGGTCCATGGGCTTCGGAACCTGGCTGTGCTTCAGGTAGGGGAGGGCGGAGGCCGAAATCAGCGGCCAGGCAGCCTCTTCGAGCGGCTGGTCCATGCCCTCCCATGCCAGTTTCGTGGCGCCCTTGCGGCCGGCATGGCCGAGCTGGATGCCGACCTTGGCGGTGCTGTTGGAATGGGCGAAATCGACGAAGCGCTTCCAGCCCGCCGCCTGCTCATCGTTCCAGAGGCCGAGGCAGCCGGGGGTGATGCGCGCATCCGGCGAGACACAGGTCATCTCGCCGAAGATCAGGCCGGCGCCGCCGAGTGCGCGGGCGCCCAGATGCACGAGATGGAAGTCGTCGATCAGGCCGTCAGTTGCGGAATACATGGCCATGGGCGACATGACGATGCGGTTCTTCAGCGTCACGCCGCGCAGCGAGTAAGGCGTGAACATCGGCGGCGGCACCTTGCCCTTGGCATTCGGCTGCACACCTGCCTCGGCGGCGAACCAGCGCTCGTAGCCTTCCAGCCATGCCTTGTCGCGCAGGCGCAGGTTCTCGTGGCTGATGCGCTGCGAGCGGGTCAGCATGGAATACATGAACTGCTCGGGCGGCAGCGTGTCGGCGTACCGCTCACCGACTACCTCGAACCATTCCATCGCATTGCGGGCGGCGTTCTGGATCCGGGCGACGTCGACGCGGCGGATCTCTTCGTAGGTCTCAAGGACCGCCGGGATCTGATCGCTGGTGTGGCCGTGCTTGTTGAACTGATTGGCCAACTCTATGGCATCGTCGATCGCAAGCTTGGTGCCGGAGCCGATGGCGAAATGGGCGGTGTGGGCGGCGTCGCCCATCAGCACGACATGCGACTGGCCATTGAAATGGCTCCACTTGCCGCAGATCAGACGGTTGAAGTTGAGCCAGGCCGAGCCGCGCAGATGCCGCGCATTGGTCATCAGTTCCGAGCCGTCGAGCACCTCGGAAAAGAGCGTCTGGCAGAAGTCGATGGAGCCCTGCTGGTCCATCTCGCCAAGCTGATGCTTCTCGTAGGCCTCTTCCGTCGTCTCGACGATGAAGGTCGAGGTGTTCTCGTCGAACTTGTAGATGTGGGCCTGGAACCAGCCGTGATCGGTCTTGCGGAAATCGAAGGTGAAGGCGTCGTAGAGCTTGTTGGTGCCGAGCCAGATGTAGCGGTTCGGCCGCGTCGCGAGATCAGGCTGGAAGATTTCCGAATAGCGGTTGCGGATCTTCGAGTTGAAGCCGTCCGAAGCGATGACGAGATCGGCGTCCGGGTAGTCGAGGTCGCTTGCGACATCGGTTTCGAAGACGAGCTCGACACCCAGCGTTTCGCAGCGGCGCTGCAGGATGTTGAGGAGTTTCTTGCGCCCGATGCCGACGAAGCCGTGGCCGGAGGTGCGCTGGCGGGTACCCTTGAACCAGACCTCGATGTCGTCCCAGTGGTTGAAGGCATCCTCGATTTCGGCGGCGCTCTCGGGATCCCAGACGCGCATGGCCTGCATGGTTGCGTCGGAAAACACAACGCCCCAGCCGAAGGTGTCATAGGCCCGGTTTCGCTCCACGACGGAGATCTGATGCTCCGGATGCTGCTTCTTCATCAGAAGCGCGAAATAGAGCCCGGCTGGTCCGCCGCCGATGCAGACGATGCGCATGAAGCACTCCTCCTCAGTTCCCGTCTTATTATTTTAAGTTTAAACTATATAAGCGCTCCAAGGAGCGTCAAGCGCTTTTTCGGGTGAGGGCAGTTGCAAGCCAGCGATCCTTTGACATTTCAAATTGTGCTTCGTAGTTGTTCCTTGAGGTGGAGGATGAAAGTGCGGATGGATATCACCGACAGCCAATCGGCCAGCGGCGATCTGGAAATGATCGTGCATGGTCCCAGCGGACGCAACAAGCCGGAAACGCGGCTGTGGTTGCGCATGCTGTCCACGACCAAACTCATCACCACGGAAATCCGTCGCCGTCTTCGCGCCGAGTTCGGCGCGACCCTGCCACAGTTCGACCTGATGGCGCAGCTCTATCGGGAGACGGACGGTTTGCGGCTTGGTGAGCTTTCCAAGCGAACCATGGTCACAAACGGCAATGTCACGGGCCTCGTGGAGCGGCTGGAGACGGACGGGCTTGTGAAGCGGGTGACGCCGGACAAGGACCGGCGGGTCACCGTCGCGCAGCTGACGCCGGCGGGAACCGAACTCTTCACGGCCATGGCGGCAGCGCACGAGGGCTGGCTGCGCGAGCTTTTCGCAGATCTCGATGCCGAGACGGTGGATGCGCTCTGGTCGGATATCGGGCGGGTCAAGAGCTCGGCCAGCAACCATCTGTCCGGTGCGGACGTCGAATAGCCCAGACCCGAGAACCGTCTGCGCCGCTCAGAACACGAGCTGGGGCAGGCTGAGGACGATGGCGGGGAAGGCGATGGTGAGAATGATCACCACGAGGTCCGCGAGGATGAACGGCACCACCCCCTTGAAGACCTGGACGACGCTGACATAGCGCGACGCCACGTTCTTGATGACGAAGACATTCAGCCCCACCGGCGGCGTGATCATCCCGATTTCCAGCATCTTGACCACGAACACCCCGAACCAGACGAGGCTGATACCCTCTGCCTTCAGAACCGGAAGCAACACGGGAAGGGTCACGAGCAGGGCGCCGAAGGGCTCCATGAACATGCCGAGAACCAGGTAGATCATCACGATGATCGTCATCAGTTCGACGTAACCGAGGTCCGCGCCGGCGACAAAGGAGCCGATGAAGGAGGAGAGGCCGGTGATCCCCAGAAAGCGGGTGAACATCGAGGCGCCGATGCCGATGATGAAGAGCGACGCACAGGTGGTCAGGGTCTCCAGAAGCGAGACGCGCATCACATGCAGCGTCAGCTTGCCGGTGATGGCCGACAGCAGGATGGCGCCGCCTGCGCCCACCGCGCCGGCTTCGGTCGCCGTAAAATATCCGGAGAACAAGCCGCCGAAGACGAGCAGGACAAGGATGGCAATCGGCCAGATCCGGAGGATCGCCGGCAGCCCTCCGGCATCGGCAAAGCCGGCCGCCAGGTGGCGCGGCACGATGTCCGGCCGCAGCCAGCAATAGGCGAAAACAATGAGGCAGTAGGAGAAAGCCGTCAGGATGCCGACGCCGATGCCGCCGACGAAGACCTGGGTGATCGAGGTTTCCGCAAAGACGCCGTAGACGATCATCAGGATCGAGGGCGGGATCAGTGCGCCGATCGTGCCACCGGCGGCGATGGCGCCGGCCGCGAAACGCGGGCGGTAGCCGGCAGCGACCATCTCGGGGATCGCGATCCGCCCCATGGCCGCAGCGCAGGCGATCGAGGATCCGGAGACGCTGGCAAAGCCCGTGCAGGCAAAGATCGAGGAGATCGCCAGCCCACCCGGC
>JBKBXP010000235.1:0-5209 GCA_046314035.1 Pseudorhizobium sp. | reverse complement strand
GTTGAAGATTTCGGGTCTCACCAAGACCTACCGGACCGGCGACAAGGCTCTGAAGAATGTCAGCCTGGAGATCCCGGCAGGGCAGGTCGTCGGTTTGATCGGTCCGTCCGGTGCCGGCAAGTCCAGTCTCATTCGCTGCATCAACCGCCTGATCGAGCCGAGCGAAGGCGAGATCCATCTCGGCAGCCTGAACGTCACCAAGCTTTCGCGCTCGGAACTGCGCACGGCGCGTCGGCGCATGGGCATGATCTTCCAGGAGTACGCGCTCGTGGAGCGGTTGACGGTGATGGAAAACGTGCTGTCCGGTCGCCTCGGCTATGTCTCCTTCTGGCGCAGTTTTTCCCGCCGTTATCCGGCAGACGACGTCGCCAACGCCTTCGCGCTTCTTGATCGCGTCGGGCTGCTGGCCCATGCCGACAAGCGCGCCGATGCCCTGTCGGGTGGTCAGCGCCAGCGGGTCGGCATTGCGCGGGCGCTGAGCCAGGAACCGGAACTGCTCCTGATCGACGAGCCCACAGCCTCGCTGGATCCCAAGACGTCGCGGCAGATCATGCGGCTGATCGTCGAGATCTCCCGCGAACGGGAACTGCCGGCGATCATCAACATTCACGACGTGCTGCTGGCGCAGGCCTTTGTCGAACGCATCATCGGTTTACGTGCCGGTGAAGTCGTGTTCGATGGCCCGCCGGATGCACTCGACACGGCCGCCCTGACCCGGATCTACGGCGAAGAAGACTGGGAGGCGATGCAGAAGCAGGCCTCCGACGATGCGGACGAGGAACGCCAGGCTGCGATCGAGCGGACACGCAGCGAAGAGCGCATGGCAGGCATCGCATGACGTCGGCTGCCGCTTCGTCCTATCCGCGCAACTGGAAACGGCCGCCGCTCTTCATCCAGAGCCGCTCAATGCGCTGGATCATCTATGGCGGCATGCTGGCCTATCTAGTGGCAGCGCTGTGGACGGTCGAGGTCAACTGGGCCCGCGTCTACGAGGGGCTGGATCGTGGCTGGCGGTTCCTGCAAGGCTTCCTGCTTCCCGATTTCACCTCGCGCTGGCGCGACATCGTCCAGGGGCTCCAAGAGAGCCTGACCATGACGTTCTGCTCGACCATCGTCGGCATCCTGATCTCGATCCCGATCGGCGTCGGTGCGGCCCGCAATCTGGCACCGGCCCCGGTCTACTATGTCTGCCGCTCGATCATCGCCTTGTCGCGTGCCTTCCAGGAAATCATCATCGCCATTCTGCTGGTGGCGATGTTCGGCTTTGGACCCTTCGCCGGCTTCCTGACTCTCTCGTTCGCGACGATCGGCTTCATCGCCAAGCTCCTGGCGGAAGACATCGAGGAAATCGACGAGGCGCAGGCCGAGGCCATCCGCGCGACGGGTGCAAGCTGGCTGCAGCTGGTGAACTATGCGGTCCAGCCGCAGGTCATGCCGCGTCTGATCGGCCTGTCTCTCTATCGGTTCGACATCAATTTCCGGGAATCCGCCGTGATCGGGATCGTCGGTGCCGGCGGCATCGGTGCCACACTCAACACCGCGATCGACCGCTATGAATACGACAGCGCCGGTGCAGTTCTCATCCTGATTATCGTTATTGTCATGCTCGCCGAATATGGCTCGGGCATCATTCGCAAGCGGATTACCTGATATGCCGGTCTCCAACGCATCTGACGGATCGCCGATCTGGCGCAAGCAATCCAGCAAGCACGATCTCCTGCAATGGGCCGGATGGCTGGCGCTGGTCGCGGCCTTCATGTTCTGCTGGCAAGTGATGACGGAGGACACGATCTGGGCCTTCGTCTACGACGCTCCGAAACAGGGTGGCGACATTCTCAGCCGCGCCATGCCGCCGCGCTGGTCCTATATCGGCGAGCTTCTCCTGCCGCTCTGGGATACGCTCAACATGGCGACGCTCGGAACCCTGGCTGGAACCCTGCTTGCCGTGCCGGTTGCCTTTGCCGCGGCCCGGAACACGACGCCGAGTGCCGTCTTCATCCGTCCGATCGCGCTCTTCCTGATCGTTGCGTCGCGGTCGATCAATTCGCTGATCTGGGCGCTTCTGCTGGTCTCCATCCTGGGCCCGGGATTGCTGGCCGGTATCATCGCGATCGCTCTGCGCTCCATCGGTTTCGTCGGCAAGCTTCTTTACGAGGCGATCGAGGAAATCGACGAGAAGCAGGTGGAAGCGGTGTCGGCAACGGGGGCGAGCCGGATGCAGGTGATCGACTACGCGATCGTGCCCCAGGTTCTGCCGTCATTCCTCGGACTGTCGATCTTCCGTTGGGACATCAATATCCGGGAATCGGCGATCCTCGGTCTGGTGGGCGCCGGCGGGCTTGGGCTGAAACTGCAGTCGTCGTTGAACATGCTGGCCTGGCCGCAGGTGACGATGATCTTTATCGTCATCCTCGGCACCGTCGTGGTGTCGGAATGGATCTCCGCCAAGGTTCGCAAGGCGATCACCTGACAAATTCACTCAAGCCGGATGCCTTTCATGGCAGCCGACTGCAGATGCAGCTCCAGGACTGCGATCAGGGTGAGGCCAGAACCGGCGGTCGGCCCAATTTCCCTTGACTCCACAACTGTATCCATTATTCTGGATATATGGATCAAGAACAAGCAATACTCGCTCTTGCTGCGCTGGCGCAGCCCACCAGGCTTCAGGCCTTCAACCTTCTCGTGCGGCACGAGCCGGAGGGCGTTCCGGCCGGAGACGTGGCAAAGATGCTGGCCGTGCCGCAGAACACGATGTCGTCTCATCTGAGCGTGCTGGCGCGTGCGGGACTGATCCGTGCAGAACGCCGCAGCCGCTTGGTGATCTACCGCGCAGAACTTTCCGTTCTGCGGGATCTTACCCTCTACCTGGTGAATGACTGCTGCGGCGGCAAGGCAGAACTCTGCGAGCCGCTGATCGCCCAACTCAGTCCCTGTTGCCCTCCACAGAAGGTGTCGTCATGACCAAGACCACATTCAATGTCCTTTTCCTCTGCACCGGTAACTCGGCCCGCTCGATCATCGCCGAGAGCGTCCTGAACAAGGATGGCGCCGGAAAATTCAAGGCCTATTCCGCGGGTAGCCACCCGAAGGGCGAAGTTCATCCGATGGCGATCGATGTCCTGCGAGGCCGTGGCTATCCGATCGAGGGACTGCGGTCCAAGAGCTGGGACGAGTTCGCCGCTGAAGGTGCTCCCGAATTCGATTTCGTCTTCACCGTCTGTGACAATGCCGCTGGGGAAGCCTGCCCGGCATGGCCTGGCCAGCCGATGACGGCGCATTGGGGGCTGGAGGATCCTGCAGCGGTGGAGGGGACGGATACTGAGAAGCATTTCGCCTTCGGGGAGACGCTCCGTTACATGAAGCTTCGTCTCGCGGCCTTCGGGGCACTTCCCGTCGAAAGCCTCGGGCGCCTGAGCCTGAGCGCGAAGCTCAAGGAGATCGGCCAGATGGAAGGTTCCACCATGAAGAGGCCCGACGTAGCATGACGGCACCCGTTGACATCATCATCTACCACAATCCGGACTGCGGCACCTCGCGCAACACGCTTGCGATGATCCGCAATGCCGGCCTGGAGCCGCATGTGGTCGAGTATCTGAAGACGCCGCCAAGCCGGGACCTGCTGATCCAGCTGATCGGCCGCATGGGCATCTCGGCGCGAGAGCTTCTTCGGGAAAAGGGCACGCCTTACGCCGACCTCGGCTTGCAGGACGAGGCGCTCGGCGACGATGAGCTTCTCGATGCGATGATGGAGCATCCGATCCTCATCAACCGGCCCATCGTCGTGTCGCCCGTAGGCGTCAAGCTTTGCAGGCCATCGGAAGCCGTCCTCGATCTTCTGCCGGCGCCGCAGCTGGGTGCCTTCGCCAAGGAAGATGGCGAGGCCGTTGTCAATGCGCAGGGCCGCCGTCTGTCCTAACCTCGTTCCCACACCGGGACGCTACCCAATCAAGAGATGGAGCCTGCGATGCAGCCCGCCCAACCGACACTTCGCCTATCGTTCCTGGATCGCTACCTGACGATCTGGATCTTTGCTGCCATGGCGCTGGGTCTCCTTCTCGGCACGGCGTTCGAAGGCTTCCCGGGCTGGCTCAACAGCCTGTCGGTCGGCACCACCAACATCCCGATCGGCATCGGCCTGATCCTGATGATGTATCCGCCGCTGGCGAAGGTGCGCTACGAGGAACTGCATCTGGTCTTCTCCGACAAGAAGATCCTGATGCTCTCGCTGCTGCAGAACTGGCTCATCGGTCCGGTTCTGATGTTCGTGCTGGCCGTGATCTTCCTGCGCGACTACCCGGAGTACATGACCGGACTGATCCTGATCGGGCTTGCCCGCTGCATCGCCATGGTGCTGGTCTGGAACCAGCTCGCACGTGGTGACAATCAGTATGTTGCAGGCCTTGTTGCCTTCAACTCGATCTTCCAGATCCTCTTCTTCAGCGTCTATGCCTGGTTCTTCCTGACCTTCCTGCCGCCACTCCTGGGCCTTCAGGGGAGTGTCATCGACGTCTCCTTCTGGATGATTGCCGAGGCGGTGCTAATCTATCTCGGCATTCCCTTCCTCGCCGGCTACCTGTCGCGTCGCTTCCTGACGAAGGCCAAGGGCGCGGAGTGGTACGAGACGAAGTTCCTGCCTGCGATCAGCCCGATCACGCTCGGCGCGCTGCTGTTCACGATCGCTGCAATGTTCAGCCTGAAGGGCGGCGAAGTGGTGCGCCTGCCGTTCGACGTCGTGATGATCGCCATCCCGCTGACGATCTACTTCCTGATCATGTTCTTCGTCAGCTTCCTGATGGCACGTGCCATCGGCACCGATTATCCGAGGACGACGGCTGTCGCATTCACCGCTGCCGGCAACAACTTCGAGCTCGCCATCGCCGTCGCCATTGCCGCCTTCGGTCTCGCATCGCCCGTCGCTTTTGCCGCGGTCATCGGGCCGCTGGTGGAGGTGCCGGTGCTGATCATTCTCGTTCAGTTCTCGCTGTGGATGGGGCGGCGGCTCTACGGCGGCAGGCTTGAGCGCGTTCCCGCGGAGTGAAGGCTGCATTGGCGCGCACTCACCAAGTCGTCATCATAGGGGCCGGGCAGGCGGGTCTTGCCATCGCCTATTATTTGAAGCGGGCAGGGCTCGATTTCATCCTGCTGGACGCGTCGGAGGGGCCGGGAGGAGCATGGCCGAAAGCCTGGGACACACTCACCCTGTTCTCAC
>JBKBXP010000234.1:0-5213 GCA_046314035.1 Pseudorhizobium sp. | reverse complement strand
ATCGGCAGGATGCTTTCGAAGATGATCAGCATGGGGAAGGGCCAGGGAGAGAGGGGCGGCAGGAAATGACGGGCGAGGGTTACCCGCTGCACCCGTCCGGCGCAATCCCTGCGGGTTTCTGTGTATGGCCGCGGGCGTGCGGTTGTTTCAACGATCACTGCAGCTTATCGGCAAAAGACGTTGGAGTGCCGTCTATGCTTGCAGTGCAGGAAGCCCTGGTCGAACCCGGTCCGGAAAGGCGAGTGAAGAACCGCGTCCAGACGGAAGCCGCCATTTTCCTGGCAGCGAGGAGCCTGCTGGCGGAAGAGGGCTTCCAGGGGTTCGGAATCAATGCGGTCGCCCGCCGGGCCGGTTGCGACAAGCAGCTGATCTACCGCTACTACGGCGGGCTGGACGGCCTGCTCGATGCCATCGGGGCCGATCTCGGCGACTGGGTGAAGGAGCGCATTCCCGAAGATTCCGGCGGCATGTTCCTCCTGACCTACGGCGATCTCATGGAGCGGCTGGCGCTCCTCTACATGGACGCGCTGCGGCACGATCCGCTGGTCTGCAAGATCATTGCTTGGGAAGTCTCCAAGGATACCCCGCAGGTGCGCCGGCTTGCCGAGGCACGCTCCCGGTCGCTGGCCAGATGGCTGGACCGCATGCGTGGCAGCCTGACGGCCCCGAAGGGTGTCGACGCGCCGACCGTCAACGGCATCCTCTTTGCCGCGATCCAGCATCTCGTCATCTCTGCCGTTGCCACTGGCGAGTTCGCCGGCCTGCCGCTGCGCAGCGAGAAGGACTGGCAGAAGATCGAGACGTCGGTGCGCCGGCTGGTGCGCGGCATCTACGGCTGACGGATATCGAAAGCCCGGAAGGGAGCTGGCAAGCTCTTGTCCTTCCGGGCCGATTGCGGCTGCCACCCGTGGCGCCAGGCCCTCGCGGGTCCTACTGCTTCGGAATGCCGGCCTTCTCGATCACGGCGCCCCACTTGTCGATGTCGGCGGCCAGCCTCTCGCCAATCTCCTGCGGCGTGCTGGAGCGGGCTTCGACGCCGAGATCGGCGAACCGTTCCTGGACGGCGGGCTCCGCCAGCACCTCCACGAGGGCGGCATTGAGCGTGTCGACGATCGGCTGCGGCGTCCCGGTCGGCGCGAAGATCGCGTTCCAGGATGTCACGTCGAACCCTTCCACACCTTGTTCCTGCGCCGTCGCCAGGTCGGGCAGGAGCTTGGAGCGGATCGTGCCCGAGGAGGCAAGCGCCGTGGCCTGCCCCTGTTCCAGCGCGGCCTTCAGCGCCGTCTGGCTGTCGATGATGACATCCAGTTCGCCACCCAGCAGTGCCACCAGCAGATCCGGTGTCGCTTTGTAGGGAATGATGGTGAAATCGACACCCGCCGTGGACTTGAACAGTTCCGCCGCGAGGTTCTGGCTGCTGCCGACGTTGATGGTCCCAACGTTCAAAGCGCCGGGCTCGGCCTTGGCGGCGGCAAGGACGTCCGCGAGCGTCTTGAACGTGCCGCCCTCCTTGGTGACGAAGACGAAGTCGAAGTACGCAAGGCTCGAGACCGGCACGAAGTCCTTGAGCGGATCGAACTGCAGGTTTTCAAACAGCGGCACGCTGATGGCGGTGCCGTTGGAGAGCAGCGCGAGCGTGTAACCGTCGGCCGGCGCGTTGAGAGCGGCGCGGGCGGCGACCGAGCCTGCGGCGCCCGGCTGGTTCATGATCACGATCTGCTTGCCGAGCTTCCTCCCGAGAGCTTCGGCAACGATGCGGGCCGTGATGTCGGCGATGCCGCCGGGGCCGAACGGCAGCACGAGGGTGATCTCGCGGCTGGGGTAGTCTTCCTGCGCATGGACGATCGCCGGTGCGGCGGTGGTCAGCAACAGAGCCGAAACGGCGGCCCTAAGCAGGGTTCGCCGGAAAAGCCCGGGCTTCTGTGTTCGTGGGTGTGTCATGTCTTCCTCCTCCTCCAATAGACGCCGTTCAGGTGGCGAATTCGTATAGCCGCGCGGGGTTGTCGACGAGCAGCCGCTGACGCTCCTCCTCAGCGGGCGCAAACCTCTGGACCAGGTCCACGAGGTCTGCCTCATCGACAGGTTCCTTGAGATTGGGATGCGGGAAATCGGTGCCCCAAAGCGTGCGATCCGGGCTTGCCTCGACCAGCGCCCGCGCAAAGGGGACGGCCGCATCGAAGGGGTAGCGGGAGATCCGTTCCGAGCCGCAGACCTTGACCCAGCAGTTGTCCCGTTTGGCCATCTCCAGAAGCGAGCGAAACGCCGGCTGGCCGGTGCCGAGACTGGTGTCGACGCGGCCCATGTGGTCGATGACGAAGGGCACGGGCAGAGCGCGGATCATGTCGGAGAGCGGCGCGATGTCGACGGCGTCGAGATGCAGGACCACATGCCAGCCAAGCGCCCTGATCTGCGCGATCACCCGGTCGAAGACCGCCATGTCTGGCGCGCCACCGAGATGCCGAACGAAGTTGAATCGGACGCCGCGCACGCCGCCGTCGTGCAACTGCTGCAGAGCCTTGTCGTCAAATGTGTCGTCGACGATGGCGACGCCGCGGTAGGTGTCGGGACGCCAGGCGATGGCGTCCAGCATGGCGCGGTTGTCGGTGCCATGGCAGCTCGCCTGGACGATGACGGCCCGCTCCACGCCAAGCCGCTGATGCAGCGCTGCCAAGGCCTCCTTCGGCGCATCGGCGGGTGTGTAGCTCCGGGTTTCGGAATAGGGAAACACGGCCGCAGGTCCGAAGACATGGCAATGCGCATCGCAACTGCCGGCGGGCAGGATAAGGGTAGGGGTGCGCCGGGTGGTGGATGTCGGATGGTCGGGGCTCATATCTCGTTCTCCTCGGTAGCCGCCGCCGCAACCGTCACGGGCTTGGGACCTTCGGGTCTGGCGGCAGACAGGCTCTTGAAGCTCGCATAGGTCGCCTCGACCAGGTGGCGGACCGCGGCTTCGCGGTCGTCACCGTCCACGGCGCCATGGGAGAGGCGGGTCACCCGCTCCGGGTTGATGAGGGCGTAGTAGAGGCCGCCGAGCAGGAACTGGCTGCGCCACACCAGGCTCTCCAGGGGCGCGCCCGGCACGCATTCGCCCAGCGCCTCGATGAAGGTGCGGCTCGTCTCGTCGAAGGCATCGGCAATGATCGCCTGCGCGTCCGGATTGCCCTCTGCGGAAAGCACGGCGCGCATCCGCGTGAACTCCGCTCCACCGCCATCGCCCCCGGACGACGAGACGAAGGCGGGCACCACATAGGCACGGAGAATCGCCATCAGGCGCTCGTCAGGATCCTTGATTCGCCGTGCCTCGCCCAGCAGTTCGAGGCGCCGCGCATTCATTGGCAGCGTATGTCGCTGGTAGATCTCCCGCAGGAGATTGAGCTTGGTGCCGAAATGATAGGTGAGGCTGCCGACGTTGACCCCGGCTGCCTTGGCGACGTCGCGAAGCGAAACGGCATTGTAGCCGCTGCGGGAAAACAGCGTGGCCGCGTTGGACAGCAGGGCTTCTTTGGCGTTTGATCTCATGATTTGTACATTTGTACAAACAGGTTGTTCAGTCAACCGACTTCCTGCCGATGTCTGCCGACGTGCACGGGAGAGGCCGCACGTTATCCACAGCGACCGGCTCGCCATTAACCATGCCAACCGGTTCGCGTTGCGCTGGGAGGCGGCATGTCTAAGTTAACGTTAATCGGATGTTAACCATGAACGGATCGAACCGTTGCCGCAGGGAACTGTCATTCCAGACCACGCGTTGCTGAGCATCATGACGATGTTCTTTGCGGTGCTGGCGCTGGATATAGCCATGCCCGCGGTCGTGCTGAGCCTGATGGCTCTGCTGAGGTGGCTGGCGACGATGGAGTTTCATCTTGTTCAGCCGGGAAGGAGGACCGCATGAAGTGGTTCCTGATTCTATGGGCGGGACCGATCTTGCTGCTCGGCAGCTGGTACGGGCTTTCCTACAACGACATGAGTTTTGGCGTGTTCATGCTGACCCGGCAGGCGCACGACCTCGTTTTCAACGTCTACAGCGGAGTGCTCGGCATTCCCGCCGAGAGCATTCCGCCGCTGGTGATGCGGGCGATCATGGTCGATAGCACCGTTGTCTTCATGATCATCGGCTTCCGGCGCCGCAAGGCGATCGCCGCCTGGTGGCGCCGTCGTCAGGAAACGCGCAGCGATCCGGTTCTTTCCAGAGACGAGAGCCTGTCGAGCGCGCCCTGAAGAATGAAGCTGGCCGCCGCCGAATCGATTCGGTTGGCCCGCTTGGCCCGGGAGACGTCCATCTCGATCAACGCCCGTTCTGCCGCGACGGTGGACAGGCGCTCGTCCCAGAAGACGAAGGGGATCTCCGTCTTCTGGCTCATCCCGCGAACGAAGGCGCGTGTAGCCTGGACCCGTGGCCCGGACGAACCGTCCATGTTGGTCGGCAGGCCGATGATGAAGGCGGCCACTTTTTCCTTCGCCGCGAACGCCAGAAGGACCTCCGCATCCTTGGTGAACTTCGTCCGCTTCAGGACGGGGCGGGGTGAAGCAAAGCGGCGACCGAGATCGGACATGGCAAGGCCGATGGTCTTCGTCCCGAGATCGAGCCCGGCGACGGCCTGTCCGCTCAGCAGAGCTCCGGAAAGTTCCTCGATCGTCAGCACGGTCATCCGTTCGGCATCCTCTGGCGTATAAATGAAGTCGCCGCCGCTTCACTTTAGCGGCGGCCCGGATATCTCTTTAGCATTCTCACCAATTTTCGCATTATCTATCGAGGGAGACTTTCATGAAGATCACCTGGCTCGGCCATTCCGCCTTTCGCATCGAGACAGCCAAGGCAAAGCTGCTGATCGACCCGTTCTTTACCGGCAACCCTGGCTTTGCAGGTCTGGATCGCCGCGAGGCGGCGGAGGGCATTACCCACATCCTGCTCACCCACGGTCACGGCGACCATGTCGGAGACACCGTGGCGCTGGCAGAGGAAACCGGTGCGATCGTGCTGGCCAATGCCGATCTGGCGACCTGGCTCGGCAAGAAGGGCGTGGCGAAGATCGACATGGGCAATACCGGCGGCACCGTTTCCTTCGAAGGGTTCACCGCGACCTTCACGCAGGCGCAGCATTCCTCGGCCCAGATCACCGAAGACGGCGTCTCCCATGCACTCGGCAGCGCCAACGGCCTGATGCTGCATTTCGATGACGAGCAGTCGGTGCTGCACATGGGCGACACCGACA
>JBKBXP010000233.1:0-5220 GCA_046314035.1 Pseudorhizobium sp. | reverse complement strand
TGGACCGCCGTCAAGCCCGCGCCCAGGGCGACTGCTGCAGCAATCAGGCTGTGCCGCGACACTGCCAACCAGAAACCACTTTCCCGCATAGCCGATGTTCCCCTTGTTGTGTCCGTGACCGGATGATTAGGTGTCAGTTTACGGTGATATTGCCGATGCACAACGGAAATCTATTGCATCGCACCAAGCGCTAGTCGCGGCGAAAACCCCCGCTGGCGACCAGCAGTTGCCGCGTGTATTCGGCCGAGAACTGTCGCTTTTCCAGCGCCTCGACGGGCACCGTCTCGACCACCTCGCCGGTCTTCATCACCGCCAGCCGCTCGCACATATGGCTGATGACGCCGAGATCATGGCTGACCATGACGAAGGTCAGATCCCGGTCGCGCCGGGCCTGCTCGAGAAGGTTGAGGATTTCCGCCTGGATCGAGGCATCGAGCGCCGAGGTCGGCTCGTCCAGCAGCATGATGGAGGGCTCGACGATCAGCGCACGGGCAATCGCCACCCGCTGCCGCTGGCCGCCCGAAAGCTGGTGCGAATAGCGAAAGCGGAAACCGGAGCCGAGGCCGACTTCGTCCAGCGCCCGTGCGATGCGCGCGTCGACATTGTCGAAGCCGTGGATGATCAGCGGCTCGAGCAGCAGGCGGTCCACCGTCTGGCGGGGATGCAGGGAGCCGTAAGGATCCTGGAAGACCATCTGGACCGTCCGGTAGAATTCCTTGTCACGCTGGCGCCCGCTGTAAGGCCGGCCGTTGACGGTGAGGCTGCCCTCCTGGAAGGCGGCGAGCCCAGTCACGGCGCGCAGCAGCGTCGATTTCCCGGAGCCGGATTCCCCGACCATACCGAAGGATTCGCCCTGGGCCACATGGAGGCTGACGTGGTTCAGCGCCGCGAAGTCCTCGTAGAGCACGAGCATGTTGTCGATCGAGAGAGCCGTCGTCACAGCGTCCACTCCGGCTTGCGTTCGAGGACCGGCAGCGGATGGCGATTGCCGCCGATCTGCGGCAGACAGTTCAACAGGCCCTGCGTATAGGGATGTTGCGCGTCGTGCAGGTTGGCGGCGGACAGCTCCTCCACGACCTTGCCTGCATACATCACCAGCACCCGGTCGCAGAAGGTGGAGACAAGGCGCAGGTCGTGGGAGATGAAGATCAGCCCCATGCCGCGTTCCGACACCAGCTTGTCGAGGATGTCGAGCACCTCCAACTGCACTGTGACGTCGAGCGCCGACGTCGGCTCGTCGGCAATCAGGAGATCCGGTCCGCAGACCAGCATCATGGCGATCATCGCCCGCTGCCCCATGCCGCCGGAGACCTCGTGCGGATAGAGATCGAAGACCCGCTCCGGATCGCTGATCTGGACGGCCTCCAGCATGGCGAGAACCCGCGTTCGCGCCTCGCTTCTGCCGATGGCTTCATGGGTCTTCAGCGTCTCGACGATCTGCCGCCCGATCGTCATCACCGGGTTCAGCGAATACTTCGGGTCCTGCAGGATCATTGCCAGGCGCTTGCCGCGCAGCATGCGCCTGTCCTTTGCCGGCATGGTCAGGAGATCGCGGTCGCCGAAGCGCAGCGTCGTCGCCGTCACCTGCGCCTGCGACGGCGTCAGCCCCATGATGGCGCGGCCGGTCTGCGACTTGCCGGAACCGGATTCGCCGACGATCCCAAGCCGTTCACGGCCGAGCGTGAAGGAGACGCCGCGCACGGCCTCCACCATGCCGGTGCGGGTCGGAAAGCGGACGCGCAGGTCGTCGACCGTCAGCAGCGTCTGGTCTGGAGCCGTCATTGCCCGGCCTCCTTCGGATCGAGCGCGTCGCGCAGGCCGTCGCCGAGCAGGTTGAAGCCGAGGCTGACGATCAGGATGGCAAACCCCGGCATGGCCGCAACCCACCACTGGTCGAGGATGAAGCGGCGACCCGAGGCGATCATCGCCCCCCACTCCGGCAGCGGCGGCTGGGCGCCGAGGCCGAGGAAGCCGAGACCGGCGGCCGTCAGGATGATGCCCGCCATGTCGAGCGTGACGCGCACGATCAGCGACGACAGACAGAGCGGCATGACGTGCCGCAGCACGATGCGAAACGGAGAGGCGCCCATGAGTTGCACGGCAGAGATGAATTCCGAATTCCGGAAGGTCATGGTCTCTGCCCGCGCGATGCGGGCATAGGGCGGCCAGGAGGTGACCGCGATGGCGAGAATGGCGTTCTCGATGCCCGGACCGAGCGCCGCCACCAGCGCCAGGGCCAGAACCAGCTTCGGAAAGGCGAGGAAGATGTCGGTGATCCGCATCAGCACGGCATCGACCCAGCCGCCGGCATAACCGGATATGGTGCCGACGATCAGCCCGACCGGTGCGGCGATGATGGCTACCAGCACGACGACGAACAGCGTCAGCCGCGAGCCGTGGATCAGCCGCGAGAGAATGTCGCGCCCCTGGTCGTCCGTTCCGAGCAGATAGCCCTCAGCGCCAGGCGGCAGCAGGCGTGCGTTGCGCAGGTCGCCCTGCAGCGGATTGTGCGGCGCCAGCACGTCGGCGAAGGCGGCCGTCAGCAGCAGCGCGATGATGATCATCAGGCCGACAAGCGCCAACCGGTTTTCGGCGAACCGCCGCCAGACGACATAGGCGCGGCCGAGGCTCGCCTGCCGGCGCGAGGCCGGACGGTCCGACAGGAGCCAGTCGCGGCTGTAGGGCTTGGGAGCAGTATCCATGGTGCTCATCGGCTGCGCGTCCTTGGATCGAGCGTCCGGTAGAGAAGATCGGACAGGAGATTGATGGCGACGAAGACTGCACCGATCACCACCGTGCCGCCGAGCACCGCGTTCATATCGGCGTTCTGCAGCGAGTTGGTGATGTAGAGGCCAAGCCCCGGCCAGGAGAAGATCGTCTCGGTCAGCACCGAGCCTTCCAGCAGGCCGGCGTAGGAGAGAGCAATGACCGTCACCAGCGGCACGGCGGCATTGCGCAGCGCATGGAACCAGATGATGCGGGTCTCCGACAGTCCCTTGGCGCGTGCGGCGACTATATACTCTTGGGCAAGCTCGTTCAGCATGAAGGAGCGCGTCATCCGGCTGATGTAGGCGAGCGAGAAATAGCCGAGCAGCGATCCCGGCAGGATGATGTGCCGGAAGAGATCCCAGACGACCGCCCATTCCCGCTGCAACATGGCATCAACCAGGTAGAAGCCCGAGTTCGGCGTGAAGGTATATTCGTAGACGATGTCCATCCGGCCCGGATAGGCGACCCAGCCGAGCTTGGCGTAAAACAGCACCAGCGCCAGCAGCCCGAGCCAGAAGATCGGCACGGAGTAGCCGACAAGCCCGATGACCCGCACCACCTGGTCGGCGATGCTGCCGCGCTTGACGGCGGCCAGAACGCCGAGCGGAATGCCGAGCACCGCCCCGATGATGGTGCCGATGGTGGCCAGTTCGATGGTCGCCGGAAAGACCCGCAGGATGTCCGACAGCACCGGATTCGTGGTCAGCACCGAGGTGCCGAAGTCACCGGACAGCACCTGTTTCAGGTAGATGTAGAACTGCTGGTAGAGCGGCAGGTCGAGGCCGAGGTCGAGCCGGATGCGCTCGACCACGTGCTGCGGCGCCCGGTCGCCGACGATGGCAAGAACCGGATCGATGGGAATGACCCGTCCGATGAAGAAGGTGACGGCGAGGAGACCGAAGAGGGTCGTGACCGCCATCACCACGAAGCGCAGGAGCGCCGATGCAATGGGATGCACCCGCCGCTGACTGCGGCGGGTGACTGGAAGAGTGTCCGGGAGAGCCAAGGAAATGTCCTCTCAGGCTATTCCTTCGAGACCGGCGCGAGGAGATTGGTGTCGAAGCTCGGGCCGAGGTTGTAGCCTTCAACGTTGGCGCGGTGGGCCGCCACTTCCGTCTGCTGGAAGACGATCACGAATGGACCAGTCTCCAGCACCTGCTTCTGCAGGTCTTGGTACATCTCGCCACGCTTGGTCTCGTCGCGTTCCAGGAGGGCTGCCGCCGTCTGCTGCGTCAGCTCCGGAATGTCCCAGGCGTTGCGCCATGCCAGAGGCTTGGCGGCCGCTTCATCGCCATTGTCGGGATTGGCCGAGAACGTGTCGGCGTTCGAATGGGGGTCCCAATAATCCGTGCCCCACTGGCCGATGTAGATGTCGTGGTTGCGGGCGCGGTACTTGGTGAGCGTCTGCTTGCCATCGCCGGGAATGATGTCGAGCTTGACGCCCGCCTGCGCGAAGGTCTGCTGCACGGATTCGGCAATGCCGGTGACCGGCTGCGTGTTGCGCACGTCCATGGTGACCGAGAAGCCGTCGGCCAGACCGGCGGCCGCCAGCAGTTCCTTGGCCTTCTCGACGTTGAGCGAATAGGGGTTGCTGTCGAGCGAGCCGAGCATGCCCTTCGGCAGGAAGGTCTGGTGGATCTCGCCGATCCCCTTGATGAAGGTCGCGCCGATCGCGTCGTAATCGACGAGATATTTCAGCGCCTCGCGCACCTCAGGCTTGGCCAGATTTTCGTTCTTCTGGTTGAGGCTGAAGTAGTAAACCGTGCCTTTCGGAGCGGAATCGGTGGCGATGTCGGCATTGCCGGAGATCGCTTCCAGATCGCCGGGCTCCAGGTTGCGCGCGACGTCGATGTCGCCGGCTTCCAGCGCCAGCCGCTGGCCAGAGCTTTCCTTCATGTGCCGGTAGATGGCGCGCTTCAGCTTCGCCTTCTCGCCGTAGTAGTTGTCGTTGCGCTCCAGGACGAGGATCTCGTTGGCGCGCCACTGCATCATCTTGAACGGGCCGGAGCCGGCATAATTCGTCTTCAGCCAGCCGTTGCCGAAATCATTCTCTGCCACGTGCTCCATGAGCAGCGTCTTGTCGACGATGGACGCGACGTTCGCCGTCAGGCAGTTGAGGACGAAGCTCGGTGCATAGGCCTTGTCGACGGTCAGCACGAAGGTCGAGGCATCGGTGGCCTTGGCCTTTTCGGTGACGTTTTCCGCCGTCAGGCCGAACTGGGTCAGGATGAAGGCTGGCGAAAGATCGAGTTTCACGGCGCGCTCGAAGCTGTAGGCGACGTCCTCGGCCGTGATCGGGTTGCCGGAGGCAAACATCAGGTCCGGCTTCAGTTTGAACGTATAGGTCAGCGCATCGTCCGAGACGGTCCAGCTGGCGGCAATGCCGGGCGTCACCTTCGACGTGTCGTTGATGTCGAGGTTGACCAGATTGTCATAGGCATTGCCCATGAT
>JBKBXP010000232.1:0-5244 GCA_046314035.1 Pseudorhizobium sp. | reverse complement strand
CTTGGCACAGGACGCGCTGCGCGGCGTCATCCGCAAAGTATTGTCGGAGGTCGCAGCCACGGGGCGTCTGCCGGGTGACCATCATTTCTTCATCACCTTCCTGACCGGTGCTCCGGGCGTACGCGTGTCCCAGCATCTGAAGTCCAAATACCCTGAACAGATGACGATCGTCGTCCAGCACCAGTTCTGGGATCTGAAGATTTCCGACACGCAGTTCGAAATCGGACTGTCGTTCTCCGACACACCCGAACGCCTGGTGGTCCCCTTTAACGCGATTCGCGGTTTCTACGATCCGTCGGTGAACTTCGAGCTCGAGTTCGAGGTGCCGCTGGTCGACGAGGATCAGGCTTCGGCGGAAATCACCGCAATCCCAGTTGATTCGATTGCCAAGCAGGACACTGCAGACGCGGGTTCCGGCGAAGAGAAGAAGCCTGCGTCGGTCGTGTCGCTGGATTCCTTCCGCAAGAAACAGTAGCGCGCACGGAGACGGCATGAGCGGCGAGGTGGTCAACCTGCGGCAGTTCCGCAAGGTCAAACAGCGGGTCGAGAAGGAAACGCAGGCGGACCAGAACCGCCTGACGTTCGGCCGGACCAAGAGCGAGAAGTCGTTGACCAGGACGCTCAACGAAAAGGCGAAGCGGACACTCGATCAGGGCCGGCTGGAAAAGCCGGCTGATCAGGGTTGACGGCCGCGCTCTCCGTCAGACGGGCCACGTATGGATGCTTGGGTAGGGTTCCGCTCCTGAAGAGGTGCCGATGATCCGCAAACATTCCGCGACGCTGCACGGACACCGCACCAGCTTTTCGCTGGAAGACGAGTTCTGGGATGAACTCAAGCGCTTGGCGGGCGACCGCCAGATCAGCATCGCCAGCCTCATTGCCGAAATCGATGACGCCCGCCCGGCCGACAGCAACCTGTCCTCCGCATTGAGGGTGCATGTGCTCGTGACGCTGCAAAGCGCCCTGAACAACCAGAATTCCGAAGGCTCTGTTTAAGGCTGCACACCCGGCAGGTTCTGGATGCTCGGGGTCTGCAGCGGCGCGAGATCCTGCCGGAAGATGTCGTCCGTCGGCGGCACGGTGAGTTCCGGTGTCACCGGCTGGGCACGGCGGCGCTCTTCTTCGGCAGCCGGGGCTGCCGCTTCGGCACGCTCCCGCTCCGCCTGTGCCGCAGCCTCGGCCTGCCGCCTGGCCTCCTCCGCTTCCCGTCTCGCCCGCTCTTCCGCCTCAGCCCGTTCCCGCGCCGCCTGCCGTTCCTCTTCGAGGAAGCGGTAGAGCGCGACTTCGCGGCGAAGCCTCTGCTTCTCCAGGACGCTGGCCTGCAGCGCCTCGACACGGCGGCGCTCCCGCTCGTAGGCGCGAAGCGACAGGAAGTTTGCAAGCGGCGCGACGCTCGTCGTCACCTGAGGATTGGCGATATCGCCCGAGTAGCCGAACTGCACGGCGGCATCGCCGCCGGCCAGGCCCTCGTCACCGGCCCCATAACGGGCCACAAGCTCGCCGCGCAGCGTCTCGTCGACGAGATCGATCCTCGCCTCCCCAGACAGCCCTAAGGTTCCGGCCGTGGCGGTGATGTTCTGCGCCCTGACTTCGCCTTCGGTGATCGTGAACGGCACGACGACCGATCCGAGATCGGTAGAACCGCTGCGCATCAGCCGTTCGGCGATCGGACGCACCTTGTCCTCGGTGATCTCGCCTTCCAGTTGGTCCATCGCGGCCAGAACGCCCGGCAAGGCGGCGGGCTCGAGCCCGTTGAGCAAGAGATCCGCAAACTGCATTTCACCAGAGCCGTTGAGCGATGCCAACAGCGCGGCGGGCGACTGTGCGGTCGCCTCGGCCGACAGGACGACATTCACGCGCCCGGTGGCGACCGGCGCACCGCCGCTCGACCAGACGATTGGCGTCAGGTCGGCGTTTTCCACCACGAGCCGGCTCTGGAAGATGCCGTTGCCCCCGCCGTTCGACATGGAGAGCCGTCCGGAGACGCGACCGCCCTGCCACGCGCCCGCGGCCTCCTCGATGGTGATGCCGCCGTTGCGGTGGCTGATGACGCCGGAGAAATCCGTGACCGTGCCGAAGGCGCCCGGTCGGAAGGTTTTTGCCGTGACCCGAAGCTGCGCCTGCGCCGACCCGAAGATCGGCAGCGAGAAAGGCTTGTCCGAAAAGGCGCCGGTGACGGGATCGGACAAGGCGCCGTAGGCTGCCTCGCCGAGCCAGGCGAGATCGAGCGTATCAACGGCGAGATCCCCGGTCACCGAGACGTCCGGCGACGTCCGGCTGAGGACAAGGGCGGTGCTGGCAACCGTGTTGCCGCCGATCTGTCCTTCGACATTCGCAAAGCTGGCGCTTTCGGGCGAGACCGTGACGTCCGCGCTGAGCTCGACCGGCAGCCCGGTCCCGAACTGCGGAACCCCGACGCCCGACATCAGCAGGTAAGGTTCCAGATCTTCCGCGCGAAGGCTGAGCCGTCCGCTTCCCGAGCCGAAGGTCCCGGCCGCGAGACTGAGCGATCCGGCCGCTTCGAACTGCGTGGACCCGGTGCTGAAGGCAAGCGTTCCGGACGCCGGCGCATCACCCTGCTGGCTAAGCGACATTGACAGTCGGCCAGGACCATCGCTGCCGAGCGGCAATGGATCGAGACCCGCCTGCCCCAGCAGGATCGGGCTCTGTTCGTTCGCCGCCTGGGCGTCGAGCGAAAACTCTTTACCGGCTGTCAGATCGAACAGGGTGGGCAATGCGAGATCGGCGGTGATCGTGCTGCCATTGGCCGTTCCGCTGATTATTGCGGAGACGCCGCTGATGTCGCCGCCGACCGAAACATCGGCGAATAGGTCTGTTGCGCCGAACCAGCGACCGCTCGCGGCCAGCCGCTCGAGGATCGGGTGTGGCGGCAGCCGCGTGCGCAGCATCGCCAGGAAGGCTGATGGGTCTTCCGCCTTCAGCGTCGCCGAGCCGCTGCCGGTATAGGAAAGCAGCGAACCGGCAAGGTTGCCTTGCGCCGCGATCGCAGCGCCGGCCAGGTCGCCGATCGACAGCCGCTCGAGCGAGAGCTGTCCCTCCGAGAGGGTAAAGACCGTGTCCACCCGGTCGGCGGCAACGCCGAAGGCGGTAAACCGCTCGGCTTTGAGGTTTGCAGCGACCGTGTGGTCGAGCACATCCGCGCCCGCATCGTCGCCGGTGATCAGCGAGGCAAGCGCCCGCATGGCATCAAGGTCGATCTCGTTGCCGGCAAGATCGAGGGTCAGGGACGGCACCGCTTCCGGTGCCGCGTAACGCTCGACACTGCCGCGCAGGGTCGCCGGTCCGATGCCGAGCTCCAGGTCGTCGAAGCGCTGCAGTTCCGGTGTGAGGTTGACCCGTGCCGAGAAGCCCGCGGTCTTCAACTGTCGGATCGCCGGATCGACCGAGCCGGAAAGCCAGTCGGCAAGCCCCGAGGGCTGGTTGGAGGCGAGCAGCATGTCGCCGACGAAGCCGATCCGGTTCTCCAGCATCAGGGCCCCCTTGGCCTCCACCTGGGTACGGCCCGGAAGCGTCGCCGCAAAATTTTCCACGGTCCATCCGGTTCCGGCGGGACGCACATCGATGCGGATGTCGCGGACCGTCGTGTCGTTGGCGACCACGGCGGGAAGCCTCAGGCTCGCCCGTCCAGGCACCTGCGGGATCGGAATCTGTGCGGCGATATCGATGACCGCCTGGATGCGCCGCTGAGTGGATGCCGCCGCATCCCGACCTGTCTTGGCGCGTTTCCCCGTCCCCAGCCGGTTCACGTCGATCTGCTGGCCATCGGCCGTCAGCAAGAATTCCGGTGCCTGCCCGGTATCCAGCGTCGCCTCGCCCGTGACCACATAGGGATCATTCAGCGCTCCGACCTCCAGCCGATATTCCGGGATCCTGATCCGCTCGTTGGTGAGTTCGAAGCCACCGCTCAGACGCGGGCCGGGAAGCGGCGCATCGACCGGCTCGCCTTCGTCCTCCTCCTGGAGCACGTCGAGGGCAAAGGTACCGTCGTAGCCCGGGCGGTCCTCCGCAAGCGCAAGGTCCCCGTCCAGCGTCAGGGCGACCGCTACCGAATCGGGCAGGAGCCGCAGACGCAGCGGCACTTTCTGCTCGACCCGGTCGGCCTCGCCGGTCGAAAGGCTGAAGGCAGCCTCCTGGCCATCGAGAGAGGCAAACCCCTCGCCGCGCCAGGGCCCTGCCAGAGAACCGGCCGACAGATCAGCGGAAAGACCCGTCAACCGCCGCGTCTGGCCGCTCTGCTCGTCGATCAGGTCAATGGTGCCGCCGGTGATGTGGACGTCCTCGATGACGACCGTGCGCAGCGGAATATCGGCGCTGCTGCCGCGCATCCAGTCGAGCGTGCCATCCGCCAGGATGCGGACACGCGCCTTCGGATCCTCGATGCGCATGTCGAAGATGCGCGCCTCGCCGGACAGGAAGGGCGCCAGCTCCATGTCCATGGAGAAACGGGCAGCCGTGACCTGCGGCTGGCCGTCCGGATCCTGGCCGACGCGCACGTCGTTCAACGTCACCGACGGGAACGGCAGGAGACGCGCCTCGACCTCGCCGTGGACCGTCACCTTCTTGCCGAGGATGCGGCTCGCCCGCTGCTCGAACTCGACCCGAAAGTCGGTCCAGTCGATGAAGAACGGCGCCAGCAGGGCGGCGAACAAAGCCACCACCAGAACACCGCCAGACGTCAACAGGATGCGTCCTAGCACCGTAGGTGTCTCCTTCGTCTCATGAAAAGACTAGTCACATCCGATGCATAGGCAAGTCAAGCATCAGGGAGCGACATCGTCATCGGGAAGATCTTGCCGGGGTTAAAGATATTCTCCGGATCGAGACCTTTCTTGATCGATCGCATCAGATCGACCGCGCCGCCGAGCTCCTGTTCCAGAAAGCTCATCTTGCCCTGGCCGATGCCATGTTCGCCCGTGCAGGTGCCGCCCATGGCGAGCGCCCGGCTGTTGAGCCGCGCCACGAAGGCCTCGGCGCGCGCCACGTCCGCAGGATCCTTGTCGTCGAACAGGATCAGCACGTGGAAGTTTCCGTCACCCGCATGGCCGACGATCGGCGCCAGATAGCCGTGCTCCTGGATGTCGGCCTGGGTCTCGACGACGCAATCCGCGAGCCGCGAGATCGGCACGCAGACATCGGTCGACAGGCCATTCAGATGCGGCGCCAGCGCCCGCGAGGCCCAGTAGGCATCGTGGCGCGCCTTCCACAGGCGACTGCGTTCCTCGG
>JBKBXP010000231.1:0-5267 GCA_046314035.1 Pseudorhizobium sp. | reverse complement strand
GACTGAAACTCCGGTGATCAAGTAGATTGATGGTTTAGGCATGATTTCCTCCTTTTGCCTTCGTTCGCGCCTCCCCGACTACTGGGCGATGCGCTTCTTCTCCCGGTCGAAGAGGTGCAGGTGCCGCCTCTCGACCCAGAAATGGGTGGTGTCGCCCGCGACCTTGCCTGGGGTATCGTTGGCAATCGCGAGCAAGCGCTTGCCTTGAACATCAAGCTCAATGATCCAGCTTCCGCCGGTCGGGACAATATCGACGATCGTCCCCTGGCCTGCCGCATGGCGCTGTGCCTCGGCGGCGCTGAGATTGCCGAGCTTGATCGCCTCCGGCCGTATGCCGGCCGACGCCACCGGCGCGCCCGAAAGCTCTAAGTGAGCGAGCAAGCCTTCAAGCCAACGCAGCAGCGGGTCGTGGCTGGCATCTGCCTGCTCCATGATGTTGATCGGCAAGCTTCCGACAAATTCCGCGACGAACCGATTGGCGGGTCGCTCGTAGATGTCGTCGGGCGTGCCAACTTGCTGCAAGGCCCCCTCGCTCATCACGGCGATCGTGGTTGCCAGCGTCATGGCCTCCCACTGATCATGGGTCACAAAGACGATCGTCGAGCCGGCTTCGGCGTGAATCCGCTTCAGTTCGGCGCGCATGTCGAGCCTGAGCTTTGCGTCAAGATTGGACAGCGGTTCGTCCAGCAGAATGACCGAGGGGTTGAGGGCCAGCATTCTTGCCAGTGCCACGCGCTGCTGCTGCCCTCCCGACAACTGCGCCGGATAGCGATCTGCATAGCGCGCGATGCCAAGCTTGGACATGACGCGATCAACAACGGCATCGCGTTCGGCAGCCGGGGTCTTTCGCAACGTCAGGCCGAAGGCGACGTTGTCGCGGATCGTCATGTGGGGCCACAGGGCATAGTTTTGGAAGACGAGTCCCATCTTGCGCTTTTCTGGGACCGTGAAGATGCCGTCGTTGACGGATACGATGGGTGTGCCATCAACCAGGATGCGACCTTCCGTGGGATGCTCAAGACCCGCAATCATACGCAATGTCGTGGTCTTGCCGCATCCGGAGGGACCCAGCAGGCACAGGAACTGCGAGGAGCCGATCTCCATGTTGAGGTTGGCGATCGCCGGCGGCGTATTGCGCCCATAGCTTTTGCGGATGTTTTCCAAGGTGATGCTGGACATTATCTGCTTCCCATTCCGTCTGAGAGGGAGGCCTTGCCGATCTTTTGAACCAGCATCGTGCCCGCAAAAGCAACGACGCAAAGCATCACGACGACGGCGTTGGCAGCCTGGCTGTAGCCGTAGTCGACAAGGCGGATTGCATATGTGGTGAGGAGGTCGGTGCCGGGCACGGCAAGAACGACGACGAGGCTCAGGCCCTTGATGCCCGAGATGAAAGGCAACAGGATTGCCGACACCAGGGCGCCACGCTGAATGGGAAGCACGATGGAGCGCATGCGCCGGAACCAGCCGGCCCCGGCGATCTGGCCTGCTTCCTCCGGCTCACGGCCGAGCTGCATCATGGAGGAAATGCCAGCGCGTGAGGCAAATGGCATCTGGTCTGCAAGGATTGCAAGGACAAGGATGATGGGAGTGCCGTAGAGCGCTGGAAGTGGCGGACGGGCAACGGCAAACATCGACAGATAGGCTGCGGCGAACGCGATACCGGGAACGAGATAGGGCAGGAAGGTGATCTGCCGCAAAGCCACCGAGACGGCGCGCACTGGCGAGCGAACGACGCAGTAGCCAACGAGAAGCCCGAGCAGGCCGGCACCAAGTGAGGCAAGCCCGACCATCCAGACCGTGTTCCACATCGCCAGCCAGAACTCGCCCGTCAACAGTATCCCCTGCCGCAGCGCGGTGGTCCCGAGATCGGTCCCAATCCAGTAATCAAGGGTAAAATTGTCGAGGGCAAACGAGCCCGGTACGCGCATGATTGTCGTCAACGTCAGTGCCGCCAGGGGAATGCCCGCACTGATCAAGAAGATGCACACAACCCAGAAAACCGCCGGCAGCTGCCATTTTCCAAGTGGCGTCTCGCGTATCATCGCCCCTTTGGCGCCAATAGTGACGAAGCGCTTGGCTTCGCGCATGAGGCGCATGTCGATGATCACCGAGAGGGTGCCGAGGAGAACGATTACGCCAGCGATCACGGCCGACGCGCCGGCTTGGCTCGTCGAAATCGCCCGAAACAGGGAGGTCGCCAGAACGTCGAAACCAACGGGGACGCCGAGCACATAGGCGACGCCAAAATCTCCCAGGCATTTGGCGAAGATCAGCGTTGCTGCGGAAACGAGTGATGGCATCATCAAGGGCAGGATGATGCGCCGTGCGACCTCCCGTGGTCGTGCGCCAAGGCTACGGGCGCTATCCTCAAGCTGAGTGTCGAACTGCTTGAGGGCATTGCCAAACAGCAAGATGACGAATGGGGCATAGTGCAAAGCCAGGATCACCGCGATTGGAAATGCGCCATAGGCGAGCCAGTCTGGCGGCGTGACGCCAAGCGTCTCCATCCAGCCGGGTACGCCGCCTGTCGTTCGGTTCTTAAAGAGGGTGAGCCAGGCGAGGGCAAAGGTCCACGACGGCAGCATATAGGGCAGCAGCAGCGCGGTCGAAAACCATTTTTTCCCGAGCAGATCCGTGCGGCTCAGCAACCACCCCAGCGGTCCGCCGACACCGAATGCGATCACGATCGCTGCGACGGAAATGATCGCCGTATGGGCAAGCGGCCACCAGAAAAGGTCACGGGAAATCGGCGACAACAGCACCCGTTGCAGATAGTAGAGCGTCGGCTTTCCCAGATCTTGGCCGCTGCGCGCCACGTCTGCGAAGTGCACCGTAACGGCGTCGACCAATAGCAGCAGAACCGGAGCCAGGATCAGGTAGCCGAACACGCCAAGCAGCAACAGGGCGAGCAGGAGTGTCGGATCTACGCTGTTGACGCGCGCCAGGTAAAAATAACGTCGCCAGGCTGAGGCGCGACGAGGAGGCAATGGATCCTCCGGCAAGGTGCTTTGCAGGGTCATGGGCTCACTGTGGTCAGTCGTATGGGAAGATGGACATCGAGGTGTCTGGCTTTTGCTAGTCCGGCAAATCGCCCACTGCGGCAGTCACCTCCCTGACCGTTTCCCAAGCCTTGTCGTATCGGACAGGCAGGAACCGCTCGTCACCATTGAAGGCCGCGCGCATCTGTGCGGGAAACTGGAAAGAAAAGAAGCAGGCCTTTAGCTTCGCGGTGAGGTCCGGGTGAAGGTCGTGGGCATGGGCAAAGGCTGAGGTCGGGAACAATGGACTTTGATAGAGGATGCGGATCGCCTGAGGGTCGACGGCCCCCCGTTCGATGAGGCGCTGAACGACGTCGGAAGCGACCGCTGCCATGTCGTAGTCGCCGGAGAGGACGCCCATGACGGATCGGTCGTGTGCTCCAGACATGATCGGCCGGTAATCAACGTCGGGGACAAGGCCTTGAGTGGGAAAGAGAGCGCGAGCAGCGACATTGCCGGAGTTTGACGCGGGCGACACATGGGCAATGCGCTTTCCCTTAAGATCCCGCAGCGCTTTGAAAGGCGCATCCGCTCGCACAATTGCCACCAGATGATAGCCGCGCACCTCGCCCTTATGGCCCTTGGCCGCGAAGGGCACAGCGCCAGCGGTATTGACGGCTTCTACCGTTGGTCCTGTTGAGAACCCTGCAAAATGCAGGCGGCCGGCGCGCATGGCGCTAATCTCGGACGCGACCGATTGCACCGGGTAATAGACAATCTGCCGATCGAGGCAGGAAGAGAGATGCTCGGTAAAGGGGCGAAACAACTGAGCGTAGACCGCCGGATCCTCAATGGGAGCAAACGCCCACACCAGCGTCTCCGGATTCCTCCATCTCGACGGCTCCTTCGGTAGATCTGCCACCAGATCACCGTCGGCGTCGCAATAGGCCTGACCGAGGTCAGCACGTCGTTGACATGGGGTCTCGGTCGCGGCGAACGCGCCAGCCGATACCATGACGGCAAGCACTGTCCAGGCCGCGATGGCGTGGTCGTGTCTCATTTTCTCCTCCCGAAGGGTTTTACCGTCTCGCATTCGGCACAACCCTTACTGTAGGGTGACCTTAAACCGATCTCCCTGTCAGAGTCCTGTCAGCTCCATGCGCGTCTTAGTCATTGAAGATTCCGTCGATATCGCCGAGGCCATCGAGGCGAAACTCTCGCGGGCCGGCCATCACGTCACGCTTGCGCCAGACGGCGTCACGGGCGAGGAGCTTGCCGTTCACGGGGTCTTTGACGTTATCGTCCTTGATATCAACCTGCCGGGCCAGAGCGGTTTTGACGTCATGGCCAATATGCGACGCAGCCAATCCTCAACGCCCGTCCTCGTCGTTACCGCCCGCAACCAGCTGGACGATAAGATCAGTCTCCTGGATTTGGGCGCAGACGATTACATCGTCAAGCCGTTTGACCTTGGCGAGCTGGAGGCACGGCTGCGAGCGGTGACGCGTCGACACCAGGGACTTTCGCAATCGACGGTTCGGGTGGGAGCCCTTGAAATTGACATGACTGTCCGCGCCGCGCGCATTCACAATAAGCCCATCGACCTGGGCAGGCGCGAGTTTGAGGTGTTGGAAGCGCTCGCGACCCATGCGGGCACGACGGTTGGCAAGGAGCGCCTGTATATGAAGCTCTTTGGTCATGACGATCATGGCACGCCCAATGCTCTGGAGCTGCTGGTGTCGAGGATACGCAAGAAACTGGAGGGAGGAGACGCCGAGATCGTCACCCATCGCGGGTCGGGTTACATGCTGCGCGTCAAGGCGGACCCAGGCAATTGATGGCGTGGGTGTCGATCGAGCGGCGACTTCTTGTCACGACCGCCTGTCTTTTTCTCGTCATGGGGACAGCGCTTGCCCTAACGGTCGGCGCCTACGCCAGGCGTGCCGCCGACGAGGCTTTTGATCGGGTGCTGACGGCTTCGGTTCTATCGATTGCCGACACGGTCGGAATAGAGGAGGGGGCGGTCACCGTCGACATTCCCTACTCGGCTTTTGCCATCTTGGGGACTTCTCGTCTCACCCGTGTCTTTTACAAGGTGACGGCACCTGACGGCAGCCTGGTGACGGGCTCCCCAATTCTCGGCCTCGACCTAAGCCCTGAGCCCGGTGATGCCTTGCAGCTTCAAGACGCCGTCTACCGCGGGGACCCTGTGCGGATTGCATCCGTGCAGCGGTTTAGGGCAGCCGACACGGCGGCCGGACAGGGTGGCTGGATTGGCATCATGGT
>JBKBXP010000230.1:0-5279 GCA_046314035.1 Pseudorhizobium sp. | reverse complement strand
GATGAGATCGCCCTGCAGCGCCTCGCGGGTCGATGCCGTCAGTTCATGGGCAATCACCACCGGCCGGCTTGCCGCGCCCATTTCCTTCAGCACGCGGATGAGCCCGCGGTTGCCGGCGCCGAGACTGTAGATGCCGCAGATGTCGGGATGACGGCGCAGCGCCTCGCGGATCATCGTTTCGACCAGCGCCGGGTCATCCCGCGCCTCGATCACCGGCAGGATGGCCACCCGCGGAAAATCCTCGCCCAGTACGGACAGAAATCCTTCCAGCCGTTCCCGGTGGTCGCGCACCATCATGGAGCCGGCAAGGATCGCCACCCGGCCATCGACCTTGGCGAGAAAGCGCCCCATCAGGTTGGCAGCGGTCCGGCCGGCAGCACTGTTGTCGATGCCCGCATAATGATCGCGGCTCGACGCGCCGAGGTCCGAGACAAGGGTGACGACGGCGATCCCGGCCTCCGTCAGGCGCTCGACCGCGGCGCGAACCTCGGGTGTATCGACCGCGACGAGCGCCACACCGTCAGGCCCCTGGGCCCGGATGTCTTCGAGGGCTGCCACCAGCGCCGCGGCATCGAAGGCCGGAACTTCGACGATCTCGATCCGCGAGCGCTCCAGCGCCGAGCGTCGGATCGCGTCCTGGACCTCTTCGCGAAGCCGGATCATGAAGGAATTGTCGTTGGCCGGCAGCACGAAGCAGAAGCTGTAGGTACGGCCCTTGGCCAGGTTGGCGGCGGCCAGATCGCGGACATAGCCGAGATCGACGATCGCCTGGGCCACCTTCTCGCGCGTCACGGACCGCACGCCCGGCCGGTCGTTCAGGACACGGTCGACAGTGGCAAGGCTGACGCCCGCTGAACGCGCGATATCATGGACCGTAGGCTTCATGCGTCCTCCCGCGGATGTGTTAGACCAATTTTTGAGGTACGTAAATCAGAAATCGCCGTTCGTGGCTGCGTCGATAGGCCTTGCCTTCCCTTGCGGTTCACCTACATCTGCGCATCCGCGGCGGACATTCGACTGCTGCATTGAGGAATTGACCATGCAGGGTATATTCGCGCTTCTCCAGGATCCGGCCGCCTGGGTGGCGCTTCTCACGCTTCTCGTCATGGAAGTGGTTCTGGGTATCGACAACCTCATCTTCATCTCGATCCTCTCCAACAAGCTCCCGGTGGAGCAAAGAGAAAAGGCGCGCAGGATCGGCATCGGTCTTGCGCTGGTCCTGCGGCTCGGCCTTCTCGGAACCGTCGCCTGGATCGTGCAGCTAACCAATCCGATCTTCACAGTTCTCGGCAACGAGTTCTCGTGGAAAGATCTCATCCTTATTGCCGGTGGTCTCTTCCTCGTCTGGAAGGCGACGAAGGAAATCCACCACACCGTCGATCCGGTCGACCACAAGGAAGACATCGTCAGCGGCGCCGCCGTTACTTTCGGCGCGGTTATCGGCCAGATTCTTGTCCTCGACCTGGTCTTCTCGATCGACAGCATCATCACCGCCGTCGGCATGACGCCGCACGTGCCGATCATGGTCGTGGCCGTTATCGTCGCTGTGACCGTCATGCTGCTTGCGGCCAATCCGCTCGCCAATTTCATCGCCAAGAACCCGACGATCGTCATGCTGGCGCTCGGCTTCCTCTTGATGATCGGCACGACGCTGATTGCCGAAGGCATGGGCTTCCATGTGCCCAAGGGCTACATCTACGCCGCCATGGCCTTCTCTGCCCTCGTCGAGGTGCTCAACATGTTTGCCCGGAGCCGAAGGAAGAAATCGGGCACTTCCGGCCACTAACGGACGCATTCGAAATGGCCCGCTCGACGGGCCATTTCATTGCAAGGGTCACGGGCACCTTTTCGTTACGGCCGCGTTGTGCAACTCTTCCAGCGCAGGCGCGCAGTGAGGCCATACGGCTTCACGTTTCTTTCGGGGTCATATGACAACAGAGCAGATCCTCGCCTTTACCGTCATCGGTGTGATGATGGTCGTCTTCATCTGGGATCGATTCCGCTACGACATGGTCGCCTGCTGCGCTCTGATTGCGGCGGTGGCTGTCGGCATCGTCCCGTCCGAGGAAGCCTTTTCCGGGTTTGCCGACGACATTGTCATCATCGTCGGCAGCGCTCTGGTGGTCAGCGCCGCCGTGGCGCGCTCCGGCATTGTCGACATCGCCATCAAGAAATTCTTCCCGAACCTCAACTCGTTCCGGGCCCAGCTCGCGCTGCTGATGATCGTCGTGGCGGTGCTGTCGGCCTTCATCAAGAACATCGGGGCGCTGGCAATCATGATGCCGGTTGCCTTCCAGTTCGCCAAGCGCTCCAATGTCTCGCCGTCGAAATACCTGATGCCGATGGCATTTTCCGCCCTGTTGGGCGGTCTGATGACCCAGATCGGCACCTCGCCCAACATCGTCGTATCGCAGTTGAGAGCGGAGCTCACGGGCGCGCCCTTCACCATGTTCGACTTCACGCCCGTCGGCGGCATCCTGACCCTCGTCGGCATCACCTTCCTCTTGTTGTTCCACTGGCTGGTACCGTCGCGGACGCGGCAGAACACCTCGCTGGAAGAAGCGGTCGAGATTGCCAACTACACCTCGGAAGCGACCGTGTCTGCTCAGTCCAATGTGGTCGGCAGGCCGCTTGGCGAACTGCTGAAGCGGGGAGACGGCGAGGTCATCGCCACCGCTATCCTGCGGGGCACGATCCGCATGTCGCCCTTTCCCGACCTGAACCTGCGCGAGAACGACACGATCATCCTGGAAGGCCGCTCCGCAGCCATCGACCGGGTCGTCTCGGGTGCGAAGCTGCAGCTCTCCGGCAAGCCGTTGAAGGGACGCGGGCAGCAGCTCGACGACCTGATCTCCGTCGAAGCGATCATTTCGCGGGAATCGCCCCTTTCCGGCCTGTCCGCGCGGGAGCTCGCCCTGTCCTATACCCGCGGCGTCAACCTCCTTGCCGTCAGCCGCCGCGGTCAGCGCCTCAGCGAGCGCCTGCGCGACCTGACGCTGATGGCGGGCGACGTCATCGTGCTGCAGGGCAACCGCAATGCGCTTCCAGGCGTCATGCAGGACTTCGCCCTGCTGCCGCTCGCCCAGCGCGAGGTCATGCTCGGCACCAAGCGCAAGGCCTTCATTCCGCTCGTCATCCTGGCGGCCGCAATGATCTCCACGGCACTCGGCTGGGCCCCCGTCGCCATTGCCTTCTTCGCGGCGGCACTCGGCATGGCGGTCTTTCGCGCCATCCCGCTGACCGACCTCTACAAGGCGGTCGACGGCCCGATCCTGATCATGCTGGCGGCGCTGATCCCGGTTGCCGATACGCTGCGCACCTCAGGAGCAAGCGAGCTGATCGCCGGGGCGCTCGGCAGCGTGGCAACCGGCATGCCCCCCTGGGCAGCACTGGCGATGATCCTGATCACCGCCATGGGCGTCACGCCCTTCCTCAACAATGCGGCGACGGTTCTCGTCATGGGCCCGATCGCGGCAAGCTTCGCCACGGCATTGGACTACCGGCCCGAGGCCTTCCTGATGGCTGTGGCGATCGGTGCCGGCTCCGACTTCCTGACGCCGGTCGGGCACCAGTGCAACACGCTGGTCATGGGCCCGGGCGGCTACAAGTTCAGCGACTATCCGCGCCTCGGCTTGCCGCTTTCCTTCATCATCGTGCTGGTCAGCGTGCCGACCTTGCTGTGGGTGTGGCCGGTGGGCTAGCGGCGGCGCAGACTTCGACTAACATCCTGATGTCACCTTCCGATCAACATTCTTTGAGGAACGAGCACGGAACGGTCATGCGTTTCGCAGGGTTCCCCTGACACACCAAGACAGGGAGAAGAACTCGATGGCGCAGAACACTCAGATGGACCGGCTGCTGGACGAAGGTGAACGCGAACTGGTGGCGGCGTCCCGCTATCCCGATATCGGCGATCTCTCGGACAAGGATCTGGGTCGTTTACGGAGCAACCTTCGCGACAGACGAGACCGTGCTCAAGACATTGCCAAGCGTCAGCGCCGCGAAATGCGCGGCAAGTCCGCTCCTGCCGGAGCGCGTCCCGCCGGTGACGACACCGGAACGCGCGAGAAGCTTTCGCTGCTGTCGTCTGCGGTGCAAAGGGCCAACAAGGAGGCGACCCGCCGGAAGCGGTTTGCAGCCAAGGACACGCTGAAGAAAAACGCGGAAAAGGCGCTGGAAATGCGCCGGGCGAGCCTGCGCCAGAACCGTCCGCCCGCAGGACGCACCGCCAACAGGGGCATGAGAGCCGTCCCAAACCAGAAGGCTCCCGATATCACCGACCGGATGGAAGTTGGCCGCGTTTCCCAGTTCGTGAAGCAGGGGCAGGCGCGTCGAGACAGCCGGTAACGCGGGCGAGGCCGCCCCTCATCTGACCTTGGGCCGGCCCCGTCTTGCGGACGGAGCCCGGTTTTTGCCGTGAAGGCGCAACCACCAGGGCAGGCCGCTGTTCCAGTGCCGCCACCCCGACAGTCTTGACGCTCGGCGCTGAATATGCGCTAAGGCCTGCTATCCCGAGACAGCAGGTCCGCGCCCCTGAAGGCGCCAAATCGAGCATTATCCATGAGCACTTCCGGCCCCCGCGTCCGCATCGCCCCCTCGCCGACCGGCGAGCCGCATGTCGGCACCGTCTACATCGCGCTGTTCAACTATCTCTTCGCCAAAAAGATGGGCGGCGAGTTCATCCTGCGCATCGAGGACACCGACGCGACGCGTTCGACACCCGAGTTCGAACAGAAGGTTCTCGACGCGCTGAAGTGGACCGGCCTCAGCTGGGCCGAAGGTCCAGACGTCGGCGGTCCCTACGGCCCCTACCGCCAGTCCGACCGCAAGGACATGTACCAGCCTTTCGCGCAGGAGCTTCTCGACAAGGGCCATGCCTTCCGCTGCTTCTGCACGCCCGAGCGGCTGGAGCAGATGCGCGAGGGCCAGCGTGCCGCCGGCAAGCCGCCGAAGTATGACGGTCTCTGCCTCAACCTGAAGGCCGAGGAAGTCACCGCCCGCATGGAGGCCGGTGAGCCCTCCGTGGTGCGCATGAAGATCCCGACGGAAGGCTCCTGCGACTTCACCGACGGCGTCTACGGCGACGTCTCGATCCCCTGGGATTCGGTCGACATGCAGGTGCTGATGAAGGCCGACGGCATGCCGACCTATCACATGGCCAATGTCATCGACGACCATCTGATGAAGATCACCCACGTCGCCCGCGGCGAGGAGTGGCTGGCATCGGTCCCCAAGCATATCCTGCTCTACCGCTATTTCGGCTGGGAGCAGCCGGTGTT
>JBKBXP010000229.1:0-5299 GCA_046314035.1 Pseudorhizobium sp. | reverse complement strand
GTCGCGAAGACGCTTGGCCAGCTCAGCCGCGAAAACTTCCGACATGGGCACGTTGCCGCGCGTGGCAATTTCGTCCTCAAGGGCTTTTTTCGCCGAGACGGCGGACAGCAGCCGACTGGCCATGGCATCGGCCGACGCCCGGGTGGCGCGGCCATCGGTGATCTGGTCGCTCAGGCGGCGAAGGTTCTCGATCAGCACGATGCGCAAGGTAATCGCCACGGCCCACAGTTCGCCGATGGTCAGTGGCTGGACCTGCTGGTAAGCACTGATAAAGCGGCGCAGCGTCTCAGGGTCGATCGCCAGGCCATAATGTCCGACATAGCCGTCGATCATCGTCAGATAGTCGTCCTGGCTGCATTTGTGGAAGCCGAGCCAGAGGCCGAAGCGGTCCGAAAGCGACACCTTCTCCTCGACCGCCTCGGATGGATTGATCGCCGTCGACTGCTCGTTTTCCATCATGTGCCGGGGCAGGAGATGGCGGCGGTTCGAGGTGGCGTAGAAGAGGACGTTGTCTGGTCGGCCCTCGATGCCGCCATCCAGTGCCGCCTTCAGAGACTTGTAGGCCGTGTCGTCATGGTCAAAGGAAAGGTCGTCGCAGAACACGATGATCCGCTGGCCGGAGGCCTTGAGGATATCGAGAAGCCCCGGCAGCGAGGAAATGTCCTCGCGGTGCACCTCCACCAGCTTCAGCGCAGCGCCGGTCTCGGCCCGCACGTCCTCATGCACCGCCTTGACCAGCGACGACTTGCCCATCCCGCGTGCGCCCCACAGGAGCACGTTGTTGGCAGCGAACCCTTCCGCGAAACGCAGCGTATTCTCATGCAGGATGTCGCGGACGTGGTCGACGCCGCGGATCAGCGACAGCGCCACCCGGTTTGGCCGTGGCACCGGCTGCAGGCGTAGGTTTGCCGGCACCCAGACGAAGCAATCTGCGGCCGACCAGTCGTTGGCGGCGGGCGCAGGTCCGGCAAGCCGTTCCAGCGCATCTGCGATGCGCCGCATCTCGAACAGCAGGCGGTCGTCCGGCGTATCTGGCATGCTTCAACTCCAATTTTCGCGGTTCCGCTGATCTCGATCCGAGTCAAATGCGGGTACCATGCGAATTTCCCGTGCAAAAGCTATGTTTACAGGGATTCGGTACGCGCTGATCCCCTGTTTCTGTTGCATTCGGGGGGATCGGAATTATATTCCGGCCACTTGCAGAGAGGGGCTAGGATGCTCCTGCCAAATAAGGAGTTTCCTATGTTCATCACTGAAGCGTTTGCCCAGGCTGAGGGTGCCGCACCGTCCGCATTCGGCTCCGGCCTCGAAATGCTTTTCCTCTTCGCACCGCTGATGGTGGTCTGGTACTTCTTCCTGATCCGCCCGCAGCGCGCCCAGCTGAAGAAGCGCCAGGAGATGCTGTCGAACATCCGCCGCGGCGACAACGTCGTGCTCGGCGGCGGCATCACCGGCAAGGTGACGAAGGTGATGGACGACACCGAGGTGGAAGTCGAGATCGCCGAGGGCGTGAAGGTTCGCGCCTTGCGTGCCTATGTCGCCGAAGTCCGCGTCAAGGGAGAGCCCGTCAAGGCGGAAGCTGCCGCGTCCTGATCCAATGGGCGGATCCTCGGATCCGCCACATGCCTCCGGCCTGAATTCCGATATGAGGAGGCACCGACACGATGCCGAAGGGAATTGAAATCCGCGATGCCCATTTTCCGGGCCGTGCTCCCATCGATGCCTATGGCAACGGTGGGTTTCGCTTCGCCGAAATGTCGCACCGGGGCTCGCTGCTGTGCCTTCCCTCCGGCGTCCACGGCTGGGACTTTACCGAAGGCGAACCACTGACGGCCGAGTCCTTGTCGCAGGTGCTGGACGAAGCGGGTGACATCGAGGTTCTGCTGGTGGGAACCGGCAGGGAAATCCGGCCGCTGCCGCAGGCCGTGAAGGCTGCGTTGAAGGCGCGGGGCATTGCCTCCGACCCGATGAGCACCGGGGCGGCCATTCGAACCTACAATGTGATGCTGGCCGAATCCCGCGCGGTGGCCGCCGCTTTGATAGCCGTGTGATGCCGCAGGTGGCCGAGATCCAGGACATCGTGCTCTCGACCCTGCGCGAGACCGATCGCGACCGCTATCTGGCCTGCCTGCTGGCGCCGGAGGACAAGCGGCCGGCGCTCGCGGCACTCTACGCGTTCAACGCCGAGATCGCGCGTGTCCGCGAGGCGGTGCGCGAGCCGCTTCCGGGCGAGATCCGCCTGCAGTGGTGGCGCGATCTGCTGGAGGGCACGAACGGCGATACCGGCGGCAATCCGGTGGCCGTCGCTCTCCTGTCGGCGGTAGAGACCTACCGCCTGCCGCGCCAGACGCTGGTGGCCATGATCGAGGCCAGGATCGGCGACCTCTACGACGACCCCCTGGCTGATCGCAATGAACTGGAAGGCTATGCCGGTGAAACGGCATCGGCGCTGATCCAGCTCGCCGGCCTGGTTCTGTCCGCGGAAGACGCGGCCCGATCGGCCGAAGCCGCCGGACACGCCGGCGTTGCCCAGGCGATTGCCGGACTGGTCCTTCTGATGCCCGCGCACCGCCGGCGCGGCCAGCTCTACGTGCCGCTCGATATCCTGGCGGCGACCGGCCTTGATCGCGATGCGTTTCTGGCGGGCGAGGACACGACGCGGATTTCTGCCGCCGTCGAAGCCTTTGCCGGTCTGGGGCTGGAGCATCTGGCAAAGGCAAGATCCGCAGGACCTGTCTCCAGAGCGGTGTTTCCCGCATTCCTGCCGGTCGCCCTCGCCGAGCCGGTGCTGCGTCACGCTTTGCGGGAAAACTCGGCTGTCCTGCAGGGGCAGATCCAGCCGCCGCAATGGCGTCGTCAGATCCGGTTGATGCGGGCGCTGCTGTTGCAGCGCTTCTGATCTGCATGCCCATGCTCGCGCAAGGCTGAGGGTCTATCCTGTTTCCGCTTCCAACCACGTCCAAGGAGAACGGCGTGAACCCTGTGATCGTCTGGTCCATCATCTTCGCTGTGATCGTCTTCCTGGCCTACTACGTGACGCGTATGGCCAAGCAGAACGCCGATGGCGACGGGGAAATGGATATCGGCTTTGCGATCATGCATTTCGGAAGGGCGTTTCCCCACGAGGCGATCCGTGAGCTGCGCTCGACGGTCGACGGTGGCGCGGTGTTCCTGCGCCTGCACGACGACAAGACTGGCATCATGCGCAGCCACAGCAGGCATTATACCTGCCACCTGATCAAGCCCGGCCGCGTCCGGGTCGCCCCCCTGGACAACCCGAAGGGCTTTTCGGCGGAATTCCTGGATGCGCCGGGCAACAACGGTGACTTCGCCTTCAGGACGGAAGCCGATGCCGCGGAAGTATCGCTCTGGCTCCTCGGAAACTATCTGGCGACCGCCGACAAGCCTGTGACGGCCGACTCGCTGACCTGAGCCGCGCCGTCGTCCAGGCCGAGCCAGGCGGCGCAGTCTGCCAGCGCACGGGCCGCCATCAGCTGCTTCTTCATGATCGTCTTGTCCTTGCCGCGAAAGCGGTGGACGCCCTCCGGCTTGACGATCGAGCCCGGTTCCAGGTCCGGAAACAGGCCGAAGTTGATGTTCATCGGCTGGAAGGAACGTTTGCCCGGTTCGTCGTGGGACACGAGGTGCCCGCCGGTGATATGGCCGAGCAATGAACCGAAGGCCGTCGTTGCCGGCGGCGGCGCAAGCGTCTCGCCCTTCCGCTCCGCCGCTGCGAAGCGTCCGGCGAGCAGGCCGATGGCCGCACTTTCCACGTAGCCCTCGCAGCCGGTGATCTGGCCGGCAAACCGCAGGCCGGGACGGCTTCTCATCGTCAGGGTCCTGTCGAGCAGTTGCGGGGAGTTGATGTAGGTGTTGCGGTGCAGACCGCCGAGGCGCGCGAATTCTGCATTCTCGAGCCCCGGGATCATCCGGAAGATCTCTGCCTGCGACCCGTACTTCAGCTTCGTCTGGAACCCGACCATGTTGTAGAGCGTGCCGAGCGCATTGTCCTGGCGCAGCTGCACGACCGCATAGGCCTTGACGGTCGGATTGTGCGCATTGGTGAGGCCCATCGGCTTCATCGGTCCGTGGCGCAGGGTTTCGCGGCCGCGTTCCGCCATCACCTCGATCGGCAGGCAGCCGTCGAAATAGGGGGTGCCCTCCCACTCCTTGAAGCCGACCGTATCGCCCGCGATGAGCGCGTCGACGAAGGCATTGTACTGCGCTTCGTCCATCGGGCAGTTGATATAGTCCTTGCCGGTGCCGCCCGGTCCGACCTTGTCGTAACGTGACTGGAACCAGCAGATGTCCATGTTGACGGTTTCGCGGTAGACGATCGGCGCGATGGCGTCGAAGAAGGCCAGCGAATCCTCGCCGGTTTCCGCCTGGATGGCCGCAGCAAGCGACGGCGAGGTGAGGGGCCCGGTCGCAATCACTGCAAGGTCCCATTCCTTCGGCGGCAGGCCATCGATCTCTTCCCGCACGACCGTGATCAGCGGGTGGGCCGCAATCTCGGCCGTCACGGCATCGGAAAATCCGTCGCGGTCGACGGCAAGCGCGCCACCGGCGGGCACCTGGCAGCGATCGGCGCAGGCCATGATCAGCGAGCCGGCAAGCCGCATCTCCGCGTGGATCACACCCACGGCGTTCGACGTCGCATCGTCGGAGCGGAAGGAATTGGAGCAGACGAGCTCCGCAAGACCGTCGGTCTTGTGGGCCTCGGTACCGCGCACGCCGCGCATCTCGTGCAGGATGACGGGAACGCCAGCCTGCGCAACCTGCCAGGCAGCTTCCGAGCCCGCAAGGCCGCCGCCGATGATATGGATGGGGGAATTATGTCTGTCGCTCATGCGGGCGCTCTTAACATGCCTTCCGGCGAACCAGAATCAAAAAGGCGTGCCATCGCCAGACCCCAGAATCAAAAAGGCACCCTATCGGGTGCCCATGAGCATAGTCGCTTGTCGTCGTCGTCAGTCGGAAGGCGATTAACGGAAGGAGCGCGAAGCGACGTTGCGGATGTCGTAGCGTGTCAGGCCGATGTCGTTGAGAGCCTGGGTGGAAAGGCCACCAAGTTCGTTGACCGTGCGGCGGTAGCTGAGCCAGTTCTTGGCAAGGCGAAGCGGGTTCATCGTGTTGTCCTCAGAGTTTCAACCAGGCTGCGGCCCGGCGATGAGGAACTTATACGCCTGAATAATAAGAATGTGCAGTGCAAAAAAGAGGCGACTGCCATGCAAATGTGCAGTGAGTTGATGAAGAAGAGAGCGGCGCCCTAAAAAGTGGCTTTTGCTGCGCAGGCATT
>JBKBXP010000228.1:0-5317 GCA_046314035.1 Pseudorhizobium sp. | reverse complement strand
CTGGAAGCGGTTCAGCGGGAGGCGGACGACATCGGCACGCAGAGTGGCGCAACAGTCAGCGTCCATCGCCTCGACATCCTGGACAGCGAACGGCTTGAGGAATTTCTTGCGGACCTGCCCGCCCTGCCTGACACGGTGGTCTGTGCGGTCGGTGAATTGGGAGAGCAGCCGCGCGCGGAGAAGGACGCCGAGCACGCCCGGGTGGTGATGCGGACGAACTTCGAGGGGCCTGCCTTGCTTCTCGGCCTGATCGCCGAACGTTTCGCAGTGCGCGGATCGGGCTCCATCGTCGGCATCAGCTCGGTGGCGGGAGATCGCGGGAGGGCCTCGAACTACATCTATGGCGCGGCAAAGGCCGGCTTTACTGCTTTTCTCTCCGGTCTGAGGAACAGGCTTGCCCGCGCAGGCGTGCGGGTCGTCACGATCAAGCCCGGCTTTGTCCGAACCCGCATGACAGCCGGCATGAAGCTTCCCGGACCACTGACGGCGGAGCCAAAGGAGGTCGCCGCTGCGATCTTCGCCGCAGCCGAAGCGAAGTCGAGGCGCGACGTGATCTATGTGCGCGGCATCTGGTGGCCGCTGATGGCCGTTATCCGGTCCATTCCCGAGCCGTTGTTCAAGAAGCTGCGGCTGTAGTGATGGGGTCGGTCCAAAGCATGGCGACGGAGGGACGCAGGCGTCTTTCACTGTCTCCGTCGGGTCTCGTCCTGCTGATCGGTTTCGTCTGTGCCCTGGTCCTGGCTCTGCCGGGCGTTACAGTCACGACCAAATCCCTTGACGAACTGTTTCTGCTCCTCGACGGCATCAACCGCACTGCAACCGGGCAGGTCCCCAGCCGCGACTTCAGCACGGCGCTCGGCCCTCTCGCCTTCTACGGTCCCGCTGCGGGTTTCGCTCTGACCGGCAGTCTGGGCGCCGCCATGCCCGTGGCGATGGCACTTTTCACGGCGATCATGGCGCTGATCGCCAGCCATGTGCTGGTTTCGCGCCTGCACCCTTTTCTGGCGATCGCCTTCGCTGCGTTTCTGCTGCTCATTCTCGCCGCGCCCATGAACCTCGGCGACGCCGTCACCGCCCTGTCGTTTGCCATGTTTTACAACAGGATCGGGTGGGTGGCTCTTGCCCTCCTGCTCATTCTCTATCTCCCTCCCCATCGCATAGCCGGCTACTCAATCCTGCTGGATGTCGCCGCCGCCGCCGCACTGACCGTCATCATGGTCTATCTGCGCGTCTCCTACGGGCTCGTCGCACTCGGGTTTCTGCTGTTCATGACGACCGGTCGCAGTCAGCAGCGCTGGGCCGCTCTGGCCATTGTTCTCACCGCGCTGTTGCTGCTGGTCGTCGAGCTGGTCTGGGGTGGGACTTCGGCCTATCTGCGGGATGCATGGCGAGCGATGCGGGAGACGCGCGCGGACTATCTGCAGCTGGCTGTGACCCATATGGCGGATTTCCTGCTGCTTTCGCTTCTCGCCGGCTTAGGCTTGTGGCGCCGATGGAACCTGAGGGACTTCGTCTTCTTCATCTTCTGCGGCGCCACCGGTCTCTGGCTCCTGAGCCAGAACGTCCAGGGGTGGGGCATCATCTCCATTCATGCCGCCGCCGCCGTGGCCGCCCAGCGGCTCCTGCAGCAGATGGACGATCGGCCCGAGGCGGACCAAGGTGCATTCGTCAACCGGAGCGGCGCCAAGCTCTTCTTCCTCGCCTTCGTGCTGCCGACGGCGCTTCATTGTGGCATGGCGCTCACCCTGCATGCCGGCGCCGCGACGGTCCGGGCGGGGCAGGCACTGGAGCTTCCCCGCATGTCCGGTATCCGCCTCGCCGATCTCTGGACGGGCGGCGACTTCGGCGGCGGCCGATGGTACCTCTCGACTGTCGATGACGGTCTGTCCCTGCTTGCCCGACAGGAGATGCCGATCGGACGCTTGAAAGTGGTGGGAGCAGTTGATGCCTTCAGTCCCGCGCTTGGCCTGCCTGCTGCCGAGGGCGGTGTCATGGACCTGCGCTGGAGAGGCATGCAGGCCATTTCTCCGGAGCGCAGCCTGGCAGGAGCCGATACCATCATGTTCCGAAATCCGGGAGACACGCCGGCCGGGGCCGCAGCGCTTTATCTCGAATTTACCGGCCGGAACTTCGCAAGGATCGGCGAGAGCCAACACTGGATCCTGTTCCGGCGAAACCAGCCGGACGCCGTTCCGGAATGAGCGCGGCAGTCCCCAGCCTGGCGCGACGTCATGCGGCAGGGTTCTGCATCGCAGCGATAACGATCGTCTGCGCCGCCATGCTGGCATTGCCGGGTCGCACGGTCACTGCCGCCTTCACGAACGATGTGTTGATCTTCCTCGACGGCGCCCACCGGATCGCCTCCGGGCAGCTCCCCAACCGGGACTTCCACACCGCTCTCGGCCCGCTCGTCTTCCTCATTCCTGCGGCAGGGCACTGGCTGACCGGCAATCTCGGGGCCGCCATGCCGGTCGGAATGGCCGTTCTTCTGCTTGCCGTCATGCCGGCGCTGATCTGGATCCTGAACTCCCGCCTGCACCCGCCGATTGCGGTGGCATTGGGCGGCTTCCTGATCCTTATTCTTGCAGCTCCGATCAACCTGGGAAGCCCAGTCTCGCTTCTCTCGTTTGCCATGTTCTACAACCGCATCGGCTGGGTGGCCTTGAGTCTGCTCCTCGTGATGTACCTGCGTCCGCGGGAGCGGGGCGTGACGGGCGAGGTTGCGGATGCCATGGCCGCTGCCCTACTGTTGCTGCTGCAATTCTACACCAAGGCCACCTATGGGCTCGTCAGCCTGGGCTTCATCCTGTTCATGCTGACGGACGCGCGGCAGCGCCGCTGGGCAACGGGGAGCCTGCTGCTCACTCTAATCGCGGCGGCCGTGATCGAGCTGGGCTGGGGCGGCACCCGGCAGCATGTCGAGGATCTGATGTCTGCCGCGCAGGTCAGCGGAGGCCGGGATCTGACCAGCCTTGTCCGGTCCGGCTTGAACAATCTTGCGGATCTTGCCGTCTTCGCCATTGCCGCCGGCGTCGCTCTGTGGCGAACGCGCAGTCTTCGCGACGTTCTCTTCTACGGCTTCTGCGTCACGGCCGGCCTTCTCATTCTCGCCCAGAACGCTCATGGCTGGGGCATCATCACGCTCTACTCGGGAGCGGCTGTTGCAACGGAATTGCTCGTCCGCCTCCACGCCGGAAGAGACCGAGAAGTCGCCACGCGACGTCCTTCGCTCGCCGCCGGGCTGCCCTTGCTTCTCGCCTTTCTTCTGCTGCCCCCGATCGTCCATCATGGGGCCGTCCTCGTACGGCATACCGTCCTTGCCGCCGCAGATGCCGGCAGACCCCTCGGTTTGCCGATGCTGCGGGATCTGCGGATTCCCGAACCGACCGACTCCCCCGGTTTCATGACCCGCTACCACGACAGCATCGAGAGCGGCGGGAAACTGTTGCTGTCGCTGTCACCGAAACCTGAGCGGGTGGTGGTTCTGGATTTCGTCAATCCGTTCTCCGCGGGGCTCGGGCTGCGCCCCCCCGCAGGTGACAGTTCCTGGCTGCACTGGGGGAGGAACATCGATGCCAACACCCATCCCGCGCCTGAGGTCATGTTCGCCGATGCCCAGTTCGTCATGATCCCCAAGGTCGGCATCAACAGCCTGCCCTTGCAGCAGCTCTACGGTCCGTTCATATCCAGAACCTTCCGACTCGTGCAGGAGACCGACGCGTGGATCGTCTACGAGAAACGGCAGATGCAGGAGACGATGCGGTGATCTTGGATGCGGAAGTCCGGCGACCTGCCTCAGCACCGCGTCTGCCGACGTGGCTGCGGGCCATCGGTCTGCGCAGTGCGATCCTGTGGCTGGGGCTTGTCCTCGCAGCGCTTCTGGCCGTGCCCGGCGAGACGGTGACGACGAAATACGTCAACGACCTGTTCATTTTCCTGGATGGCGCACAGCGGATCTGGTCGGGCCAGGTGCCGAACATCGACTTCCACACCTCGCTCGGCCCGCTGGCCTTCTACATCCCGGCCGCCGGCTACGGTCTCTCCGGCGCCATGAGCGCCGCCATGCCGGTGGGCATGGCGCTGGTTGTCCTCGTGCTCGCGGTCATCGCATCGGAAGTCATCGCGAGCCGGATGCGCGTGTCGATCGGCCTGCCGCTTGCGGTTTTCCTGCTCCTGATCGCGGCCGTTCCCGCCAACCCCGGCGAGTGGATCGGCGAACTCACCTTTGCCATGTTCTACAACCGCATCGGCTGGGCTTGCCTTGGCCTGCTTCTGGTCATGTATCTGCCACGGCAGCCGCACCAACCGAAGCGCGACGTGCTGGATGCCCTGTGCGCGGCGGGCCTCTCGCTGCTGATGCTCTATACCAAGATCACCTACGGCCTGATGGCCGTGGCGTTCCTCGTCTTCATGCTTCTCGACCGCCGGCAGCGCGCCTGGGTCGCCATCGCGCTGGCGACGATCGTCGTCTCCGTCGCGGTCATCGGCCTCGTCTGGCAGGGCAGCCTCAACCATATCGCCGACCTTCGGCTGGCCAGCAGCGTCAGCGGCGAACTGCCAGGTCTGCGGGTGATGGTCGACATCGTCTTGAAGAACCTCGCGGACATCGCCGTCTACGCGATCTCCGGAATGGCGATGCTCCTTCTTCGACGGCGCCTTCGCGATCTCCTGTTCGTCGGCTTTTGTGCCGCCAGCGGGCTGTTGATCATCGAGCAGAACTTTCAGATCGTGGGGATCCTGACGCTTGGCGCCAGCGCAGCGGTCATCGCCGAACTGCTGCTGCGGGCAGATCTTCCGTCACGCCGGCGAACCTGGGCGCGAGGCTTCCCGCTGCTGCTGCCGGTGCTGCTTGTGCCGGCTTCCGCCAGTCATGCCATCAGCCTGTCAATGCATGCGGTCTATGCCGTCGCCGACAAGGGCGAGCAGCTGGCGCTTTCAGGCTTTGAAGGGATCCGGCTCGTCCCGATGTGGAGCCAAGGGCAGTATGACTTCTTTCGCCGCTACAACACGTCGATCGCCGATGGCTCTGCCGCGCTCGCCAACCTGGACGGGCCCGTGGAACGCGTTGCGGTGCTGGATTTCGTCAATCCCTTTTCCGCAGGCATGGCGCTCCCGCCGCCCGTCGGCGACAGCCCCTGGTATCACTGGGGCCGCACCCTGAACCGGGAGCATTACCCGCTACCGGAAGAGATCTTTGCGGACGTCGCATTGATCATGGACCCGAAGTCACCCATCGAGGTCTGGACCGCCAACGGCATGAGAGAGATCTATGCGGATCATATAGCCTCGCGGTACCGGCTGGTCGCGGAGACGGGCG
>JBKBXP010000227.1:0-5362 GCA_046314035.1 Pseudorhizobium sp. | reverse complement strand
GCTTCCGTATTTCGTCGCAATATGGTTTTTTATGCATCAACAAACAATAACGGCGCATTTAATTTCGTGATAGCAGTCGCGCATGCACGGGTCTCGTCCCGTCGGGCCGCGGCAAAGCAAGGGAAATCCATGGATCAACTGGCAATTCTCGATCGCAGGCGCCTGCGCCGGAAGCTGAGCTTCTGGCGGGTTCTCGCCCTGCTGGTCATCATTGGGCTCGGCTTTGCCCTGTACAGGCTCACTGGCGGCGAAGGCGGTTCGTCTGTCCAGCACGTCGCCCATGTGAAGATCTCCGGGATGATCCAGGACGACACGGAACTCCTCGAGCGGCTGGACAAGATCGCCGAGAGCCCGAATGCCAAGGCGCTCGTCGTATCCATTTCCTCGCCGGGCGGCACCACCTACGGCGGCGAGCGGATCTTCCAGGCGATCCGGGCCGTTGCCGAGAAGAAGCCGGTCGTATCCGACATCCGCACGCTGGCGGCTTCCGCCGGCTACATGATCGCGGCTGCCGGCGACACGATCGTGGCCGGCGAAAGCTCCATCACCGGCTCGATCGGGGTCATTTTCCAGTACCCGCAGATCTCCGAACTGATGGACAAGGTCGGCATCTCACTAGAGGAGATCAAGTCGTCGCCCTTGAAGGCGGAGCCGTCGCCATTTCATCCGCCGAGCGAAGCCGCACAGCAGATGATCCGCTCGATGATCCTGGACAGCTATGACTGGTTCGTCGATCTGGTGGCGGAACGGCGCAATCTGCCACGCGAAGAGGCGCTGCGGCTCGCCGACGGCTCGATCTTCACCGGCCGCCAGGCCCTCGAAGCGCGGCTGGTGGATACGCTTGGCGGCGAAACCGAGATCCGAGCCTACCTGGAAGGCAAGGGCGTCAGCCAGGATCTGCCGCTGGTCGAGTGGAAGGACAGCGAGAGCTCCTCGCCGCTGTGGTTCGCCAGCGCCATGGCGCATTTCGTGCAGCTCACTGGGCTGGCCGATCTGCTCGGTCCGTCAGCCCTGCGGCCTTTCGGTGGCGAGAAGTTGTTCCTTGACGGTCTGGTCTCGGTTTGGCAGGTTGGCGGCAAGTAAAATCTAGCTTTTTCAGGGGGCAAACGTGATCAAGTCGGAACTGGTCCAGATCGTGGCGGCACGCAATCCGCACCTCTACCACCGCGATGTCGAAAATATCGTCAACGCGGTTCTCGACGAGATCACCGATGCTCTGGCCGGGGGAAACCGGGTCGAACTGCGCGGCTTCGGCGCCTTCTCCGTCAAGAACCGCCCGTCGCGTTCGGGTCGCAACCCGCGCACCGGCGAGTCGGTCTTCGTCGAGGAGAAATGGGTACCCTTCTTCAAGACGGGCAAGGAGCTGCGCGAGCGTCTCAACCCCGGTCTGGAAGACGAGGCGGATTGACGCTGTGACGGGTCCGATCGGCAGATGCCCTTGAAAGGCGCCGGCAGGCGCCTATTCTGCCTTGAACGTGCAGCGCGCCGTGGGCGCAGACAAGGCGGAGAGACATGACGAGGCTCAAGAAGATCCTGAATCTGGTGGTACTGTTGCCGCTCGGCGTGCTGCTGGTCGTGCTGTCGGTCGCCAACCGCCAGAGCGTCACCTTGGCCCTCAATCCCTTCCGCCCGCAGGACAGCGTCCTGTCGCTGACCGCACCTTTCTTCCTGTTTCTCATGCTGGCGCTGATCCTCGGCATGCTCATCGGCGCTCTTGGCACCTGGTGGACCCAGGGCAGGTATCGCAGGCAGGCGCGTGTCGAGGCCATGGAAGCCGTGAAGTGGCACAACGAGGCCGACAAGCAGAAGACGCCGCCGACTTCGGCCGTCCCCGTATCCTTGCCGCCGGCCCGCCCGCAGATGAAGACACCGGCCCTGAACTGACCTGCCGCACGGCCGCTGACGCTGCTGCCATTTAAGCCTTGAACCGGCTCTTCTTTTTCGCCGGCTCCTGCTTATTTTACCGGGGTGGATCTCATCGAAACCCCATCGTCCGGCCGTGATGCCGCGCTCATGCCCCGGCCGTTCCTGAAATGGTTCGCCGAGAAGGGCTGGCAGCCGCGTCCCCATCAGCTGGAACTTCTCGCCCGCGCCACGGCAGGCGAAAGCATGCTGCTGATCGCGCCGACCGGCGCCGGCAAGACGCTCGCCGGCTTCCTGCCGTCACTGACGGACCTGACCCGGCGCGGCAAACTCCCGCCCGGTTCCGCCTTCACCGGCATCCACACCCTCTACATCTCGCCGCTCAAGGCGCTCGCGGTCGACATCGAGCGCAATCTGATGAAGCCCGTCTCGGAGATGGGCCTGACGGTGACGATCGAGAACCGCACGGGCGACACGCCGCAGGCCAAGCGCCAGCGCCAGAAGCTCTCGCCGCCGGATATCCTGCTGACGACGCCGGAACAGGTGGCGCTGCTGCTGGCCAACAAGGAAGCCGAGCGGTTCTTCAAGGACCTGAAATACGTCGTCCTCGACGAACTGCATTCGCTGGTCACCTCCAAGCGCGGCCATCTGCTGTCGCTGGGGCTCGGGCGCCTGCGCCGCCATGCACCGCAGATGCAGACCATCGGCCTGTCGGCAACGGTTGCCCATCCGATGGACCTGCAGCGCTGGCTCGTGCCGCAGGGCGAACATCCGGCAGCGCCGGCCGGCCTCGTGCATGTCCAGGGGGGTGCCGCGCCCGACATCACCATCCTCGACACCGACAAGCGCATTCCCTGGTCGGGCCATGTCTCGACCTATGCCATCCCGGAGGTCTACGAGGAGATCAAGCAGCACAAGACGACGCTGGTCTTCGTCAACACCCGCTTCCAGGCGGAGCTCCTGTTCCAGGCGCTCTGGACGATCAACGACGACAACCTGCCGATCGCGCTGCACCATGGCTCGCTCGATGCCGGCCAGCGCCGCAAGGTGGAGGCTGCCATGGCCGCCAACAAGCTGCGGGCGGTCGTCGCCACCTCGACGCTCGACCTCGGCCTCGACTGGGGCGACGTCGATCTCGTCGTTCATGTCGGCGCGCCAAAAGGCGCCTCGCGGCTTGCCCAGCGTATCGGCCGCTCCAACCACCGCATGGACGAGCCGTCGAAGGCGATCCTCGTCCCCTCCAACCGTTTCGAGGTGATGGAATGCCAGGCGGCGCTGGACGCCAACTATCTCGGCGCCCAGGATACGCCGCCGGTGGGCGAGGGCGCGCTCGACGTGCTGGCCCAGCATATCCTCGGCATGGCCTGCGCCGAGCCCTTCGATCCGCTGGAGCTCTATGCGGAGATCACCAGCGCCTCGCCCTATGCCGAGCTTTCCTGGGAAATGTTCGAGCGCGCCGTGGATTTCGTGGCAACTGGCGGCTATGCGCTGCGCGCCTATGAGCGCTATGCCAAGATCCGCAAGATGGACGATGGCCGCTGGCGCGTGTCCAATCCGCAGATCGCCCAGCAGTACCGCATGAACCTCGGCACCATCGTCGAGGCGACCGAGCTGAATGTCCGGCTGGTCAAGCGCAACGCCAAGGGCACCATCGGTCGCGGCGGCCTGTCGCTCGGCAAGGTGGAGGAGTATTTCCTCGAACAGCTGGTGCAGGGCGACACCTTCCTGTTTGCCGGCAAGGTGCTGCGCTTCGAGGGCATCCGCGAGAACGAGTGCCTCGTCTCCAACGCCGCCTCGATGGACCCGCGCATCCCCGCCTATGCCGGCGGCAAATTCCCGCTCTCCACCTATCTGGCCGATCAGGTGCGCGGCATGCTGGCAGATCCCGATCGCTGGCAGGCACTGCCGGATCAGGTGCGCGACTGGCTGTCGCTCCAGAAGGATCGCTCCATGCTGCCGGCAAGGGACGAGCTGCTGATCGAGACCTTCCCGCGCGGAAAACGCTTCTTCATGATCGCCTATTGCTTCGAGGGTCGGCTCGCGCACCAGACGCTCGGCATGCTGCTCACGCGGCGGATGGAGCGGGCAGGCGCGCGCCCCCTTGGCTTCGTCGCCACGGATTATTCGTTGGCGATCTGGGCGCTGAACGACCTCGGCGCCATGATTGGCCGCGGCTGGCTCAGCCTGTCGGAGCTCTTCGACGAGGACATGCTGGGCGACGATCTCGAGGCCTGGCTCGACGAGAGCTACATGCTGAAGCGCACCTTCCGCAATTGCGCCGTGATTTCCGGCTTGATCGAGCGGCGCCACCCGGGAAAGGAGAAGACCGGCCGTCAGGTGACCGTCTCGACGGACCTGATCTACGACGTGCTGCGCAGCCACGAGCCCGATCACATCCTGCTGGAGGCAACTCGTCGGGATGCGGCATCCGGTCTTTTGGACATCGGCCGGCTTGGCGATATGCTGGCACGAATCAAGGGGCACATCACCCATCGCGACCTTGACCATGTCTCGCCGCTCGCCGTTCCCATCATGCTGGAGATCGGCAGGGAAACCGTTGCGGGTGAGGCCCAGGATGCGGTCCTGGCGGAAGCCGCCGAAGAGCTGATTGCGGAAGCGATGGCCCCTTTGGGACCAGCAGATCCTAACCAATGAAACCCGAACTGCGCAGTCCGCTGCCGAACGGAAAGACGAAACGACCTTGATGCACCGCCTCGGCCTCGCCGCCCGCACAGCAAACATGATCGGCAAGGCCGCCGGTGCGGAAGAGATCGTCGTCAACGACGTGCTCGCCGTCTGCGATCCGCTCGGCAGCCTCTATCTGCCGGAGAGCGGGCTGCTGGTGGTATCCGATCTGCACCTGGAAAAAGGGGCGGCCTTCGCCCGGCGCGGCATGATGCTGCCGCCCTATGACACGCTTGCCACCCTCAATATCCTGGCGGCCGTCATCGCCCGCTACGATCCGAAGACCGTCATATCGCTCGGCGACAATTTCCATGATCGCCGCGGGTCGGAGCACCTGCCGGTAGACCTGCGCGCGCTGCTGTCCGGCATGGCCCGTGGCCGCGACTGGATCTGGATCAACGGCAACCATGATCCGGACGGCACCGTGGACCTGCCAGGCGACTGCGCCGACGAGTTCATCCATGGCGGTCTTGCCTTCCGCCACGAGCCGAGCCTGATCTCCGGCAAGGGCGAGGTCGCCGGCCACCTGCACCCCTCCGCCACCGTCCGCCGGCGGGAAAAATACGTCCGCCGGCCCTGTTTTGCGACGGACGGGGTACGCCTGCTGATGCCGGCATTCGGCGTCCTGGCGGGCGGCCTGGACCTCAACCACAAGGCCATGCACGGCATCTTCGATCGCGCAACCCTGGTGGCGCATCTGCTCGGCCGGGATCGGATCTACTCGGTCCGCTACGACAATCTGCTGGGCTGACCCTGATCGGCAGTCAACCCGATCAGTTGAAACTCAGCGCGGAACCTTGGCCAGCCCCTTGGC
>JBKBXP010000226.1:0-5375 GCA_046314035.1 Pseudorhizobium sp. | reverse complement strand
ACTTCAAGCGGGTCAATGACACCTATGGCCATTCGGCCGGCGACGAGGTGATCCGGGCGGTCGGCACCCTGATCAGCAACGAGATCCGCAGCACGGACAGAGTGGCGCGTTTCGGCGGCGAGGAGTTCGTGGTGCTTCTGCGTGAAACGGATGAGCATCTCGCCGCGACGCTGGCGGATCGGCTGCGGCGAAAGATCAGCGAGCTCCGCGTTGCCTCGGGGGACCAGAAAATCAACTTTACGGCCAGCGTCGGCTGCGCCATGAGCGACGAGAGCAGCCGTGACGTCGAGGACGTGATCCAGCGGGCGGACAAGGCGCTTTATGCGGCAAAATCGGCAGGACGCAACAGCGTCGCCGTTGACCGCAACAGCGGCCAGGAGCGCGCCGCCTAGAGCATCAGGCGCCGGTTGTGAGTTCGGCGCCGACCGGATCCGACGCTGCCGTCGCGCGACCGTCGGGTGGATCCGCACGGCATGATTTCAAGGCTCACGCCTCCACGTAACGCCCCGGTTCCTGCTTGAGCCTTGTCACGTCCTGGATCGGCGGGGCGCCGAAGAGGCGGCGATATTCGCGGCTGAACTGTGAGGGGCTGTCGTAGCCGACGTGCTGGGCGGCTGTAGCGGCGTCGTAAGCGTTAGCGAGGATCAGGCGGCGGGCTTCCTGCAGGCGCAACTGCTTCTGGTATTGCAGCGGGCTCATGGCCGTCACATCGCGAAAATGTTGGTGCAGCGAGGAGGGGCTCATTCGCGCCTCCGCCGCCAGCTGCTCGATCGAGAAGGGCGCGGCGTAATGCTGACGGATCCAGGCGATGGCGCGGTTGACCTGCTGCAGCCGGCTGTCGGGCATCAGCATGCGCCGCACCTTGTGCGCCTGCGGCCCGCGCAGCAAGCGGTACATCAGCTCGCGCTCGGCAAGCGGTGCGAGATAGGCAATGTCGTCGGGGCTGTCGAGGAGGCGCAGCAGGCGCAGCGCCGACTCGAGGAACTGCGGCGAGGTTTCCGCGAGGCAGATCGCCTTCGAGCAGATGCCGGCGGGCTCCGCTGCCGGCGGTGCGACTTCCATGATCATCGTGCCGAGCGCGGGCAGGTCGAGGTCGAGGCGGATGCAGAGGTAGGGTTTTTCCGGGCTCGCCTCGATGATCTGGCTGCTCACCGGCAGGTCGACGGAGACGACCAGATGCCTTGCCGGGCCATAGACATAGATCTCGTCGGCCAGCATCACCTGTTTGGAGCCCTGCACGATGATGCAGAGCGCCGGGTGCTGCAACGTCTGCAGCGGCTGGGTGGTGCCGGAGAAGCGGATCAGCGACAGGCGCGGGATCTCTGTATCGACGATGCCGTCGTCGCTGGTGTTTTGTGCAACGATGGTCGCGAGCTCATCAAGCTGTGGCAGGGCCAATGGGCTGGCGAGCATCCGGATCTCCAAAATTCTCAAGGTATGTAACGTAGGGCTTGTACGCCGGGGCGGGCTTCAGCGAAAGCGCAATCTTTATCTTCTGGAGGATCGTGCAATCACTTCGGAGCTTCGGTCTACCGCCTGTTGCCGTTGATCACCCATATTCCGCCTCGTCCGAACAAGCCAACCCGGACAGAAATGGAGATGGTGATGGACAATTTCCAGCGTTTACTCGAAAGCCCCTTCCGCTGGCTTGCCGGCGTGCCCGAGCGGGTGACCCGGCGCTTTGCCGGTGAGCTCTGCAGCTCCATGCGCCGGCGGCATCAGCAGGCCCTTCGACGGAAGTACATGAATGGCTGAGCGGGCCGGTTCCAGGCCCATCGCCCTGGCCGCCATCACGGCGGCCTTCGTTTTCATTGTCGCGGTGACGGCCTTCGCCGGCGACAGCCAGCAGGAAATCTCCATGAGCAACCACCCCTATGTCGGCCTCTGGGTCACCAAGGACGAGCACATCCGCCACGAGCTTCTGGCCAACGGCCGCTACATCGAGGCGCGCGGCAACCGGGAGCGGGCCTATACGGGCGAGTACCGGGTGAAGGACAACCACATCGACTACAAGGACGACCTCGGCTTCCTCGCCGAAGGGGAGTTTCGCAAGGACGTGCTCTATCACGCGGGGATGGTGCTGGTGCGGGGGTGAGCTAGCGGATCAACCTGTCGTAGTCGGCATGTGACCCGATGTCGGCATGTGACCCGATCTCAAGGCGGGTCGAGGCAGTGTGAATCACAGGCGTCGCGTCTTTGCGGCCCTGAATTCAAGGAGTGCGTCGCCCGCCAGGTCGTCGAGCTTGCCGCTCGCCGAATCGGCTTCAATGTCCTTGTCCCAGCGGTCCGACTTGAATTGCTCAAACCACGCGGAAAAGGCCTCGAGCTCTTCCGCCTCAAGTTCGGTAACCGAATTTTCGATCTGTTCCAGTCTGGACATCGTTCACTCGACTCTTGCTAGGCTGCCGGGCGTTTCAGCGTCCTGTCCCCGCGGCCCTCGAGAAGGCCTGCGATGGAGATATCCTCGTCTAGGGCATCCCAGTGAATGCCGCCCGGGCTCAGCTCGAAACCGTCGCGTTCGGCCGGCTTGGCAAGAAGGAGACGTGGAAACCAGGCGAGCGGTACCCCGAGCGTCCGCCCGTCGTCGAGCGCTACCCACATCGTCTCCTCGTCAAACGTCACGTCAGTTGCCGAAATGCTCATGCCATGCCTTTTTGATCAGGGAATGGTTCTCGATCACGAGACGGATGATAGCAGACAGCTCCTTTCTGTTGAAGCCTTCGCTCTCTGCTACGCCGATGGCAGGCTCGAGCCAGATCTTCGCATTCGCGCCGCCACCACGAACGTGGATGTGGAGAGGCTCTCGGGGCGTGCCCTCGTTCGAGTAGAAGAAGAACTTGAATGCGCCGGAGCGGAGGATGACTGGCATTGCGATCTCCAGGAAGTCGTCATGCTAAGTCTGATGCAAGTGCAGAAAGGTTAACTGCGGAAAGGTAGATCATTCTTCTATATTAACGTCGCACCCATGCGGGCAGCGCGAGCGCCCGCCTTAAGTGGAGAGAAGCCGAAATTTCGTTCCAGTCTCGAGAGTATTCTCCGCGTCGTCGTTAATTGAGGAGCGTTCCCGCACCGAGGCGGATTAGATCAACTCGAACCTGTCCACGTCCACCATGCCCCGGTCGGAGATCTTCAGGTGGGGGATGACGGGGAGCGGCAGGAAGGCGACCTGGAGGAAGGGTTCTTCCAGCGTGGTGCCGAGCGCATAGGCGCATTGGCGCAGGCCGTGCAGGGTGTCGCGCACCACCTCATAGGGTTCCAGACTCATCAGGCCGGCGACGGGCAGGGCGATCTCGCCGGTGACCTTGCCATCCTCGACGACGACGAAGCCGCCCTTGATTTCGCCGAGACGATTGGCGGCGAGCGCCATGTCGTCTTCGGAGACGCCGACGACGCAGATGTTGTGGCTGTCGTGGCCGACGGTGGAGGCGATGGCGCCCTTCTTCAGGCCGAAACCCTGGACGAAGCCATTGGCGTGGTTGCCGTTCTTGCCGTGCCGCTCGATGACGGCGACCTTGATGATGTCGCGGTCGAGATCGACGCCTGCCTGGTTGCCAGCAGCGGGGAGACGGTAGCGGCGGTATTCGGTGATGATCTTGCCGGGAATGACGCCCATGACTGGCGTCTCGTTCTCGCTGAACGGCACGCCGAAGTGCATGGCCTGGACGGGGCGTGCCTTGACGCTGTCGAGCCCGACCGGGGCGACCGGCTTGCGGGTGGCGAATAGGTCGTCGTCGACGCGGCGGCCGGCGGAGAAGACGATCTCGGCCTTGCAGCTTTCCAGGCTGTCGAGGACGACGAGATCGGCGCGCCAGCCTGGAGCTATGAGGCCGCGGTCGCGCAGGCCGAAGGCGCGGGCGGCGGAGATGGAGGCGGCCCGGTAGATCGCCAGCGGCTCGACGCCATGGGCGATCGCCGTGCGGATCATGTAGTCGAGGTGGCCGTGCTCGGCGATGTCGAGCGGGTTGCGGTCGTCGGTGCAGAGCGCCAGGAAGGGCGAGAGGCGCTCGGTGATGATCGGCATCAGCGCGTGGAGATCCTTGGAGACGGAGCCTTCGCGCACCAGGATGTGCATGCCCTTGCGGATCTTCTCCATGGCTTCGTCTGCCGTCGTGCATTCGTGCTCGGTGCGGATGCCGGCCGACAGGTAGCCGTTCAGGTCGTTGCCGCGCAAAAGCGGTGCGTGGCCGTCGATGTGGTCGTCGTAGAAGGCGTCGAGCTTGGCGAGGCATCCGGGGTCCTTGTGGATGACGCCCGGGAAATTCATGAATTCGGCCAGGCCAATGACCTTCGGGTGGTCGCGGAAGGGCAGGAGCTTTTCGATGGGCAGATCGGCGCCGGCAGTTTCGAGATGGGTAGCCGGCACGCAGGAGGAGAGCTGGACGCGGATGTCCATGATCGTCTGCTCGGCCGAATCGAGGAAGAAGCGGATGCCGTCTTCGCCCAGCACATTGGCGATCTCGTGGGGGTCGCAGATGGCGGTGGTGACGCCATAGGGGAGGACGCAGCGGTCGAATTCATGCGGCGTGACGAGCGAGCTTTCAATGTGCAGGTGGGTGTCGATGAAGCCCGGGACGACGATGCGACCTGAGATGTCGATCTCGGTGTCGCCCACATAACTGCCACCGGTGCCGACGATGCGGTCGCCGCAGATGGCGATGTCGGAGGCGACAAGCTCGCCGGTGACGAGGTCGAAGAAGCGCCCGCCCTTCAGGACGATCTCGGCCGGACTGCGGCCGGTGCCCTGGTCGATCAGTCGTTCGAGGCGGTTGCTCATCATCGATCTCCGAATCCATACTTGCAGGAAACTCTATCCCGACAAGCGGCGAAGGGGAAACCCTTGTGCCTGCTGCCGGTCGGAGAGGCCGGTACAATGGCGAGAGCTAGATGCCTCTTTCGATCAGGAAGCGGGCGGCCGTTTCAAGCGCCGTTGCCCAGGCCGGCTCATTGTCGACGAGGATATGGTTGCGGCTGTCGATCGGCACGAAATGGGCATCGGGAATGCCGGAGGCCAGTGCGCGGCCGAGCTCCAGCGGGATGCGCTGGTCGTGCCTGCTGTGAAGAACAATCGTCGGTGCCCGGACTTCGGCCAGCCGGTGGCGGACGTCGATGTAGCCAAAGGCATCCTGGAAACGGGCGGCGTTCTTCGGCGACGTCGTCTGGCGCTGGAATTCGTCGAACCAGTCGAGGTCTTCGGCACTGGCATCGGGCATGAAGGTCTTGGAAAAGATGTGGCGATAGGCGGGATTGTCGGTGCCCCAGCCGAGCTCCGTCAGCGTCAGCACCGCCTCGCGCCGAGCCTGTTCCTCGGCACTGGCGGTGTGACGCCAGCCGGCGGCATAGCCGCTGACGAGGATCAGGCCGCTCACCCGTTCGGG
>JBKBXP010000225.1:0-5430 GCA_046314035.1 Pseudorhizobium sp. | reverse complement strand
GGTATCTCGAAACACTACGCTCTGAGCGCCGCGAAGAGATCGCAGCGCTCCTCGCCAGCCAGACTTTCAACGACTTCCTGTTCGACCTTGCGACCTACACCGAAACACGCGGCTGGATTGCTCCGGAAGACATCAGCCAGAGCGAAAGGCTCGCCGTTCCGGTGACCGACTTCTGCGGTGTGGCGCTGGACGGCCAGTGGCACCGGCTGCAAAAATACGGCAGCCGTTTGTCGAGCCTGACGATCCCCGAACGGCACGACATGCGCAAGGCACTGAAGAAATTCCGCTATGGCCTCGAGTTCTTCGCAGGTCTTTCGCCGAAGACCGAACGGCGGGCCTATCTCAAACGCCTGAAGTCCTTGCAGGATGTGTTCGGCTATCTCAATGACGTCGCAATGGCCGAGCTTCTGCTCGATCTGCCCTTGCCGGCAGGCCAGACCGGGACGGATCTTGCCCAGAGCTGCGGCTTCGTCATTGGCTGGCATGAGGCCGAGGCGCGCCATGCCTGGCGGCTCGCTCAGAAGTCCTGGGAAGAGGCCAGCAAGGCACCGAAATACTGGCGCTGAACGCCAGCTTCTTGGCACCAGCCTTGGTCAGTTCGGCACGACGATCTGGATCCGCTCGGCGGCAACCCGGGCGCGGCCATACTGGATGCGGCGGCCGTCCGGATCGAGATTGACGCTTTCCATGATCAGCACGGGCGTGCCCAAGGGAACTTCCAGCAGGCGCGCATCTTCCGGGTCGACCAGTTCGGCACTGATGCGGGTTTCCTTGCGCGTATAATCCTCGATGCCGGCGCGTTTCAGCGCCGCCGTCAACGAATTGGTCTCGGCATAGTCGCGCAGCAGGCTCGGAAACCGGGCCTGCTCCAGCCAGGCGGCGCCAACCATCAACGGCACTCCGTCAACGACGCTCAGCGTATCCATGCGGATCAGCGGGGTTCCGACCGGAACCTCCAGCCATCCGGCCAGCAACGCATCTGCCTCCTCGACCGCCGAGCCAATCAGGCTACCGCCGGGCTCACGCGACTGGCTGGTGATGATCTCGGAAAACCGTGTCCGTGACGTGATCGGATAGGAGATCGGCTGGCCGGTCACGAAGGTCCCGCGCCCCTGGTCGGCCCGCAGAATGCCCTCCGCCGTCAACGCCGCGATGGCACGGCGAACCGTATGCCGGTTCACTCCGAAGCGTTCGGCAATCTCCGTTTCCGTCGGCAGGCGGCTGCCTTGCTCGAACGTGCCGGCGTTCACCTCCGCCCGCACCCATTCTGCAATCTGCCGCCAGACGGCAATGCCCGCGCCCCGGTCGATGTTCACTCGCTGCGTCATGGGTTCGTCATCAATTTTCGCTATCAGTCAGTCAATCGAAAAATTCGTCTATACAAGTATACAAATCAAGTCTAGATACCGATCGCCGATCCAAATCACCAAGGAGAACGGCCATGCCTCACCAGGCCCCGCCCCCATCCGCATCCCCAGACACATCCAATGAGCCCCGCCGCCGCTTGATGGCAGCGCTCGCCAACGCAACGCCGGACCGGCTCGCCGCCGCACTCGCCCCGTTTGCACCATTGCCCGCCCACGAGCTGGTGCGCGCGCCTGAGACCGGCCTCGTGATGGTCCGCGGCCGCATGGGCGGAACAGGCGCCCCCTTCAACCTCGGCGAGGTGACCGTCACGCGCTGCGTCGTCCGGCTTGAGAACGGCATCGCCGGATCCTCCTATGTCATGGGCCGCTCGAAGCAGAAGGCCCTGCACGCCGCCCTCGTCGACGCCTTCTGGCAAAACCCGGCTCTCACAGAGGCGGTGGAACGCGAGATCATCGCCCCGCTCGCATCCGAAGCCGAGGCGGCAAACGCCACCGTCCGCGCCGAAACGGCGGCGACGAAGGTCGATTTCTTCACCATGGTTCGCGGAGACGACTGATGACTGCCCGCCCTCTCTCCGCCGCCGCTCTCAGCCCGGGTTTCTCCGATCCGGTGCACCAGGGTCAGCAGGTTTTCCGTTCGGTCATGATGGCCCTGGCGCGGCCCGGCCGCCTCACGGCCATCGAGGCCGGCGGCATCCAGCCACCGGCCCCGCTGACGCCGGCTCTCGCTGCGATGGCATTGGCCCTGGCAGACTATGACACACCGCTGTGGCTCGATCCGGCGCTGGCGCGGTCAGACGCCGTCGGCCAGTTTCTGAAGTTTCACACCGGAGCGCCGGTCGTGACCTCCCCGTTGGAGGCGACCTTTGCCCTCGTCAGCGACGCCCGGACGCTGCCGGCCCTCTCGGGTTTCGCGCTTGGCACGCTGGAATATCCGGATCGCTCGACAACGCTGCTGATCAGCGTCGACAGCTTCACGGGCGGCAAGGCCGTCACACTGACCGGTCCGGGCATCGAGACGACGCAGCCGCTGCGCATCTCGCCCGTGCCCGTCACCTTCTGGGACCAGGCTGAGGACAACACCCGCCTGTTCCCGCGCGGGGTCGACATGGTCTTTGCCGCGGGCAACGAGATCGTCGGCCTGCCCCGTTCCACCAGCATCACCCGGTCGGAGGCCTGAACCATGTATGTTGCCGTCAAGGGTGGCGAGAAGGCCATCCGCAACGCCCATCGCCTCATGGCCACCAAGCGCCGGGGCGACCGGTCGGTTCCCGGCCTGACGCTGGAACAGATCGCCGGTCAGCTGGCCATCGCCGTGGCCCGTGTCATGGGCGAAGGCTCGCTTTACGATGAGGGTCTGGCAGCGCTGGCCATCAAGCAGGCGCGCGGCGACCTGATCGAGGCCGTGTTCCTGCTGCGCGCCTACCGCACCACGCTGCCGCGCTTCGGCTACAGCGAGCCGGTCGACACTGGCGCCATGCTGGTCGAACGCCGCATCTCGGCCACCTTCAAGGACCTGCCGGGCGGCCAGCTGCTCGGACCCACGTTCGACTACACCCACCGTCTGCTCGACTTCAAGCTCGCCGCCGATGGCGAACTGGACGCGCCGCTGACGGCCGAGGTGACCGAGACCGCCATGCCGCGCGTCACGGATCTCCTCAGCGGTGAAGGCCTCATCGAGGAAGACGTGCAGCCGGAAGAGACCGCCGCAGTTGGCGACCTGACGCGCGAACCGCTGTCCTTCCCTGCGGGCCGTGACCTGCGGCTGCAGAACCTTGCCCGAGGCGACGAGGGCTTCCTGCTGGCGCTGGCCTACTCCACCCAGCGCGGCTACGGCCGCACCCATCCCTTCGCCGGCGAGATCCGCTATGGCGCGGTGGAGGTGGAGTTCTTCGCCGAGGAACTGGGCTTTGCCGTGCCGCTCGGCCGCATCAACGTGACCGAGTGCCAGATGGTCAACCAGTTCAAGGGCTCGGCCAAGGTCCCGCCGCAGTTCACCCGCGGCTACGGCCTCGTCTTCGGCCAGGTCGAGCGCAAGGCGATGTCCATGGCCATGGTCGACCGGTCGCTGCGCTGCGAGGAGCTGGGCGAGGAACGCACCGCCCCGGCGCAGGACGAGGAATTCGTCATGTCCCATTCGGACAACGTCCAAGCCACCGGCTTCGTCGAACACCTGAAACTGCCGCACTACGTCGACTTCCAGGCCGAGCTGGATCTGGTTCGGCGCATGCGCGGCGAGTGGTTCGACCGGCAAGCCGCAGACCAGGCCGCAGCCAGCGAAGCCATCGGATCCGGAGCGACGGGCACAAGCGAGAAGGAGGCAGCAGAATGACCGCAGTTGCCATCACCGAGACCGAGGGCGAGTACAACTTCGCCTATCTGGACGAGCAGACCAAGCGGATGATCCGCCGTGCCATCCTCAAGGGCATTGCCATTCCCGGCTACCAGGTTCCCTTCGCTGCACGTGAGATGCCGATGCCCTACGGCTGGGGCACCGGCGGCGTGCAGGTGACCGCCGCCGTGCTGGGCCGCGAGGACACGCTGAAGGTCATCGACCAGGGCTCCGACGACACTACCAATGCCGTCGCGATCCGTGGCTTCTTTGAAAAGACGGCGCAGGTGAAGACCACCTCGGCGACGAAGGACGCCACGATCATCCAGACCCGGCACCGCATCCCGGAGAAGGAGCTGACCGAGGACCAGATCCTCGTCTTCCAGGTTCCGATCCCCGAGCCGCTGCGCTTTCTTGAGCCGCGTGAGACCGAGACACGCAAGATGCACGCGCTTGAGGAATACGGCCTCATGCATGTGAAGCTCTACGAGGACATCGCCCACCACGGCCGCATCGCCACGACCTATGCCTATCCGGTGAAGGTCGCCGACCGCTACGTGATGGATCCATCGCCGACGCCGAAGTTCGACAATCCGAAGATCGACAACATGAAGGCGCTGCAGCTCTACGGCGCTGGCCGCGAGAAGCGCATCTACGCCATCCCGCCCTACACCAAGGTCAAGAGCCTCGACTTCGACGACCATCCCTTCGAAGTGCAGAAGTTTGACAAGCCCTGCGGCCTTTGCGGCGCACGGCATGTCTATCTCGATGAAGTCGTGCTCGATGACCAGGGCGGGCGCATGTTCGTCTGTTCCGACAGTGACTATTGCGAGGAACGCCGCGCCGAAGGGCACCTCGGCGACATGGCCGCCAATCCGGCAGCATCGCATTTAGCCGGCAAATCATCCGGAACAGCCAAGACGGAGGCGGGCGAATGACCGACTTTCTGAGCGAAGAGCCCCTGCTGCGGGCCAGCGGCGTCACCCGCTTCTACGGCGACCGGATCGGCTGCCGCGATGTCTCCTTCGAACTGTGGCCGGGCGAGGTTCTGGCCATCGTCGGCGAGAGCGGATCGGGCAAGACCACCCTCCTGAACTGCCTCGCCACCCGCCTCGCCCCGACCGCCGGTGCCATCGAGTACCGCATGCGCGACGGCGCGATGCGCGACCTGTTCCAGCTGACCGAGGCCGAACGCCGCTTCCTGATGCGCACCGACTGGGGCTTCGTGCACCAGAACGCCGCCGATGGCCTGCGCATGACCGTGTCCGCCGGGGCCAATGTCGGCGAGCGGCTGATGGCCGTCGGCAACCGCCACTATGGCAACATCCGCGGCACGGCGCTTGACTGGCTCGAGCGCGTCGAGATCGACGGCACCCGCATCGATGACGACCCGCGCGCCTTCTCCGGCGGCATGCGCCAGCGCCTGCAGATCGCCCGCAACCTCGTCACCGGTCCGCGCCTTGTGTTCATGGACGAGCCCACCGGCGGTCTCGACGTGTCGGTGCAGGCGCGCCTTCTGGACTTGCTGCGCGGCCTCGTGGCCGATCTCGGCCTGTCGGTGGTCATCGTCACGCATGATCTCGCCGTCGCCCGCCTGCTGTCGCATCGCATGATCGTCATGCGCAATGGCGAGGTGATCGAGACCGGCCTGACCGATCAGGTGCTGGACGACCCGCAGGCGCCTTACACCCAGCTTCTCGTCTCTTCCATTCTCCAGGTCTGAGGTCACCC